>CANGZM010000008.1 GCA_947458155.1 Synechococcaceae cyanobacterium | reverse complement strand
GCCCATTCCTAAGCGGAACCGGCCAGGGCAGCGCTCAGGAGAAGGTGGTGGCCCCCAACCGCCTAGATCCATAAACAAAACCAAAAATTTTCAGAAGAAAATCCCAGCATTAATAAAGAAATCTTATCCGCTACCAAAATCATTCGCTTTTGCTGCATACTTCCGCTCAATAGCAGGTCCCTCGAGAATGATTCCCAGCCATTACCTCCGTCGCCTAGCTCTGCTCGGACTGGGGGTTATTTTTTGGCCCTCAATCGCAGCCCATTCCGCCATTGTACTCACCGTAAAACAAGATGGCAACGACGTAGTGGTGATTGGCAGCGGTTCGGCCAATACCACCAGCCTCTTCAATCCTCCTGACTCACCCACCCAAGCACTCGACTACACGAACGTCTTGTGGGACAACCAAATTTATGCCGGTCCCGATGCCTTCAACGGTGTTCCTCCTCAAGTTGATGTCAATCTCTGGAGCGGCATCAACGGTCCCCTTTCCTTCAACACCGATCCATTTATTTTTCCAACAAACCCCAGCAGTGGCTCTGGTGATCTTTTCGGTATTTATATTGACACTGTCAACAACCAACCCCTTCTCGTCTTGCCTCTCCTCTATGGGAGTGGCAATCCCCTCAATGGCACCAGTCGATTCAATAATTTCACCCTAGCCGACCTCGGCCTCAACCCCGGAGCTTTCACCTGGAACTGGGGAACGGGACAGAACGCCGACAGCTTCGAGCTCAGGATCGAGCCTGTGCCGGTACCCGCTCCCCTGCCCCTGGCTGGCGTACCTATCGCCTGGAAGATGGCGAAGCGAATGCGCAGAGCAAGCCGTGACAGCCCAGCCAAGACCACTTCATAAACCCTACATCGACTTAAAGAAAGCTTAAAGCGAATACAAGTAATTATACGCTCTTCGCCTAAGCGTCTCAGGCCAACTTAGCTTGTGACGCAAATAAAATTACCCCAATTATCATTTTCCATGGCAATTCCAAGCCTGGTTGAGCTGGCTATTGACGGCACGGCTCTTGCTTTGCGCTACAGCGACACCCTCAACAGCATTCTACCCAGTTTCAGCCGCTTTCAGGTTTCCGTCAACGGAATCCGCCGCAGCCTCACTGGCCCCGCCATGCTGCGCGGCGGCGGCACCACCATCCGCCTGAACCTCGCCACACCGATCCTCGCCACAGACACCGTCGCTGTCACCTATACCAGCGTAAATGGATACGACAAGGCCGGTTACGGCGACATTCGCTCTTTAAGCACCAATCAGAGGGCCGCTTTCTTTCGCAACAACAGCGCCACCAACCTCACCGGCATCGCCAATAACGTAACTATTAATAGCAATGATACTTTAATCACAACTGGAGAGACCGCCCTGATCTCCTTTGCCTTCAACCGCAATCCCGGCACCTCCTTCAGCAGCGGTGATGTCACCGTCTCCGGGGGCAGCCTCTCTAATCTCAACGGCTCCATCACCAATTATTACGCCACCTTCACGCCCACGGCAAATACGGAAGGCACCGCTTCAATCGCCATCGCCACTGGCTCTTGGCACGACGTCTTCGAAAATGCGGGTGCGGGAGCTGTGTCATCCACACTGCAGATAGACACCTTTAATCCTGAGGTCGCCATTCTGTTCGCAGCGCCCGCCATCAATGACAATGCCAAAAACGCCCTAGTCTCGTTCTCCTTTAGTGAAAACGTCGTAGGTTTCAGCGCTGAAGACATCAGTATAAGCAACGGCACCCTCAGCGGCTTTACTGGATATGGCAACTTCTATTCTGCCATTTTCACCGCTCAAGACGGCATCGCCTCCACGGGTACGCTTTCCATCGCAGCTAATTCATACACCGATATCGCCGGAAATGCCGGCAGCGCTGCCTTCGATTGGGTCAGCATCGATACCCTTAATCCCACCCCAGCTCTTGTGCCGCCGGGCTCTGACCCGATCCTTGTTTGGACCAACATTGCCCTGAACGCGATCCAATCCGCGGGCAGCAATGGCAAGCCCGGTGTGCCCCCCACCACCGGCACCCGCCTGATCGCCATGCTCTCCACGGCGATGCTGGACACAGTGGCCGCCTTTGGCGATCAGGTTGATTTCTACAGAATCGACCAGAGCGCCCCGGCGAGCGCCAGCCTGGATGCGGCCGTAGTGGGGGCGGCTCAGCGGATTCTCTCGCTCGAACTTCCCGGGGAGAGCAGCTTGATCCAAGCTGAATACGCCCTCAGCCTCCAGTCACTCGCGGGGTCGGCGGAGAGTATTCAGGCGGGCCTGGCCTTCGGTGCCGGCATAGCCGACCAGATCCGTGCTCTGCGAGCCAACGACGGCTCGGCCAACACCACCCCTTACACCCCCCCCAGCGGCGGTCTGCCCGGATATGTCTGGACGCCGGCCCCGTCCGGACCCACCGCAGGAGCGGCTGTGGGGCCCAACTGGGGATCGGTGACCCCCTGGGTGATCAGCAGTCCCGATGACTTCAGCTCCGACGGTCTGCAGTGCCGGCCCGATGTGGACCTCGACCGCTATGCCCAGCAGCTGAACGAAGTGCGTCTCTACGGCGGCTTGGCAAACACCGCCACAACGACGTTGGAGCGCAGCCCCGATCAGACGGAAATCGCTCTCTTCTGGGCCTACGACAGGACCGACACCTTCCGGCCCTACGGCCAGATGCTTGAGATCGCCATGGATGTGGCGCTCGACCAGGGGACCTCCTTGGTCACCAACGCCAAGCTGATGGCCAGCCTCAGCCTCTCCATGGCCGATGCCGTGATTTGCGCCTGGAAAGAGAAATACGACAACGTTCAGCCCCGCCCCTGGGACCTGATCACCGGCAGCTTCTCCGATACGGATGGTTCGGCCCTCACCGTCCGAGACCAAAACTGGCAGTCCTTGCTGTCCTCGATCAATGGCGTCCAGTCGCCACCCTTCCCGGATTTCCTTTCCGGCCACTCGGTGATGGGGGGCACCTTTGCCAGCGTCATGAGCCATTTCTTTGGTGACAATCTCACCTTTGATGCCACCTCGCAGGAACTCCCCGGCGTGGTGCGCAGCTTTGACGGTTTTATCGATGGGGAGGGAGTAGTGCGCAACAGCTTTTACGAGGCCGGCCTGGAGGATGCGATCAGCCGCGTCTATGGCGGCGTGCACATCCGCGAGGCCTGTGAGGATTCCTTTGCTGTCGGTCTGAATGTGGGAGCCGCCGTGGTCCAGAACCTCTGGGCCAGCACCTAGGGCCCCTGGCCCCTGGGCCGCTGGCCCCTGGGCCGCTGGCCGCTGATCACTCGCCCGCTGCCGACCACCAGATTTCCGCCGCGGGCTCCTTAGAATCTCCGCTTGCCACGGCCTCCGCCTTCCCATGACCCAGCTGGAAACGCGCACCGAGCCGATGGTGGTCAACTTCGGCCCCCACCACCCCTCGATGCACGGGGTGTTGCGGCTGGTGGTGACTCTCGATGGCGAGGATGTGGTGGACTGCGAGCCGGTGATCGGCTATCTCCATCGCGGCATGGAGAAGATCGCCGAAAACCGCACCAGCATCATGTACGTGCCTTACGTAAGCCGCATGGACTACGCGGCCGGCATGTTCTATGAGGCCATCGTGGTTAATGCCCCCGAGCGGCTGGCCAACATCCAGGTGCCGCGCCGGGCCAGCTACATCCGCGTGTTGATGCTGGAGCTGAACCGCATCGCCAACCACCTGCTGTGGCTGGGACCATTTCTAGCGGATGTGGGGGCCCAGACGCCCTTCTTTTACATCTTCCGCGAACGGGAGATGATCTACGACCTCTGGGAAGCCGCCACCGGCCAACGGCTGATCAACAACAACTACTTCCGGATCGGTGGTGTAGCAGTCGATCTGCCCTACGGCTGGCTGGAGAAATGCGAAGACTTCTGCAACTGGTTTGGCCCCAAAATCGACGAATACGAAAAACTAATCACCAATAACCCTATCTTCCGCCGCCGCATTGAGGGTCTGGGCGTCGTCAACCGCGACCAGGCGATCAATTGGAGCCTGTCCGGACCGATGCTGCGCGCCTCGGGCGTCCCCTGGGACCTGCGCAAGGTTGATCACTACGAGTGCTACGACGATTTCGAGTGGGCCGTCGCCTGGGAAAAAGAAGGCGACTGCTTTGCCCGCTACCGCGTGCGCGTTGAGGAGATGCGCCAATCGCTCAAAATCCTGCGCCAGGCGATCCACATGATTCCCGGCGGCCCCACCGAAAACCTGGAGGCCCGCCGCATCAGCGAAGGCAAAAGCAGCGACGCCTATGGCTTCGACTATCAATACGTCGCCAAAAAAGTAGCCCCCACCTTCAAAATTCCCAGCGGCGAGCTCTACACCCGCCTCGAATCCGGCAAGGGCGAAATCGGTGTCTTCATCCAGGGCAACGACGATGTCACCCCCTGGCGCTTCAAAATCCGCGCCGCCGACCTCAACAATCTCCAGATCTTGCCCCACATCCTCAAGGGGGCCAAGGTGGCCGACATCATGGCCATCCTCGGCTCCATCGACGTGATCATGGGGTCGGTGGATCGTTGAAGATCGCCTAAGGAGCATCGCCGCGCCAAACACCAGAGCGCCTTTGTTAGCGAACAGGCGCAATAGTATATGCAAAAATATTAAGCATTAAGACAATCTTTTTCATAATCGCTGCAAGCCCAGGAATGACGGTAGCTTTTTACCGAATAATTCCTGCCATGGCCAGGCAATGGACCAACTTCCATCCTGCCTAGACAAATTCACCAAAGGGAATGCCTGCTGGAGGTCCAGTTGATTGGCGCTGCCCTCACTTATCTACGCGATAAGGTCAACACTCACCTTCTGGACGGGGAAACAGACTCAGGGCAGCCACTAGTTGTATTTATTGAAGGAGACAAGATCGATCCGCTAAACATTCAATCGGGCAGGGTCAATATACTCGTCGTCAATGTCGAAGAAGAGCGGGAACTAAGAGGGGCGAATCCATTCTATGACGAACGCAGTCAACGGATCAATCCTGACATACCTCTTACAATATCCGCACTCTTCATTGCCCGCTTCAACGATTACCCCACATCCTGGAACTATCTAACCGATATCATTAGGTTCTTCCATTCCCATCCGGTCCTAGAAAGGGCAAACAATCAGGCTCAATCGTCAAATAATATGCCAGAGGGTATCGAAAGCCTTAGGTGCGAGATGATTTCACTCAACCTCCAGCAACAAAATGAGGTTTGGGGTGCCCTGAGAATCACCCAACACCCTGCTCTCTTATACAAGATTAAACTGATTACTCTTAGGGACCCCCATCCGCAAAGTAGCGAGAAAACAAAAAATATTATTGTCAAATTAATGAATAAAGAAAAGACTGAAGTTACAGATACAATGATAGACAGTAATACAGCTTAATCATGGACTCAACCTAAGTCTCTGCAATTGATAAGGCTCTTGGCCTTTCGATTCGATCAGCCACTTCGCCCCCCTCGTTCCCCAACCTTTCCATGGCCCCAACCACCTACGCAACCCCGGGAATCTATGTGGAGGAAATCTCCACCTTGCCTCCTTCAGTAGCAGAAATTGCCACGGCAATTCCCGCATTCATTGGATACACAGAAACCCATACTGGCGAACAACCAATCATCAAGGTAATCAGATCGCTGCGAGATTATGAAGAAAGCTTTGGCCAAGCACCAAGTGCACCCTGGAAAGTCATCGTCAACGAAACTGAGGCCGAACAATTTAGCTATGAAATACAAGATTCAAGTGACCAACCCGTACCCATATTTAGCAAACCAAAATTTCTACTCTGGTATGCCATGGACCATTATTTCCGCAATGGCGGTGGACGTTGTTTCGTAGTTTCGATTGGAAGCACTGGATCTGGCAGTGAATTTGCCAAAGATAAATTTCTAAACGGCATCGAAGAACTGGAAAAAGCCGACGATCCAACATTAGTTGTCATCCCAGAAGCAACTCAGCTAGGCAATGATTATGGTGAAATATATCAGAGAGCCCTGGCCCACGCCTTTAAAATGAAAGATCGATTCACCATCATTGATACCAAAATAGACGCCATCAAGACTTCCCCTAGTGACATTACTTCAGAATCTGCCAAGGAACTACGGGATGTTGTTGGGACAGAGCGACTTGATCGTGGAGCCGCTTACTACCCAGATTTAATAACCACCTTATCCCATAGGATAGTAACAAGTAAAATTGAAGTTACTATCACCAAGACAGGCATCGCCAGTTCAAGCGCTGCAGGATCAAGCACTACAGGATCAGGGGCTGCTGCGTCAGGGGCTGGCGCGACAGGAAGCACGGGCTCAAGCGCCGCTGGATCTTCAACAAATTCTAAACTCGATAGCCTCAGCACAGGCATAAATAACATCCATTACAACAAGATCTTGAAGATACTGTCCGACCAACGTGTTATCTTACCGCCCAGCGCTGCCATTGCCGGCGCCTATGCCAGTGTCGATCGCGAGCGTGGCATCTGGAAAGCTCCCGCCAACATCAGCCTGCAAGCCGTTGTGGCGCCCGTCATCCAAGTAACTACGGAAGACCAAGAAGGGCTCAATATCGACTCCACCGGCAAATCCATCAACGCTATCCGCAGCTTCCCCGGCTCAGGCACCGTGGTGTGGGGGGCTCGCACCCTGGATGGCAATAACAATGAGTGGAGGTTCATTCCCGTTAGACGCCTGTTCATCAATGTCGAAGAATCAGTGAAAAAAGCAACCGCTTTTGCTGTCTTTGAACCTAACGATATCTCGACCTGGCTTAAAGTTAAGGGGATGATTGACAGCTATCTCTACACGCTATGGGAGCGTGGCGCCCTGCAGGGCACCAAAGCCGAACAAGCTTACTTCGTCAATGTGGGCCTGGGTAAAACTATGACAACAGATGACATCTTGGCTGGAAAATTAATCGTAGAAATTGGTTTGGCTGCTGTAAGGCCAGCTGAATTCATCATCCTACGTTTTTCCCACAAGCTCGCTGAGTAACGAAATTCTCACTTATCCGAACTGATCTTTCCTCCCCACACCCCTAGCCCCCCTTCTCTGCCCCACCACCACCATGGCCACCACTCCCGCCACAATTCGTACGGAATACCCGCTGCCAGTTTATAACTACAGGGTTGAGATTGGAGGCGAAAGCATCGCCTTCTCCGAGGTCTCGGGCCTGACAATTGGCTATGAGGTAGGCACCTATAAGGAAAGCCCAACCACCAAGCAACCAGGACCACGAACCTTCTATTTTCCTGGCCAACGCACCGCCACCACCATCAGCCTTAAAAAAGGGGTAGTCAAAAGCATCAGTATCAAAGCGTTATATGGCTGGATTCAAACCATACAAACAAACCAGGTGGAGAAAAAAGATGTTTTCATCCGCCTTTGCGATGAGAAAGGAAATCCAGTAATTTCCTGGAAAGCAATTAATGCATTTCCGACCAAGCTAAGTGCCCCAAGTTTTGATACCAAATCGAATGATGCCGCCATTGAAACCCTAGATCTTCAAGCCGATCTCATCACCATGGAAGAAACCTGATGCCAGGCCCCGCTCCCAGCGCCATACCAACAGCCTACCCCTTAGTTGCCTATCACTACCGTGTGATTGTTGGCGCCATTACCATGCGTTTCACCAAGGTGGAGGGCTTGGTTTGGGAGCGATCGGCAGTCACCTATCGCGACGGCCTCTCCTTTCTCGATGGCGAAAGCATCAGCACCTATTACATCAACACCTACACCAGCCTCACCCTGTCCCAGGGGGTGGTGGTGGCCGATTCCAGTCTGCATGATTGGTTACGCCAGGGTGATGCTCGCCTGCTACAGGTCCAGCTCTGCCAGGCCGATGGCCAACCAAAAATCGCCTGGCAGGCCAATCGGGCCATCCCCGTGAAGCTGACCGGAGCCAATCTGGACGCCCAGGGCAATGAGGTGGTCGTTGAGAGGTTAGAGCTACGGGCCAAAGGTTGGTCCATCAAGCATCCCTTCTAATCACCATGGCCTTCCCCCTACCGCCGCCACCATGGAACCAAGCCTTGGGTCTACCGATGACCCATCGCTTCGGTGTCTTTTTCTTTGCCGCCGGCATTCACCCCAATCCCTTGGATATTCGCTTTCAGGAGATTTCAGGCATGGGGGCCACCATCAGCACCAAACCTGATCCAACCTCAGTCAGCTCTATTTCTAAAAGGGTAATACCTACAGGCATCGACTACGCCAAACTTGAGCTCAAACGAGGCGTCGTTATCGGCTCGCCCCTTTCGATGCAAATCAAAGAGGTTCTCAACGAATTTCAGTTCTCTCGCTCCGATGTCTTGGTAACCGTCTTTTCAGAACAGGGCATTCCCACCATGGCTTGGAAGTTTTGCGAGGTCTTTCCGGTGGCCTGGCAACTTGCCAGCCTCAACGCCAAAGGCGAAGAGGTCTTAATTGAAAGCTTAAGCCTCACCTATGCCGGCATGCGACTGATCCAGCTCTGATGACCATCGAAATCAGACAACTCATTATTCGGGCCGTGGTGCAAGCCCAGCCGGCCCCAGCTCCACCCCGGCAGGAGAGGGATTCGGCCGGCCCCCAAGCCGGTTGGTCGACGGCGCCGTTGCCTAGCCCGGGAGGCTCCCAGGAAAGCGAGCTTGTGGCCCGCTGCATCCGCTCCGTGCTGCGCCAGTTGGCGCAGCTCAAAGAGCGCTGAACCAGCCATGCCCGAACTCAACCTCGCCAAACCACAACGTTTCAATATCACCGCCTTTCTGGACAAGAAATACTCACGGCCAGTCAGCCCAGCCCCTCATAAGCTACACGCCCAATACGATCTAACAAGCTTAAAAGTAAAGCAAGCACAAATTTACCAGTCGGGCCAAGGACTGTCGACAAGTTCGGCCCAGGCTCGCTTTCACGCCAGTGGCTCGCGGCAGCTAGCGGTCACCTTGTTGTTCAATGGCATCAACTTCGGACGCTACGGTGCCAGCGAGATCCAGGGCCGCAAGCAAGGGGTGGCCAAGCAGGTGGCCCTATTCCTCAGGCTCTGCAACCAGATCAATGGCGATTCCCATGAGCCTTCCTTTCTGCGTTTGAGTTGGGTACAGGCAGGCATCCGCTCATCCTTTGAAGCAAGGCTTAAGAATTACGAATTAGTTTATCCATTAATGGATAAAAATGGCGAGCCTTTGTTAGCTGAAATCAATGCCAATTTTGTGGAGGCAGTGGATGTCAAAAAGCAACAGGCTCGCCTGCGGTTGTCGTCTCCCGATCTCAGCCATCGCCACCTGGTGCTCGCCGGTGAAACCCTGCCGATGCTCTGCCTGAGGTATTACGGAACCACCGATCCCTACCTGCAAGTGGCGGCTTTCAACCAACTGGAGAGCTTGCGCAGCCTCGCCCCCGGCAGCCAGTTGCTGTTTCCGCCGCTGATTCCCCCAGGAGGCCCAAGTTGATGGCCCTCCCCGATATCACAATTCGCTGTGATGGACAGCCCCTTCCCGCCGAGCTGGAGGTGCTGGACCTGGAGATCCAGCTGGAGCTGAATCGCATCCCCCAGGCCAGCCTCACCCTGCTGGATGGCAGTGTGGCCGAGCGTTGCTTTGAAATCAGTGATGGCGCCCTGTTCAAACCGGGCAGCCGCATCAGCATCGCCCTGGGTTACGAGGGGGGTGGCCCAGCTCCAGAGAAAATCTTCGAGGGCATCGTCACCCGCCATGCCGTATCGGCCGGTGGCGAGGGTCTGCGGCTGAAGGTGAACCTCAGGGACCGGGCGATCACCATGACTCGGGCCCGCCATTCGCGCGTGCATGCCAACAAGAACGATGCGGAGGTGATGCGCCAGCTGATCAGCCAGGCCAATCTCAAGGTGGGGCGCCTGGCCCGCACCCCCATAACCCATCCCGAACTGGTGCAGTTCAATGTGAGTGATTGGGATTTCATCGTCTGCCGCAGCGATGTGCTCGGACTGGCCATCCGCGTGCAGAACGGCGCAATCAGTGCCCTGCCCCTGGCGCTGGGGACCCCGAAGCGCATCCTTGACTTTGGCCTCGATGACACCCGGGAGCTGGAGCTGGAGCTGGATGGCGTCCAGCAATGGGCATCCCTCAAGGTGCAGAGCTGGGATCGCGCCAAGCTGGCGCCAACGGCCCCGGTGCGGGCCAAGCCTGCGAATCTGCAGATCGGCAATCAATCCGACACGCTCCTTGCCAAGGCCGTGGAAGCGAGCGATGCCAGCCTCCTGCATGGGGCGCCAACGGCCCCCGACGAACTGCAGTCCTGGGCTGATGCGCGCTTGCTGCGCAGCCGCTTGTCCCTGCTGCGGGGTACGGCCGTGGTGGATGGCGGCGCAGACCTCCAACCCCTCGACACCGTGGAAATCAAGGGGGTGGGCCAGCGCTTCAACGGCAAGGCGCTGGTGTCAGGCGTCACCCACACCATTGATGGCGATGGCTGGCGCAGCCAACTGCGCCTGGGCCTGAGCGCCGATTGGTTTGCCCGCACAGCGGAGCTGGCGGAGGTGCCAGCTGCCGGCTTGCTGCCCCCGGCCATTGGTTTGCAGATCGCCACCGTGGCCTCCCTGGCGGTGGATCCCGATGGCGAACTGCGGGTGCAGGTGAAGCTGCCCCAGATGGCCCCAGATCAAGCCCTGCAATGGGCCCGGCCCCTGAGCCCCGATGCGGGCGCCGGCCGGGGGTTCGTGTTCCGGCCGGAGGTGGGCGATGAGGTGGTGATCGGCTTTCTCAATGACGATCCGCGCCAGCCCCTGATTATGGGGGCCCTGTTTGGCAGCAAGAACAAACCGCCCCAGCCGGTGCAAAACCCGGACAAGACCAATCCGCTGCGGGCGATCGTCAGCCGCGCCGGCAGCCGCATCGTCTTTGACGACAAAACACCGGCATTGCACATCGAAACCACAGCGGCCGGCAAGGCAAGCGGCGAATACAAAAATAAAATCAGTCTGGATGAAAAAGCAAAAACAATCACCATCGAAGATCAACACAATAACAAGATCGAACTCAGCGACAAAGGCATCAGCCTGACCAGCGACAAAGACATCACCCTCAGCGCCAAAGGCAACATCAAAATCGAGTCCCAAGCCAAGCTTGATCTGCAGGGTCAAACCAAGGCTTCGCTGCAGGCCACCGCGGTGGAGGTGGCCGCCAAAAGCAAATTCAGCGCCAAGGCCGCCCAGGTGGATCTGGCCGCCGATGCCACCTTTGCCGCCCAAGGAGGCGCCGAAGCCAAGTTGGGATCCAATGCGATGGTGGAAATCAAGGCCGCCCTGGTCAAGATCAATTAATTAAGCCCCAACCCAATCAACCCAATCAACCCAATTCACCCCAATCCCACCATGCCCCCCGCCGCCCGCCTCACCGATTTACACACCTGCCCGATGCAGACCCCCGCTGTTCCGTCTCCCATTCCCCACGTGGGCGGCCCGATCGTCGGACCGGGCAGCCCCACGGTGCTGATCGGCAACCTGCCGGCGGCCTGCCTGGGGGACAACTGCGTCTGTGTGGGCCCCCCCGATTCAATCGTCAAGGGGTCCTCCAGCGTGCTGATCGGCGGCAAACCCGCCGCCCGCATGGGGGACAGCACGGCCCACGGCGGCTCGATCGCCGTGGGCTTCCCCACGGTTTTGATCGGGGATTGATCACCGCTTTCCTCCCCTAACTGCCACCTTTTTCTGCCACCTTTCCCATGGGCGAAACCACCCTCAGTCTTGAGCTCAGTGTCGACGACATCAATCTGATTCTCGAAGCCCTCGGCGAGCGCCCGTTCAAATCGGTCTATGGACTGGTCAGCCGGCTGCAGAGCCAGGCCCGGGCCCAATTGCAGCCTGAGGCTTTAGCTGAGGAGACCAGCCTGGCCGAACCAGAAGCCAAAGCCGCAGCGGTGCTGGAAGCCACCCCGGCCCGGGAGTGGTCATGACGGCCGAGGGCTTTCTGGGACGCGGCTGGTCTTTTCCGCCCAGCTTCTCGGCCGATGGGGGCCAGGTGGCAATGGTGGCCGACGAACAGGACATCCACCAATCCCTGGGGCTGCTGTTTGCCACCCGCAAGGGCGAAAGGCTGATGCAGGAATCCTATGGAGCTGCCCTGGAGGAGTGGCTCTATGAAGAAATCGATAGCCAACTGATTATCAATCTTTCCACAGTGATTGAGGAAGCCGTGCTATTGCACGAACCCCGTATTGTGCTGCTGGATGTGGAAATTAACCCCAACGCCCAACTGGCCGGGGTACTGGATATCCAGCTCGACTACATGGTTCCTGCCACCAATTCCCGCTTCAACATGGTGTTTCCCTTCTACCTCAACGAAGCCACCGCCGCGACAGCCTGACCCATGGCCCAACCCGTTTCGCGATGGCTGCCCGTCAACGACTTCCCCGCCTGGGGCACGACGGCGGTGTCTCGGCAGCGGCAGGCCCCCGATCCCGAAGCGGTGACATTGGATGACGGCGGCGATGCCGAGCTGATCCGCTGCGTGCAGGAGCTGGCAAAGCCGCTTGACTGGGAGGCCTTTTGTTGCCACCCCGAGCTCACGCCGGAGGCGATGGCCGCCTTCCTGGCGGCGGCGGCGGCGGCGGGCCCGAACCCCTGGAGCGCGGCGCAGCGGACCTGGCTCGGCCGGCCCCACTTCGCCTTGCTGCTGGTGTTCATCCACCTGCTGCGGCATCAGCGCCAACTGCTCAATGCCCTGCCTACTCGCCATCTTGACCACTACAACTACGAACGGCTTGGCTTCAGGCCCCGCGTCGGCGAACCCGACCGGGTGACGGTGGCCTTCACCCTGGTGGAGGAGGCCGCTCCGATCATGTTGCCGGCCGGCTCGCTGCTGCGGGCCGGGGTGGACGGCGAGGGGGAAGATCGGCTCTATCGCACCTTGACGGAGCTTTCGCTCAACCACGCCCGAGTGTGTCGTATGCGGGCCATTCAGCTAGAGCGTGGCGTCACCAACTTTACTTCGATTGTGGCTGAGAACCCGGAGCACCGCGAGCGACTCGATCGCATGCTGCGCCTGGTGTACGGGGAGGCCGCCCCTGCCGTCGAAGCGATCCAGTCCCTGGGGCCCTTCCTGCAGTTCTGGTCGATCGACGCCAACCAGCAGCATCTACCCCTGGAGCCGCGGGAGTTTCTGCAGCTGATGCGTCTGGTGCGCCAACGCTGCGATGGGGGCTCCGATTGGGAATGGGTGGCCATCAACCGCTGGCTCGGTGTGGAGGAGCTGTTGGCGAGCGGGGTGCTCAGCGATCGCCGTGACTTCCCCCGCAACTTCTACGCCAGCCTGCTGGGCCCCACGGGCGGCGTATTGGATTGGGAAAAAGATGGCCTCAGCGAGGTGAATTGCCTTGATGATCTGTACCTCCAACGCGACAACGAGAAGGTAGAGGCCTATCTCAGGCGATTGTTCACCGCCCCCACCTGCCGGCTGCTGCACTCCTTGACAGCGAAGCAGGCCAAAGACGAGGCGAATCTATTCACGGCCCGGAAGACCACCTTCGTGCTGATGATGACGATGAAGCTGCACATCGATGCCCAATGGCAGCAGGTGAATTGGCTGCTGGAGCGCTGTGGCCGCAGGCGTCGCAAGCTTGCCAGCTGGCGACTCGATCCCGAGACCCCCAACTCCGCCTCGGCCCAGTTCAGCGCCAACCTGGCCAAGGCCCTCGACCTTGCTGACGCCCAAGCCTTCGCCTGGCCCGAACCACTGCCCGATTCGCTGCCCGAGCGGCTGGTCGGGCGGCCGCCCATGCGGCCCGAAGCCGTCCCGGCACGCTGCTGGCGGGCGTTCACGGATCTGGAGGCCCTGCAAAGGCGCTATGCCCTGCCCCCCGAGGCGCTGCTGCGTCTGAGCCAGCTAGCCGCCGCGGTCGCCACCCCCTCCGCCACCACCGCCGCGGCTCCGGCGGCCAGCCAGGCCGAGGTCAGCCCCTGGCCCCGGATCGAGGAGATCCTCAGCGCCGCCCACGGAGAGCTGTGGGCGGCCCGCCGTCGCGAGGCCCTGGCCCGCAGCCGACAGGGGCACCAGGGGGTGGCCGCCTTTCAGCAAACCCTGTGGCAGGCCCTGCCGCCGTCAGTGCAAGAGGCGCAGACCCAAGAGCCGCAGCAGCCGGGAGGCGGGCCGCCGCCCTGGCGGGACTGCCTCAAGCGGTTGGAATCCTGGTTGCCCCAAGCCGCCAGCGAGGCCCTGGAACGCTTTGGCGCCCTGCTGGAGGCGCCCGGCACGGCCCCGCGGCGCATCAGCTGGCAGGAGGTGGATGCCTTATTGGAGGGGGCGCAACGGGGGGCCCGTGGCGGCGAGCAACCCCCGGAGCTGCAGCAGGTGAACTGGCGCCAACTCCGGGGCAGGGAGCTGGTGATTGACGCCAAGGCAATGGCTGCGGGTACGCCCCTGACGCCCTGCTTCGGCAGTGCACAGGTCGGCGGCGGGGACCCGCCCAATCCCGGGGCGGGGGTGGGGTTCGCGGTGGCGAGCCGGCTACTGGCCCTGGCGGAGGGAAACCGCCAGATCCGGCTCAGTCTCACCTTCACCGCCGAGAGCGGCAGCCTCAACAGCCTGCTCGCCTCCCTGCGCCCAGAGCCGGGAAAGACGCTGCCAAGTGACGCCATCGCCGGCGAGCCCCCCCAGGCGCCGGATCGGCCGGGCTGGGGCCTCAACCAGGCCCTGCTGGTGGAGGTGAGCACGGCGGCAGGCTGGTGGACGCTGCCGATCGAGGCCGCCAGCCTGCAGGACACTCCTGCCAACCCCAACCCCGCCCAGTGGAAGTTGGAGATGACGCTGGCGCTGTTGCCCAGCGATCCCCCCCTGGCGCCCTTGGCGCCGGGCGAGCTGCCCCGGCTGCGGCTGCGGTTGCGCCCCTGTAGAGACCTGGGATCGGGCGGGGGGCATTGGCGCAGCTGCGGCGGCTTCGAGGGCCTGCGGGTGGCCTGGGCCCGCTTGCGGGTGGTGGTGGGGGGGGAGGGGGAGGTGCAGGGGCAGGGGCTCAAGGGGTTGCGGCTGCAGCAGGACGGCACCCCGGTGGATCCGGCCGAACCATTCACGCCCTTCGGTAGCCAGCCGGTGCTGGGCAGCAGCCTCTTCCTCAGCCATCCGGAGCTGCTGGATGGCGACCTCGAGGAAATCAACTTCCGCGGCACCTGGCAGATGTTGCCAAACGATCTGGCCAGTCACTACCGGGACTACACCGGCTTGGCGGCGAACGCGGTGACGGCAGAGAGCTTTCGGATCGACCTGAGCCTGTTGGAGAAAAACGCCCCCAGCCTGGCCGAGCAAACGGCGCTGCACTTGTTCCAGCTCGCCGGCGCCGATTTCGACCGGCTGACGATCACCTGTAAGTTCACCCCCCCGGGCACGTCGAGGCCCCTGGCCAGCGCCCCGAATGGCGAGGCTCTGCAGCAGGAAGATCTGCGGCAGCAGGCGCGGGTGTGGCGCTGGCGGTTGACGCCGCCGGATTTCGGCCATGGCCGCTATCCGGCGCTCGCGGCCGCCAAGGCCCAGGCGATGGCCCTGGCGATGGCCCTGGCGATCAGTGAACGGGCAGGCCTTCAGGCCCTGGCGATGGCCGAAGCGCTCCGGGGCACGGCTGACACCCTGAAAGAGCGCTACGACGCTGCCCTCACCAAGCTGAAGGCCACCCCGGTCCGACCGGAGAGCTACGCCCTGCCGGAGCCCTACACGCCCCTGTTGGCGGGCCTGGAGGTGGGCTACATCCGCTCCCAGGATCTGGGCGCCAGCGGGGTAGAGGGGGGCCAGCTCCTGCGCGTGCACCTGTTTGGAGAGGAGGAACCGCTGCAGCTGCTCCCGCCGCTGGCGCCGGGGAGCCAAGCGGCCTGGCAAGCACCGCTGCTGCTGCCGAGCCATCCCCACCCCGGCGAGCTATGGCTGGAGCTGGAGGGCATCCGGCCCGGTCAGCCGATTGCCCTGGCGTTTCAGCTCGCGGAGGGCAGCGCCCGGGGCCCGCGGCCGGCTGAGGCGATCCGCTGGCAACTGCAACAGGGCTGGCGCTGGCAGCCGCTGCCGGTGCAGGCGGACGGCACCGATGGGCTGCTCCATTCCGGCATCTTGCGCTTTGCCCTGCCCGAAGCCGCGGCCGCGAACCCGCCGCCGCTGGAAAGGATTTGGATCCGGGCCAGCCTGCTGGCCCCGCTGGAGGCCTACGCCACGATCCTGGCGATCCAGAGCCAGGCGGTGGAGGCCGAAGCGGTGCGGCCTTGCGACGCGGGGCCCCTGCCGCCCCGCAGCATCACCGATCTGGAGGAGCTGGTGCCGGAGATTGCCGAGATCCAGCAGCCCTTCAGCTCCCGGGCCGGGCGGGCCGCCGAAACCGAAGCCCAGCTGCGGCTGCGGGCGGCGGAGCAGCTGCGCCACAAGGGCCGGGCCCTGGCCGGCTGGGACTACGAGCGACTGCTTTGGGAGACGTTCGCCAGCCAGTTGCACACGGTGGTGTGCCTGCCGGCGCAGCAAGAGCGGGGTGTGGAGGTGCTGGTGATCCCCAACCTGCGGGAGCAGGTGCCCCGCAATCTATTTGCCCCCGGCGCGCCGATCGATCAGCTGGCGGCGATGGAACGCCACCTGCGCCAGCGCTGCCCGGCTGAACTGGCGCCAGTGGTGCGCAACGCCGTCTACCTGCCGGTGACGGTGCGGCTGTGGGTGTGCCTGCGGCAGGGGGTGGATCCGGCCTATGCGGAGCGGCAACTGCGCCAGGAGCTGATCCGCGCGTTGTCGCCCTGGTGTTTCGACGCCACCGCCGAGGTGCGGCTGGGCGGTGCGGTGCGGGCCAGCGACCTGGTGGCGGCCGTGGAGGCTTTGCCGTTTGTGGCCTACCTGGAACGGCTGCGGCTGTTCCTGCTGGATCCCGGCGGCAAGCCCTTGCGCAGCAGCGAGGAGATCCTGCAGTCGCCCGCCGCGGACGTCGTGTTGATCGCCGCCGCCAGCCAGGAGATTGAGTTCGTGTCGGCCAGCGCCACCCTGCCCTCCCTGATCGGGATCGGCAACCTGCGGATCGGCCTGGATTTACAGGTGGCCTGACCCCCTCCCCGCACCGCCCTTCGTTTTCCCCCATTCCGGTTTCCGCCATGCCCAAGCCCACCTCCAAAAGCCGCCAGGAGCTGCGCTCCCGCTTTGTGCGCAACGCGATCCCCACGGAGACGGATTTCGCCGATCTGATCGCCGCCAGCCTCAACCAGGCCGATGACGGTGTGCTGAAGCTGCCGGATCAACCGCTCGGCCTGGTGCGCCAGAAACCGGATCAGCCGGTGCTGCGCTTCTTTGCCGATCCTGCCGCGGAGGGATCGGTGTGGCAGGTGCAGTTGGGCGCCGGAGACAAGCCCGGCTTTGGCTTGGCGGCAGCGGATGGCAAGTTGGCGTTGTCTGTGGATGGGGCGACGGGCAATGTGGGGATTGGCACGGCGAACCCTGGAAACAAGCTCACAATTCAAGGAGTTTTTAACCAATACAAGGATCCAGAAAGTGGCATTACGAATGGGGGCTTATTGGCGCTGAAAGGCAACGAGCCGCAAATTGACTTCATCGACACTGAACATGGCGACTGGGCAATTCATGTGAATCAGGGGCGCATGTATTTCATTCGCGAACCATGGGAGCATCAGGATCTTGTCCTGGATGGCAAGGGAAACATTGGCATCGGCTCCCCTGCACCCCAAGCCAAGCTCAACATCCGCGAGATAACCGGCACGCCTGCGACCGCGCTCAAGGGAACTTTGCTGCTGGACCATGAGGATGCTGGAGGTGCAAGCAGCATCGTCTTTTCCAGCAGGGTGAATAGGGGCAGTGATTATGCCTTCATTGAGTTTAGGGACAAGAATCCCTTGATCAACGATGCTAAGGCTGCCTTGCTGACGATAGGCATGCAGAACGAATCCAATGACCACATAGCTTTAATGCCATCAGGAAATGTGGGGATAGGCACCACAATGCCAGCAGCCAAACTACAGATTACTGGCAACGTATCAATAACCAGCGCCGAAGCGAAAAACTACGCTTGCAAAAATAATTTCATGGCGACTGGTTCATTAACGATTGGTGGAATTGACAGGAATTACGGCGGCGGCACACATTGGAACAACAACACTGCGGGCCTGCTCCTCGAGACCCTTGACAATACTGAAATAGCCATACACGATTCGGGCATTAGACTGGCAAGCTTTATGCATTACGAAGGTGCACTAAACCGCTTTACGATAGGACGAGACATGGGATGGGGGGCTATTTCTACAGTAAACGTACAAGGCAGCCTGAAGGTCAACGGAAAAGTAGACTCACTAAATACGCGAATCCAAGCCGTTGCGAACGACTCGATTAGGATAGAATTGGACAGTTGGACTGACATGCCCAAAATGAAAGTCACTGCAGATATTGATGGCCCCGTGCTTGTCCTCTTTAAAACTGGCGGAGTGCAAGGGAAACCTGGCAAGACTGTAAGGGCAAGATTTCGCCTCTTGATTGATGACATTGAAAAGGCCTTTACATTGCACGAGTTTCACAATGAAGGCTGGGAGTTGCGAGACGCTTCTCTTATGTGGCTGGAGAGCAGCCTTGCCGCGGGCAATCACGAATTTAAAGTTCAATGGAGGGCTGAAGTTGGGACAGTGAGCGCCTGCTGGTATCAAGATTTAAGATCGCTAATCGTTGTAAAACTGTAGCCAATGACCCGGGAGGCCCTTGCTTAGAGCTTGTTTCTACATGTGTATTTTGCAATGCCATCCCTAGCTTGGGCCCGTGATTATATTATTCTTTGTTCTTATCTTTTTTCTCGAGCGTTGTCCCGTACTCCGAATTTTCCCTTGATTGAGGATTCACAACATGCTTGCAACCTCCATCAGCCTCGACCCCAACCCCCACCCCGCCCTGAGCTATGCCGGGCTGCGGGCCGAGGCGCTGGAGTTGCTGGGGCGGCTGTGCGGAGATCAGTGGAATGATTTCAATAGCCACGATCCGGGCATCACGATCCTGGAGCAATTGTGCTTTGCCCTCACCGAGCTGGCCTACCGCAGCCAGTGGTCGATCGAGGATTTGCTCGCCAGCGCCGGGCCCGATTGGCAACCCGCCGCCCAGGAGGTCCTGAGCGGCGATCCGGTGACACGGGACGACCTGATCGCCCTGGTGCGGTCCCTGGGCTGCGAGGCGGTGCGCGTGGAGGCGCTGGACCAACCCGATTTGCCGCTCTACTTCCGCCCCACCACCAGCGCCAGCGCGCTGCCCGAAGGCGCCCAGAGCAACGGCTTCCCTCCCGTGGTCGGCGATCTGGAGTTGGAGCCCGACCTGGCCTTCGGTTTCGGAGCCAGCCCCCAGCCTGCGGTAGTGCCCCGGGGCGTCTGGCGGGTGGCGGCCCAGCTCGGGGCCATGGCGCAGGGCAGCGGCCCGGCCACCCTGCTGCCGATCGCCCAGCGCCTCCATGGTGCGCGCCTGCTTGGGCGGGATTTCACCCTGGAGTTGTTGGATCCGTTTGCGGTGGTGGTGCGCGCCGAGCTGGAGGTGGATCCGGCCCAGGCGACGTCAGACCTGATGTTGCGCCTGCAGGCCTGCCTGGATCAGGCCATTCGCCGCGCCGGGGCTGACGACAACGGCGGCGGCCTGCGCAGCGGGGCCTTGATCCAGGCCCTCCTCGCCCTGCCGGAGGTGCGCCAGGTTACCGACTTCCTCCTGGCCATAAGTCCCGACGTCGACGAGGAGGACTGGCAGCGCTGGCATCTGCCCCTGCCCGGCGGGGGCGCGCGCCTCCATCCCGCCTCCAGCTTGAGCCTGTTTCACCGCGGCGTTCCACTGGCGGTGCCCACTGGGGAATTGCGGCAAGCTCCGCCGAGCCCCGCCCTGGCCGAACCCGGCACCATCGGGCTCCTCACGTCTGAGCCCACCACATCCGGTCTCGCCAAATCCGGTCTCGCCAAATCAGATTCCAGTGCAGCTGCCGCAGTCAGCGCCGGCCGCCGCCGCACCCTCACCAGCAACCGCTCCCTGGCCCTGGATCTGCCCGCCGTCTATGGCGTAGGTCTGGCCGGGCTGCCGGCGGGGGCCAGCCCGGAACGGCAGCAGCAGGCCCGCCAGCTGCGCAACTACCTACTGTTCTTCGATCAGCTGCTGGCCAATGGCCAGGACCAGCTGGCCCAGGCCATCCCCCGGCTCTCCCCCGTCGAGCCTGGCGCCACCGGCAGCGCGGCGGGCCACCGGCAGGCCCTGCTGGCCCATCTGCTGCAGCGCTTCGGCGAGGATCTCAACCTGGGGGGGCAGCCCCAGGCGGGGGCGCAGACGTTGGTGCAGGCGCGCTCGGATTTCCTGCGCCGCATCGTGCCCCTCAGCGGTGGTCGTGGCTCCGGCCCCGATCTGCTGGCAGCCGCGCCCGGCCAGCTCCGCGAGGACGGCCAGGGAGCGTTTGCCGAACGGTTGCGGCGCAAGCTCGGCCTGCCCCTCGCCGCCGATGGCAGCCCGCCGCTGCTGGTGATCGAGCACCTGCTGCTGCGGCCCCTCCCCGACGACAGCAGCCAACGGGTGCAGGGGGGGGAAGACCCGATTCCCTTCCTTGCCGATGTGGCCCGGCCCGATCCCTGGAGCGCTCGGGTGAGCGTCGTGATCAATGCCGCCTTGCTGCCCCAGTGGCCGGCAGACGCCCCGGCAGACGCCTGCGACCGCTGGCTGGTCAACGTGGTGCGGCAGGAGCTGCCGGCCCACTTGGTGGCGGAGCTGCACCTGCTCGCCGATGCTGACGCCAGCCCCGGCCAGGGCCCCTGGAGCGCCATGGTCACGGCCTGGTGCGGCTTCCGCGACCAGTTGCGGGCCCAGCGGCGGGCGGGGCTGGGGGCCTGGGCGGCCGAGGACGATCTGGGCAAACGCTTGCTATCGCTGCGGCTGCGCGACCGCCGCGACCGGCTGATCAGCCTGCTGCGGATCGGCCTGCCCTGGCCCCTGCGCGGGATCCCCCTGCCGGTGCAGGAGATGGTGGCAACCGGCCAGACCGCCTCGATCAAGCTGCCTTTCAGCCAGAAGGGCGTGCGCTATCAACTGGTGGAGGTGGCCAGCGGCATGCCGGTGGGTAACCCCGTCGATGGCACCGACGGCCCCCTCAGCCTCACCACGCCAGCGATCGTCGCAGACCTCACCCTGCGGGTGCAGGCCAGCGTGCTGCCTCCCAGCCCCGTGGCCACCGCCAACGGCCGGCTGCGCAGCACCCTGCTGATGGGCGAGGTGGTGGTGGTGGAAGGCGTGGATGCCTCCCTTCCCCTGCGCCTGCTCGATGCCAACGGGAACCCGCAGCCGCCGCTCCTCGCCGGCGGAGCGGCGCTGGTCGCCAGCTACGGCGATGAGCTGCGGGTGGAGGTGGAGGCCAGCCAGGAGGGCGTGGTGTACGAGGTGATCGACAACGCCCAGCGATTGCTGGATCCCACGGAGCAGAAACCCCTGAGCGCCAAGGTGACCGGCAGCTCCGGCCCGATCGTGCTGACGCTCTCCAGCCGCGCCGGCGAAGATTTGGATCTCACGGTGCGCGCCAGGCTGAAACGCCAGCGGGGCCAAGCGCTCGTCGAAGAACACAAGGTGCTCGACGCGGTGCTGCCCCTGCGGGTGCGGGCGAATCCGGCGGTGCCCCTGCGGCTGGAGGCCCCGGTGGTGGCGCCAAACGCCCCGGCTGTGGTGGCGATCGGCGCCCCCGCCGGCGCCCGCGATTCCGGCAGCCAGTTGAGCGTGAGATACCAGCTATGGTCCCGGCCGCTGGCGGACGACGACTGGCGTTTCGACACGCCCGCTGCGGCGGCGGAGATCACCGTGATCGGCGAGGCCCTGGCCGGTTTCAGCGTCCAGCAGCCGGCCGGCGCCGCCGGCAACGGCGCGGTGCTCAACCTGGAACAGAGCGTCAGCGGCGAGGGGATGGTGGTGGCGGCCCTGGCGTGCAAGCAGCACCGCCTGAGCCCCTACGGCAGCAACAACGATCACCAGGTGAGCAGCGAGGTGCCGCTGCGCCAGGCCGCCGTGGCCTTCACCCAGCCCGAAAGCCAGCGTCAGCTGCTGCTGCGGCGGGAAGTCGACAACCCGCGCGTCTGGTCGTTCTGGGGTGGTCAGCCCGGCGTGGCCTACAGCGTGAGCGACGACACCGCCCAGCCCCCCTTGGCTCTGGCGGTGCCGATCCCGGAGCTGGCCGATGCTCCCGCGGGCCTGCGCGGGATCGGGCGCCAACGGCTGGGGCGCGACCTGCTGGTGGCTGCCAGCGACGGCCCGCCCAAGACCGAACTGGAGCGGGATCCGGCCACGGTGGCGAACCCGCGCCTGCTGGCCCGCTTCCTGCGCAGCGGCGTGGAGGTGGCTTTGGAGCGGCCGCCGATCCTGTTGTGGGTGGAGCCGCCGGCGGTGGGGAGGGGCGAGAGCGCCGTGGTGGTGGTCTCGGGGCTGGCGGCGGGCCAGGGCGGCAGGCTGCAGCGGGGCGAGACGCTGCTGGAGGAGGGCCGGGCGGATGGGGAGGGTCGCCTGCGCCTGGCCACCGGGCCCCTGCAGGGCGACAGCGCCCAGCAGCCATCGGAAACCACGATTTTGGATCTAGTGATTAATGCCGAGGCAGAAAAGAATGTCTTCTGGAAATACACCGTCGCTGTCGTCGTGATGAAGCAACTTGCTTGAATTTGCTGGTTTAGGTGTAACTGTGCCAATCGCCCTCGCCATGAACTCAGCATCGCCCAGTTGACCTTCACCCCGAATCAAGGGGATGACCCCCCACCCCCCAGCCACCGGCTGCATCGCCTGGAGCTGGAGATCACCACCGGCGAGGAGCCCCTGGCCCGCAGCGTCATGGAACGGCTCAGCCGCCTGCATCACGCCTCCCTGGAATCCCTGTTGGAGCAAGTGTTCAGCGAGCTCAGCCCCCCCGGCCGCTGGGACCGGCTGGAGAGTCTGGAGCTGGATCTGGGCACCCTCCTGGCCAGCGACCTGGAGCAGCAGCTGCCGCAACGGCTGGAGGCAGCCCTGCGCCGCGCCCTGGCCTCGCGGTTGCCGCCGCCCCTGCCGGCCCCGCACCAGCCGCTGGTGCCCCCAAAGCGTCATCAACCGCCATCAGTAACCGACCCGCCCGCAACCTCAACGGCCGCAGCCGGCCCCGCTGCTGACGCCGATGGACACCAACGCCAGCTGGAGCTGCTCGCCGGGTTCACCGCCACCGGCAGCTTGCCCTGGTGGGCCCCCCGCCACGATCGCCAGCTGATCGCCGCCGCCCTCGATACCGCCCTGGCCCTGCAGCCGCCCGAGCTGCGGGCCCTGCTGCATCAACTGGCCGGCCCGTCAGGAGCCCCATCGGCGGCCCTGCAGCGATTGCTGGCCGCCGCCAGCCCCCAGCAGCGGCCCCTGCTGGAGGCGGCGTTGCAGGAGGAGCCGGTCGCCGCCAAGAACCCCGAGGCGCCCGTCGAATCCCCAACAAACTCCGACGCAACCCCAACCACCATCGCTACCCCTGAGGCGCCTGGCGAACCCGACCCCAACCCGCCAAACCCCAACGCCCTTGCGCACCTAGCCCTCTATGCCAGCACCGGCCGCTGGCCGCCTGGGGAAGGCCTCGGCCCCAATCCGCCCCAGGCGCCGGCGGCCGCCCTCGATACCGCCCTGGCCCTGCAGCCGCCCGAGCTGCGGGCCCTGCTGGAGGCGGCGATGCAAGGGGTTGCGTTGCAAGAGGCTCTGAAGCCAACGGAACCGGCCGCAAGCGATCCAACGGCGACGGCACGCCCCACTACTCCTGCAGCGCCACCGCCACCCCTGGCCCTGCAGTTACCCAAGGCCACCCCGCTACCGGCCCAACAGCCCCCAAGGCAGCCCTCCCACACCGAGAGCGACGTTGACGACGACCTGTTGATCGATGGCGCCGGCATGGTGCTGCTCTGGCCGTTTCTGGAAACCCTGTTCAGCCGCCTGGAGCTGCTCACGCAAGAACGGCTGTTTGGCGGCGAGGCCCAGCGGCAGCGGGCCATGGCCCTGTTGGGGTTTCTGGTGGATGGCGATGGGGATCCCCCCGAATGGCGACTCACCCTGGCGAAGCTGCTCTGCGGCGCCCTGCCCCAGGCCCCCTATGGCCTGGAATCCCCCCTCAGCGATGCCGAACAAGCCGAGGCGGAGGCCCTGCTGCAGGCGGTGCTGGGCCATGCCGCGGGTCAGCTGGGCGACGATGGCGCAGCCCTGCGCCAGGATTTCCTGCAGCGCCCCGGACTGCTGTCGGCCCGCCCCGGCACCTGGGTGCTGCAGGTGGAGCGCCGCCCCGTCGATCTGCTGCTGGATGGGTTGCCCTGGAGCTGGAGCTGGATCCGGCTGCCCTGGATGGACGATCTGCTGCAGGTGGTGTGGTGAAGGTGGCAGGCAGGGGTTGGCCGTGGAGTCGTTCTCGTAGCGAGCCCTTGCAGCTAGGCCGCAGGTTTAAGCAAGGTGAACTGGCTGCGCGAGAGCAGCTTGCGGAAATCGCGATCGAAGCTCACCAGGTGCTCACCAAGCTGGACTACAGCCGCCGCTGCCCAGGCATCAGGCACATCGTTGCCAGAGAGTTGCTTGTCGAGACAGAGTTGCCGCAGCCTGGTCCACTCCGGGCCCAAGGCGGCAAGCTGCACGCCAGGTGAAGCCAGGAGGGCGTCGACAAACGCAACCGCGTCTTCGATCGGGGTGGCCTGCTGGAAGATTTTCGGGCTGGTGACCAGCCGCAGAAAGCTGGCCAGCACCATCGGCATCAGGGTCAGAACGGCACCGGTCTCCGACGAACCGACCGCCGCTTCGAGCCAATCGCGGGCGACCCCATGGTGGGGATGGTCGGCGCGTGATGCCGCAACCAACACGTTGACATCAGGCGTCATCCCCGAGCGCCTCGAGCAGCGCCTTGTTGCTCAGCGGATCTACTCCCTGCACAAGACCGCCAAGCCCCTCGAACACGGGAAGTTGCAGCCGGCCGCCCTTGGCGGAATTCACCTTGGCCCGGAGTCGCAGCTGCAGGCCTTCCTCGATCAAGCGGGTCAGGCTGGTGCGCTGCTGGGCCGCCAGGGCCTTGGCGTCGGCCAAGAGCTGATCGTTGATGTTCAACGTGGTCTTCATGAGACGATGATACAGATTTCTGTCTCTGGGATTCAAGTGTCGTGCGTCGCCCGCTGGGCCCACCAGCTGATGGGGCAATGTCATACATACGGTGTCCGCACGAGAATTTGCCCGCGACCTCGCCAGCGCCAAGAAAGCCGCCCTGTCCAGGTAAGTGATCGCCACTGGTCGGCGCACGAAGCCGCAACCAACCTGTTACCGCCGACTGCCAGTGGAAGCTCTCAGGCCCCGCGGCCTGCAGGAGGCCCAGCCAGCGATGGCGCCGCTGGGCTGGCTGAGCCCAACCACCTGAACCCGGCTCAATGGCCTCACCCTGACCAAGAGCCTGCACGGCGCGAGCTCTCCGGTGGCGGCGGGCCATAGGGGTGAATCACAATAAGTTCAGGGTTTACGTAGGCCATGCCTGGAGCCGCGTCTGCCCATCAGGCCGCTACCGCGTCCCGTGAGCAAAGCAGCCAACAGAGAGCTGGCCGCACGCGGCGCACCAGCGCCGATCCCCAGCGCGCCCAGCAAGGGGCACCCGCCGCCGCTGCAGCGCCCGCCGCACTGGACAGCCTGAGCCGCCTTCAGCAACTGGCCGATGCCAGCCCCCAGGTGGCGCAGTTGCGGCGGCTGCAGGCACTGGATGGCCATTACGCCCCGGTGGCCCAGTTTGCGGGCGGCCCAGTGGAAGAAGAACGCGTCCAGGGCAAATTTTCCACCGCACAGCTTCAGCCCCAGCTCCAGCAGGCGCTCCGTGCCAACAACACCGGCCTGCCCGACCAGCTCAAGAGCGGCATTGAATCGCTGTCGGGCATGTCGATGGATGACGTGCGGGTGCACTACAACTCCTTGCAACCGGCGCAGCTCAACGCGCTGGCCTACGCCCAGGGCAGCGACATCCATCTGGCGCCGGGGCAGGAGTAGCACCTGCCGCATGAGGCTTGGCATGTGGTGCAGCAGGCGCAGGGCAGAGTGCAGCCGACGATGCAGATGAAGGATGGGGTGCAGTTGAATGACGATGTTGGGCTGGAGCGTGAGGCGGATGTGATGGGTACCAAGGCCTTACAGCGCGCCCGCGCGCCGCGCTGCGGGCCGGGGGAGTGGCCCTGGTCAAGCTATCGCGCGACCGTGGGCGCGGCTTAAGCCCCCAGCAAGCCTTGGCAAAAGGCTGCCCGCGTGTGAGCTGTTTCGCCGCCCCCCACCTTGACACATAGCCCGTGCGCACATAGACTGTGTGAGCCAACGGGTACATTGTGAACATCACCCTTTCCGCTGACGAGAAAATCATCGAACGCGCTCGCAAGGCAGCGCAAGCCATGGGCAAGAGCCTCAATCAGGCGGTACGCGACTACCTTGAGCAACTCGCCGGCGGCGAAGAGGGTCTGGACGCCGAACTCGAAGCACTGCGCAGCCTGGCCGGGCGAGGCAACTCGGGCGGACAGCGCATCAGTCGCGATGATCTCTACGCCGACCGCCTGGAGCGTCAGCGTGGCGCGTAGCTTCATCGACACCAACATCCTCGTCTACGCCGATGATGCTTTCGACCCGCGCAAGCAACAGCTCGCGCTCGATCTGGTGGTGGATCTGCGCGCCAGCCAGGAGGCCGTGCTATCGACGCAGGTGCTTCAGGAATACTTCGTCACCGCAACGCGCAAGCTGGGACTGGATGCGCACTTTGCTCGCCAGCGCGTCACGCAATTCGGACGCTTCGAACTGATCCAGCCCACGCTGAACATGCTGCTGGCTGCCATGGATCTGCAACAGAATCACAGCCTCTCGTTCTGGGATGCGCTGATCGTGCAGACGGCGAGCGCAGCCCGTTGCCATGTGCTCTACAGCGAGGATATGCAGGCCGGGGCAAGGATTGGCAACGTTCTCATCGTCAATCCCTTTACGTGACTACCGCCGGCGTGCCAGGCATGCAGGCGGCTTTTCCTGCGCTTTGCCGCCCCTCCCAGGACACCCAGAGCCACCAGCATCTTGGCGAAGGCTCCCGCTCCGAGATGGGCGCGGCAGGAATCGCCTGGATGATGGCCGAGGTCACGTTGCCGACACGAAGCTGCTCGCATCGGTGCCGGCAGCATCGAGTTGGGACTTTCGTGACGTTCTCAAGCTGTTCGCCCCGCGCTGGCCCGAGCTGGTGCTGAACCTGGCCAGGACTCGGCTGGAGCGCGGCCTGCAGCAGCCGGAACACTTCACCCTTCCACCTTGGCATCAGCACCACCCCAGCGACTCGCTCGATCTGCTGGAGCTGCCGCAAGGTCCGGCGCTGTTCACTGAGTGTCTTGAGTGGCGCTTACCCCGCGCCGATCAGACCGCCTTCAGGGCCGCCTGGGCGAACCTCGTCGCCTGCCTGTTCGGCTGGCGCGAACCGCGGCTCACCTCCACCCTTTGGAGCTGGTGGCAAGACACCCCTCAGCCCCGCTTGGCTCCTCTGCGACTGCTGGCCGCCCTGTTGGCCGAGTCACCGGAGCGCTTACCCCTGCCCCTTCGCTCTCGCTCCTTTGGTGAGCCCTGCCCCGAAGAGGTGGCCCTGGCTGCGGAGGCCTAGCAGTTGGACAATCGCCTCCCTCCCGGCCATCCCGCCAGGCAGCTCTAGGCCACCCTTCGCGATCAGGCACACGCGGCCAGCGCCAGCGCCAAGGAAATCGACGGAGCGCTGGCGGAGGGGTAGGGGAGGACCCCCTCCAGGGGCGTGGCGGCGGTAGGTGTGACTGGTGGTGGCATTGATCTCCTGGGGCCTGTCGACGGGCTCCACCCGCCAACGCCGCACCCCCGGATGCCGTGTCGCCATCCACATCCCCAGCCCAGCCGCCACCCGACAATGCCCCGGAGCAGCCAGAACCGCCAGAATCGAAAGCATCACCACCGCGCTGGTTAGGCCTCGATCGCCTCGGCGTCCTGCAGGTGCTCGGCGGCCTTGCCCTCAGCCTGATCGCCCTCTTTTCCTCCTATGACCACATCACCGTCTTCGGCCGCAGCATCGCGCTCCAGCAGCAATGGGGAATCCCTTTCATCGCTGCCTCGCTGGCGACAGTTGTTGTCGATGCTCAACTGGCGTCGCGATCCCGATTACGAGCAGCAGATGCTGCATTTCGAGCAGCGCAAGATTCATTACGAGCAGCGCAAGACACAGCACGAGCTGAGAATGAAGCAGCTCGAGAGCGAAATCTTGCAGGTCGAGAGCGAAACCGAGCAGCTGAGGCAAGAGAACGCCAGGCTGAGGCAGCAGCGAGCCAAAGAGAAAGCCTGGAGGACATCCGTCGAGCAGTTTTTCTCTCAGCCCGAGTGCAGCTCGACCCCACAGGCAACAACCGAACCCGACTCCAAGCCTTCCTCACCCTGATGGCCGAGCGGCCAATGGGAGAAGAGAAAGGGGTTTGAGGACTTTAGGGAAAACGCATCTTGGTCATCCGGTACTAGCCCCTTTCCAGGGCTGTGAGCACCGATCCAACGTGACGGTGAAAATGTCACAACATGCATGCAAGGCGAGGAGAAGCCCCATGACCCTGACCCGGTACCTATCAGCGTTGTTGTCCGCGCG
>CANGZM010000007.1 GCA_947458155.1 Synechococcaceae cyanobacterium | reverse complement strand
TTAACATCAACTCAATTGCCGAATCAGCTGCTGCTACTTCAGGAACTGCAGCCGCGGCCACGCTGACATTTGATAGTTTCATTAACTACGCATTTGCAGCTAATGACAGGCTGAACATTTCTGCTGTAGCCAACCAGCTAGCCGGTGGCCCCCTAACTCTGGGTGCTGCGGTCACATCAAATAACCTTGGTGCCTTTACGGCCACTGATTTTGCCGCTCTCACGATTCAACTTGATGCCCTGCCTCTAGGCCCTGGACCCGGTCAGGTCAACGCTTCAACTACATCGAACATCAAGTCATACAACTTCACGGCTACTATTGGCGCCCCTGGTTCCGTCGTAACCGCATCATACCTCTGGATCCAAGACAGTCAAAAAACCTATTCTTCCTCTGATCTTCTTTTTCAAACACAATCACTCGGGGGAATTCTTCCCGGCCAAATTACTTTGGTCTGATCCTCTGTTGATCCTTTCCAAGCTCTCCTTCGGGGGAGCTTTTTTTGCCCATTCATCCTGTTCTCACATTCTTGTCGCTCTCGCCCGCATGGGCGGCCCTGCCAGAGGGAGTCACTTTCGTGCGCTATGGCCTCCGCCGTGGCGATACTCCCGGCATCCATCCCTGGGCGCTGGAGTTCGAATCCAAGGTGATCCGGGGTGAGGCCGGCGTGGTGATTGTGGGCGAAACCTCATTCCTGCCGCCGAAACCGGCAGGCCAGGAAGGAGGGGTGGGCGTGCTCGAGCAGCAGGAAGTCCCGCCATTGCCAGCCAGCCTTCATCACAGGAAATGCGGCCAGCACGGTGCCGGTGGCCACGGTTTCCAGCGGCCCCACGAACTCTGTAGCGGCCAGGGCCTCCTGCCGCAGCCGTTGTTGCTGCGGGCGGCTGAGCGCGAAGCTGCCTGAATGGGGATTGCTCGCCAGATCGAAGCTCACCTCCTGCCCATCCCAAAACCTTCCTTGGGCCACTCCCTGCTGCGTTGCCTGGAAGCCCCGCAGGTACTCAGGATCAATCGGGCCATCCACAAACAACCGTGGCGCCCTGACCACGCCGGTGAGCTCGTAGCGGTGGGGCATCAGCGTGTAGCGGTGCTGGGTGCGCTCGCAGAACCACAACAGCTTGTCGGCATAGAGCCGATCGCCGATTACCAGATCATCTTCCAGATAGAGGGAAAGATCCGCCACTGTCGATGCTTCCCGCAGCAGGAAGTCCCGGGCGGCTGCGGGCAGCTGCATCGGATCCTCCAGTTGCAGCCGGTGCACTTTGATTCGGCGCTCGAAGGCCGCGAGCACGTCTTGGCGGCAGGCATCGCCATTGACGAACACGTGGCAGTCGACCCATACCCCGGGCAGTCGCCGTGCCGGGTAGGCAGGGGTGGGCGCCGCTTCGATCCGATCATCAGCGATGGCCAGGATCTCCTCGCGCTCACCACGGGCCAGCGCCAGCACCCCGCCGAGGCAGCGGGCCAGGGCGATTGCCCGCAGCATCCCCTCTTCGCGCCGCAGGGAGCCATGGCCCTCACGACCCTCCAGCGGCTGCCAGTGGTGGGGAATGGCCACCCGCACGAGGCTGGGCCTCGGCACCGGCTCAGCCATGGTCCTCCTCCCCAGCAGGGGTTGGGGCGTTCTGTTGGCGCAGCTCCGCGAGGTCGATACCGAATGTTGAGCACAATTCTTGTGGCGTCCCGAACAGCCGCACCCCCTCCACCCGCGGCAGTAGCACCGTTTCACCTCGCTCCAGGGCCCCCTGCAGCAGCGGTGCCACGTAGTGTTCACCCCGCAGCGGTTGGGTATCGCGGAGCCATCGGCGGGCATCGGCAAGGAATTCTCCGCCGTGCCGGAAGCCGTAGAGCCCGATCGAGGCCAACGGGGAGATGCGGCTTTTCTCGCGGATCTCCAGTGCCCTGCGAGGGTCGGCAGGATCAGGGCGGCCGAAGGACCAGTGCTCTCCTGCCGCCGGGAACACGGCCATGGACCCGTAAGACTCACCGGGCAGCAGGCTCCGGCCACCTTCGTCAGGCCAGGCGAACCCCGTGTCGCAGTTGTGGATCAGAAGGGGGCCCCCCAGCGCCTGGTCGTTTTCCCCCCAGGCCCTGCTAACGCAGGCAGCCGCCGTGGCGAGTTGCCCCGGCAGCAGCTCCTCGAGCTCCACCCAGCTCACCGACACGTCGGGCAGCTCCTCCGCCAGCACCTGCTCAAGCTGCTGACGGACCCTGTGCTGCCGCTGCACCCCTAGCAGCAGACGGTCGCCATGGGCGAGCTCGAACGAGGCAAGAGCATGAAGCAGCAACTCCTTGCCCTGCACCCGGATGAGCGGCTTGGGGGTTGAGATTCCTTGCTGGCGGAAGCGACTGCCGGCTCCGGCGGCGGTGAGAAGCAGATTCAATGTGCCACAGCAGTGTCGATATCGTCGTGCCAGAGCAGCACGCCGGTGGCCGCCAGGGCAAGCTGCCGAGCTGGATCCTCCCTGTGCAGCGGCAGCATGCTGAGGAAAAGGCAGGCTGTGAGGATTCTCCGCTCTTCGGCAGGCACCACCTTGAGCAACATCCCCTCGGCTGCCTCCAGCAGGAACCTGTGATTCGGAGGGGCATAGAGCCGTAGTTCGAGGTGGTTGTTCTCAACGCCCAGGGAGAAGAGATTGTTCACAGTGGCGTCGTAGAGGCCGGCGAGGGAATGGTTGAGCTTGATCAAGTCGTAGCGGGCATCGCCGATGCCGACCGCCAGGATTCGGCCGGGCGGCGTCTCTCCGCGCGGATCGATCAAACGCACACTGGTGTAAAGGGGGTCGCAGAGGATGTTGTTGAAGCACAGGTCCCCGTGAATGAGCTGGAGCTGGCTGCGTGTCTGCAAGGGCCCCAAGGCCTCAAGCATGGTCTCCACGACCACCTCCAGCGGGGGATACCAGCGGCTGTTGATACGCATCCCCTGCTTGCGCCACCCCATCAGCACCGTATTTCCATCTCCCTGCCAGAGCATCTCCCAGCGCTGTTCCAGCTTGCGGCCCCAGAGCCAGTCCCCCATGCCTTGGCGCGGTGAACTGGCTGTGGCGAACTCCGCGAGGATCGCCGCCAGCCTTTCGAGGATCGCCAGCCAGGCATTAGGGCCGATCCGCCAGTAGAGAAAGAGTTCGGCCAAGTTGGGGAAGGGGAGGGCCTCCATCACCAGTGCCTTTTCCTCCCCCGCCTGCGGGGGCAGCAGGGCAGGGAAATGACGGCGCAGAGCCGGAGGCAGCGCCTCCAAGTAGGCCATCTCCTGCCTTAGCCGCGCCCCGTCGCTCGATACCTTCACGATCGCATCGCGCCGGGGGCAATAACTCAGGTGATTGAAAGAGCGGCTGGGCAGGCGGCTGCGGTTCGAGTCGGCGACGCTGGCGCGATGCCCCAGGTCAAACCATTTTGTAGTGATTACAGATGCCCCGTGCAGGCGATGAAGTCGCTCCGCCACGGCCAGAAGATCGTGGCCCTCCGGCTCTGACAGATCCGCCAGAACGTCGCTGAGCAGGGAGACGGGAGCCGTGAGGATGCCGGTGAAAGGATGGGAAGGAGGCTCCCCCTCCCCTGGTATCCCCTTGCGGAGAAACCGCCAGCCCTGCGGGCGCTCGTCAAGCAGCGAGGACCAGTCCTCGCGGATGAGGGGATCGCTGCCAATCAGGATGGCCGTCTGCGCTTGCGCCGCATGGCTCGGAAGAGTGGTGATCGGGTTGATCATCACCCAGGCGTTCTGCAGGGCTGGAAGGGCCGCCGCGATGGAGCCGCAAATGTGGCACTGGGGCGGCACCCGCAGCAGACGAACCCCGGCCAGACATTGCAGATCGGCGGGAGGTCCTCCCGCCGCCTCCCAGTCGCTCACGACCAGAACTTCCGACACCTCGGGGTTGGCCAGGTGGAAGCGGGCGATCCGTTCGATGGCAAGGGCGCTCCCCGCCGGCAGCCACAGGGGATCCGGATGCAAGGGCGGGGCCGGTCCGAGGGTGCGCGCGGCAAGGCTCCCCCCTGCCGGCACGAGCACGCTGATCGCAAGACGATCCACCTCCCTTCAGCTCCGGTCGTTGCGCAGGAAGCCCTGCAGTGCCCGGTTCCCATGGGCGGCAATACCGCAGAGGTTCAGGAAACGGGCAAAGCACACCTCCGAAGCGAAGCGGGGATGTCCTTGGAACAGGCGCAGGAAGGGCTCATCCGGTTGGCTCCGGAACCCGGCCAGCGCCGACGCCAATTCGCTTCCCCCCCGCTGGAGGACCTGCCGCAGTTCCTCCACCCTCGCCGGTTTGCCCACGAGCCGTTCAGGCCAGTTCATGCCGTACCACTTGCTGGAATCATCGGAACTGAGGATGGTCTCCACGTTGATCGGCCAGTAGGTGTGCTCGTGCCCATCGAAGAACCCAGCAATCGCTTTCTGAAACCCCCGGAAGAGCATCATCACGTCCCGGTTGCCAGCGAAGACCTTGTCCGAAGCACAGGCCAGTCCGTCGTGCTTGTGCTGCACGAGGTCTTGGAAGAACCACTCAGGATTCACGTGCAGGTAATCGCTGCGTAGTTTCACCAGATGGGTATATCGGTGGCCCTGGTGTCGCTCCTGCTCCCGCACCATTGCCAGGCATACCGCCAGCTTGTGCCACTGCTTCATTGAAGCCACGGGCAGGGCCGCATCCTCGGCCGCTGTCTCCGGATCGTCCTCGATGATCCGCACCTCCCGATGGCGTCGGCAGCGGAGGCTTGTGGCGGCCTCCCGGTAGCGCCCCTCGGTGCAGACAAAGAGATCGGCCTGGCGGCAAAGCTGCTCAAGGAATCCGCGGCTGTGCTCCAGGCAGCGGAGTTGGCCTGGCAGCAGCAGGGCAAAGCGGGTCCCCCGGGGTGGCCAGCTGCGGCGGCTTGGCAGGGGATGGCTATTGAGCGTGGGGCAGAGCTGATTGATCGCCCTGCGCACCAGCAGGTCTGCGGGCGCCAGGACAAGGGAACGCCGCCAAAAGGCCTCCGCCTCCCCCGGCCGGCCGGCTCGCTGCAGGCGCGCTCCTTCGGCCAGGAGGCGCCGGGCCTCGGCGTTCTTCGGCCCCGTCGGCGGGACTTCGGCAGTTGTGGGCGAAACGGGGTGATCGGCGGAGGCGCTCTCAAGCACCCAAGACTCCTGCCGGAAAAAGGGGCTGATGTTCACCAGCGCCACGCTCCGCTAATGGTGCAGACTAACCGGAGGCTGAGCGACAGATGCGGCTTAACGTGCAAGTGGGTCACGGTAATAGAAGTTTCTCTTTCCACTAATCGTGGTGGTCCATCAAAACCAGGTGGGATCTTTACAGCAGGCTGCCGCCGCTGCGGAGGTGCATGAGCAGACCCCACGGGAATGGATCCGGAGTTTCGATCTGATCCGAGCGAGCGCCGTCATGCTGGTGGTCTTCGCCCATGGGCGCGTCCTGCTCCCCCAGCTCTGGAGAGGGGACTACTGGTTCGCTCCCGCCCACTGGGGCATCGAACTGTTTTTTGCCCTCAGCGGGTACTTGATCACCGGCCAGGCCATCAAGCTGGCCACGGCATCTAGCTGGAAGGCCTCGCGCAATTTCTTCATGCGTCGATTCCTGCGGACGCTTCCTCTCTACTGGCTTGTGATCCTGGTGACCGGACTGTTCATGGGCACCTCTCCGCAGGACATTCTGGCGAATGCTTTCTTTCTCCCCACCCTGCCGTTGGCTCCCCAGGGGCCGGCCGGGCTGATCCCCGTTACCTGGTCGCTGGCAATAGAGGAAGCGAGCTACCTGCTGATCGGGCTCAGCGCCACCACCATCGGTCGTTTTTTGCCCTCAGACTGCGACCGCAGGAGCGCAGTCTGCTTCCGTCTCGCCGTTCTCCATCTCTCCTTGATCATCATGATGCTGGTGGCTCGCTGGGTCGCCTGCCGCAACGGATTCGGATTCGAGCAAATCAAGGCGTCCACTGTGTTGCAGCTCGATGCCCTCAGCTATGGCGGCCTAGCGGCGATTGTGCTGGTGCAGCCCAGCCTCCGACGGTGGTTTTCGTTCGCAGCAAGCCCGCCACCCGCCCGAATCGGTTCGATGATCTTGGTGCTATTGAGCACCATATTGGCGATGATGGGGTTGGGCTTGGCGCTGCGTTTTGGATTCTTGCTTCTCCAGGCCAAATCCCAGTTTCAGAACTCCACCCTTATTCTCAGCCAGCTAGTTGTTGCCGGTCAGGTATTCAGCCGCATCACCTGCGCCATCTTCATCTTGCTCGCGGCTGTGGTACCCATGAGAACGGTCATGCTCTCCAACCGCAGACGCTGGAAGCTGCTGGTGGACATTCCTGCTTCTTCTAGCTATTCGCTCTATCTCGTCCACCTTCCCATCCTCGGAGCGTTCCGCTCCCCTGGCACCCTTCAAGCCCTACCGAATACCTTTCTCATCTACATGTTCTCCAGTTTGCTGGCGGGGTGGCTTCTTTACGTTGTTGTGGAGATTCCAATTCTCAACCTGAGGAACAGGTTCCGGGAAGCATCCCCGGGCCCAGGCTAAACCTGTAACATGACCCAGCGTTTCCCGGATGCCATCATGGCGTTTCGATGAAGAGCTCCGGATGCGTCGCCAGCCACCGCACTGCTGGCTGCTGATTAGCTTCGATCAATGGCGCGGCGACTGGCTGCGGCAGCCCTGGTTGCGGCTCCCCCACCTGCAAAAACTTGCTGGGCAGAGCTGGGTGGCGGAGCGGTGCTACACGAGCTGCCCCCACTGCGTCCCTGCCCGGGCTAGCTGGCTCACAGGGCTTACTCCCCTTGAGTTGGGCTTGGCCAGTAATAGGCCTTACACCATTTCCGCAAACGCTCCATCGTTCGTCAGGGACCTGAGCCAGGCTGGTTACGCCACAGCTCTGATCGGCAAAACCCACTGGACACCCCACGACCAGCCGGGGATCGATCTTCGCGACAACATCCCCCTGCTGCGGGCGTTGGGCTTCGATCGCGCTCGGGAGATCGCCGGACCCCGGGCGCTTGCCGTGATCGAGTGTGAGCTTACGGATCGCTGGCGTGAGGCCGGCGTGCTGGAGACCTACCGCCGGGATCTGGCCAATCGCTACGAGGGCGGCCGCGCCCATTTGGTTCAACCCTCGGTGTTGCCGGAGGCGCTTTACCCAGATTTGTGGGTGGGTACGGAGGCCGTGGCGGAGTTGCAAGCCATGCCCACCGACCGACCCTGGTTCCTCTGGGTGAGCTTTCCGGGGCCTCACGAGCCCTTCGATGTGCCAGCCCGCTGGCGTGGTGTTCACACCGCCGCCACGATTCCCGGCCCCGATCCCCGACCCGGCTGGGCGGACAGCCTTCCCGTGGATTGCCAGCTCAGCCGGCTCATGGCCCGCTGGCCGGAGGGGATCCCCAGTACGGCCCTGCAGGAGCTGCGCGCCGACTATGCCGACCACCTGGCCTTGCTCGATACCCAGGTGGGGCACCTGATGGCTGCCCTGGCCAGACGCCCCGATCACTCTCGAGTGGCCGTGAGCGTGGTGAGTGACCATGGTGAGCTGCTCGGCGACTGGGGTCTGCTGCTGAAGGGTTGCTTTCTTGAGGGTGCCGTCCGTAGCCTCTGTTTTCACAGTCCTCCCGGGGGCCGCAGGCGCTGGCGCTCCTGGGGCAGCAGACGCCCAGTGCCGCTCACTCCCGCTCTGCAGTCCATGGCTGCGATGGTGCGCAGGGGCAGACGCCAACGCCCGCTGGAGAACCTGGCGGCCCATCCAGGACCGGTCGTCAGTACCTTTGCAGGGGAGCGCTTCGAGATTCGCGGCGAGCGGCGCACGATGGTTCTGGCGGATGGCAACCGCATCGACCTTCCCCCCCTAGACCATCCATAGGCCATAAGATCAACTTTCTCGGACCCGGTCCATGGAACTGGCACCGAACGACTGGGCTGACGGTGCTGGCGATCTTCAGTGCGTTCACTTTCTGCACATCGGCAAGACCGGCGGCACCGCGATCAAGCACGCTCTCGCCGAGGCAATTAGTCCACCGGGTCTAAAACTGATTTTGCATGGGCACGATATTTCTCTTGATGAGCTTGATCCCGCCGAGCCGGTCATCTTCAGTTTGCGCGAGCCAATTTCTCGCTTTGTGAGCGCCTTCTACAGCCGAATGCGCTGCGGCCGGCCCCGCTATTTCTTCCCATGGAGTGAGCTTGAGCAGAAGGTGTTCTCAGTTTTTCCCACACCCGAGGCCTTGGCGCTTGCTCTAGCCGACACTGGCGCTGTTCATCACACCTTGGCACGGGAGGCGCTGGAGGGCATCCGTCACTTCCGGCGTCTGAACCGATGGCTCATTGGTGAGGACTTCCTGCTCTCCCGCCGCTCCCAGATCCTGTTCGTTGCCTTCCAGGAATCCCTTGATCGCGACTTTGAGATCCTGCGGCGCCTGCTGCACCTCCCCTCTTCGGTAGTGCTCCCCACAGGAGAGTTGGAAGCCCACCGCAATCCTCCTGGTCTTTCGAGGCAGATCGCCCCACCAGGGGTGGAGGCCCTCCGCCATTGGTACGCGGAGGATATTCGGCTGATCGAGGTTTGCCGCCAGTTGATGGAGTCTAGAAGTTATCAGGCCATTCTGTAGAACCTCCTCATCAGGGCGTGGGTAGGCAGCCGCCGCATCCGGTTGGGCACCTGCGGAAGCGGCAGTGATATCAGAACGACGAAAGTTTCCAGCCGGCCACCATAACAATTGCGACTCCCCTGGGAGGCTGCTGGTATGTTAGCGAGTACTTAAGTCCAGTGAATGCCGTAGCGCTGTGCCGCCCATTTATAGGTGGGCTCCAGTTGTTGTCGCAGCCGCTGGCGTACCGATGGCGGCACAAAGGCCGCTTCTCCCTGGCCCGCATTGGCGGGATTGTCCAGCGGCGGCAGAGAGATCGGTTCGAGGTTCAGAAAGGCCAGCAGCTGCCGCCAGATAGCTTCGGGATGCTCGAAGAGATCCTCGCTGCGCATTACCAGCAGCTGCTCAGCGGGAAAGAGGGTTTCGAGTCGTCGCAGTTGCTCCTCATAGCGGCTACGGGCCACATAGCTGTGCTCCTGATGGCTGCGGTGGAGCCCATCCGCTTCGGCCAGTATCGCCGCAGCGCCTGCCAACCGTTGCGGCTCGGCCGCTAGGGCCTGCTCCAGCTCCAGCGGTTCCAGCTTCAGTCGCCGGGAGTGAAAATACTGCGACAGAGTTCTTTGCACTGGATCTCGCAGCAGCACCACCAGGCGGACCTGGGGTAGCAAAGATTGGATGCGTGCAGAAGCTTCGGGATGAAAAAGATAGTAGGGAGTGATCTCACCGTTGCTTTGCCCCGGGGATGCGGCTGCGAACTGCTGGCGGTACCAGCTTTCACCACGGGCGTAGTGAAGACTAAAATAGTGCAATTCTTTGGCCGCCGGTAGAAATGCCCCAGGATGCTGTTCTAGTAGCTTCTGCAGTGTGGTGGTGCCTCCCTTCTGTACCCCGACACCGAGAAAATCAGGTAACCGCCCACCCATAAGCTCCTCTTGACGGCAGTTGTCTTCGGGTCATGATGATAGCTGAGGCGTCCTAGTGGTTGCAACTGTCCAACACTGGCGGCACCTCCCGCAAGCTGGTCAGTTCGATGGCAAGGGCGGTGAGCTGGATGCGGAGCTGTTCATCTCCTCCTTATGAGTTCAAATATCCCGCTGCTGATCCAGGATGAACTCTCTGGCTTTAGCCTGCTATGCCAATTAATCAAAGTCGAAAATGCCAGCAGGAGGGGCGCCCATCTCAAGCAATCACTGCCTGATCTGCAAGCGGAAATCAGGTTGCTGTCAAGGGTTTGGCAGGGCCGATGTTCGTCGTGAGCTGCTGAGGTGGCTTGAATCAGGAGCATCAACCCGGCTTGCGGATCACGATCCCGATGCTAGTGGCGGCAAACCTTTCCAAGAGCAAGCGCAGGTGTACCTTGCTGTCGTAGGGAGGTGCATCGACGTGATAATTGTAGGCATGCATGCCGGGGTCGAGGATCAACGGGTCCATCTGCAATCCTTGCTGTTTCAGCTCAGACTTCAGTTGCTGCAAATCCCTGGCTCGAAAAACGCAGGTGCCCGGCTCATCTACAGTCTCCAGATCTGATGAGAGATTGAACTCTGTGGTATGCACTGCGATTCCACCAGGATTAAGTCTCGTTGTGCTGGCCAGCAGAAAGTCACGCGCTGCGCGGATTCCTCCGATATGTTCAATCACGCAGGAGCTCCAGTGAAAGTCATGGCTCATTGGAATCTGATCATGGTCCCGCATGTCGAGGGCTTGAAACGTGCAAGTTGCTGCAAAGTTTTCCCAGGGAATGAGCTTACTGTGCCATAGTTGCTTCAGGGCACTGGCATGTTGAGCCGTGCGCTTCCAGCCTTCGTCGCTGACATTGTCAGGCGCGTCTGTGGCCAGAATGGTGCAGCCTAGCGATGCAAACAGGCTCGACAGAGGCTCTGTGCCCACTCCAAAGCCAAGGCCACTGAACCCCTGCCGGAGGAAGCCATTCATTCTGAGCTGATGAACGATGTAAACGAACTCCCACTGTTTGCGATGGAAAACCGGTTCACAGCGCAGATCATCTCTGCAGATTGCTTGATAGACAGGGTTGATCAGGTCTTCGGCGCGGCATAGGCTCGAGCCAAATAAAGCATGAGGCGATGCCTGTCCAGGCTGAAGGCAGCTGGCGAGACGCGAAGTGAGCTGATATCTCGACTGGCGTTGTTGGTTGATTTTTTCAGCCTGGGAACTTGCCTCAACTGCCTCGTCGACAACGGCACGAATGTACGTCTTCAGACGGTTTTTCAGGGTGTTGAATCCCAGCGCCTGTTTCATAATGTTTTTCATGATCAGGCCCAGGCTCATGCAGTCTTCAAAAATCCTAGTCCCTAATCACCTTCTTGATTGACCAGTTCGCTCTGCTGCGCAGGGCGAACTGGTCGCGTGGATTGGTACGCAAATACCATTCAGGTCTTGGCGCGTAGTGCTATCCAGTTCCAGAAAGTCCTCTCACTTTCAGAGTTTCAGTGGCACTACTGCACCGAGGAGCAATATGAGTCTGCCATGGAGAAAGCTCGGTGGCCCGATGAGTTCGTTGCCCTGGCCCCGCAAGCTAGAATGATTTGTTCTCGAAGCACCAGAGAGTGAGGAATTGACCTGGTTTTTGCGATTCTCTGGAGCTGGTATGTCAGCTCATCATTGAGGACAAGAGGAACGATGGGACGACCAACAGGCTTGTAGCGACTCCAAGAGTAAGCACGCCTGCTACTAGAACTTATTGGAGGGACGGTCCCCTAGGATTGTTGTTTAAACGCTCTTTCACTCTTGGCCCACGCTGCTCCCCTGATCCTGGTGGTGGGCATGCACCGCAGCGGCACATCGCTGCTGGGCTCACTGCTGCAGGGCCTTGGGGTGGAGTTGCCCGGTGAACTGATCGCTGCCGATCATCACAACCCCGAGGGATATTTCGAGTGGCAGGAGCTGGCGGCGCTGCAGGAGCGGCTGCTGATTGATCTGGATCGCTGGTGGCCCTCCGCCCAGGGCTGCCTGGCCCTGCCCGAGGGCTGGCTGCAGCATCCCGCCACCCGGGCGGTCCGGGCGCAGCTGGCCGATCTCCTACGACCGGAGGTCGCCCGCCAGATCGGCCCCTGGGCCATCAAGGATCCCCGCACCAGCCGACTCCTGCCCCTATGGCTGGATGTTGCCGCCGAGTTGGGGATTCCCCTGCGCTTGCTCCTGGCGGTGCGTGATCCTGCCGAGGTGGCCCGTTCGCTGATAAGCCGCGACGGCCCGATCACCGGGATGGACCTGGATCGCGCCCAGCAGCTCTGGTGGCGTCACAACCTGGAGCCATTGCACGCTGCTCCCGCCACACTGCCTCTGGCCGTGGTGGATTTCGAGGCCTGGTTTAGCCAGCCTGAGACCCAGCTCCAACGTCTGTTGGAGGTCTTGCCGGAGCTGCGGCCCAGCGCTGAGCAATGTCGTCAGACCCTGGCCCTCATCCAGCCCAAGCACCGCCGCAGTCTGGCCACCGCTGCGCAACTGCCGCTGCACCACAGCTTGCGCCAACTGCATAGCGACTTGCTCACACCAGGCCAGCGCCGTTGGCCCGCAGCTACTCCACCTCCTGAGCTGGGCCGCTCTGCAGCGGTGCCAGCTTCGCCCGAGGTTCGCGTCGCCGATCCTGCAGGCTGGCCTGGCTGGCTGGAGCGCCGCTGCCATTTTCCCGCCCCGCGCCATCCCGGCCTGGCCGCCTTGGCGCCCCAGGCGCTGATCAGCCTCTGTGGTGTGCCCCTCACCAGCTGGCAAGCCCATCTCTGGCTGCAACGGCTGCCAATTCCAGACCTGGGTTTTTCCAGCCTGGCGGATCAGCTTGGCGATCCCCACAATCTCCCGCTCAAATGTCACGCTGCAGGTGCTCAGAATCGTGGTCTGGAGCGCATCGCGATCAACGTGGAGCTGCCACCTCCCGATCGGGTCGAGCACTGGCTCGCCCATCTGCGTAGTCAGCAGGCGATCTGGGATCCTGATGCTCCAAGGGTGGGCCTGCTGCGGGCTTTGGGATTACCGGCCTATTGGCTTGACCCTGCGACGGCGCCAAATGGTTGGCTTGACCTGAGTGCAGGAGTGGCTGATCAGTGGGTCGCATGCTTTGGATTGCCTCAGCCTTTGCCCTGCCATTGCCTCTGCCTGGGGTCTGGTGGTGAAGACTGGGAGCACGCCCTGGCGGCCTGGGAAGCTCAGTTGGGTAATCCCGTCTTTCATTACCATCCCCAATTGCCCCTGCATGCAGCAGAAACAATTGATGGGGCACGTTTATTGGCTTCCTGGCTCATGTCTAGTGCATGTGCGGCTCAATTTGCGGTGACACTTGGTGATCAGGGCTTCGGCCTCGATGCTGCCATCAGCTGCCTGCGAGGCGAACCCCTGCGCCATTTCCGTCCACCCTTAACGCCGGCGGAGCTGCTGGCCGAACTGCAGGGCCGACCAGTGGCCGCTGCCACAGACCCTGCCTCGCCTGGGGTTGATCTGCTTCTGGATTTCGGGGCGACTGAAACACCGTCTGCTGCCGTGGTGATCAGCCTCTACAACTACGCCGACAGGATTGAATTGGCGCTCGACAGCGTGGCAGCCCAGACGCTGCAGCCCCTGGAGCTGATTGTTGTTGATGATGCCTCAAGCGACTCCAGCGCTGAAGTGGTGCGGCTCTGGCTGGAGCGGCAGGCCTCCCGTTTCTGCCGGGTTCAGTTGCTGCGACATCAGACGAATGCCGGCCTCGCTGCTGCGCGCAACACAGCATTCAGCCATTGCACGGCGGAGTGGGCGTTTGTTCTCGATGCCGATAATCTGCTCTTCCCTGAGGCGGTTTCCGCTTGCCTGGGGCAGGCTCAGCTGGCCGGATCCGCCGTCGCTGTGGTGCATCCGTTTGTTGAGGTGATCGGCAATGGCAGTCATGGCCATGACGGACGGAGCATGATCAGTCGGCTCAGCTGGCAGCGTCAGGCCTTTCGGCATGGCAATGTGATTGATGCCATGGCGCTGGTGCGATGCCGCGCCTGGCAGGCCGTGGGCGGTTACAGCCACATCGATGGCGGCTGGGAGGACTTCGATTTCTGGTGCAAGTTGATCGATGCCAACTTTCATGGTGTGCTCTGCCCTCGGGTGCTTGCCAGGTATCACACCCACAGCGATTCGATGACGGCCACGTCCACGGCCAGCAACTGGCGGCCCCTCAGCCGTTGCCTGCAGCAGCGCCATCCCTGGCTCGCGCTTCCCTACGCCCTTTGACCCTCCAGCTTCTGCGTGAGTGGCCCCCGGGCTACGGCGGCGTCGAACGGGTGGCCCATGAGCTGGCCTGCCACTGGCAGCAGCAGGGTCAACCCGCCGCGGTGTTCAGCCTGGCGGCCCAGCCGGTTGCCCTGTCCGAGCTCGATCCGCTGCCGGCTCCCTATCAGCGTGTGCCGTTGCCCCGCCTGGCGCTGGGTCGGTTGCTGTTGCCGTTGCCGAGCGTTCCCCTCTGGCGACTGCTCCGCTCCCACGAGCCCCTTCATGCCCATCTGCCCTGTCCGGGGGTGCTGTTGCTGTTGCTGCTGGCCCGAGTGATGCAGCCCCGCCGTCGGCTCAGCGTGCACTGGCATGCCTTTCTCCAGACTGAGATCACGCCCTCGGGCTTGCTGGTGGGTCTATACCAGCAGTTGGCCCTACTGGTGGTGAAACAGATACCCCTTGTGATCACCACCTCGCCGGTCCTGGTGGCGGAGCTGATGCGCCGCGGTTGCAGGCGGGCCCGGCTGCGGACCTTGCCTTGTTGTCTTGATGCCGGCTTGGAGAAGGCTGCGCTGGCCCTGCCGCCACGGCCTGACACTCCAGCAACCCTGGCCGATCCCTTGCGGGTGCTATTCATCGGCCGCCTCGATAGCTACAAGCGGGTCGACTTGTTGTTGGGCGCCCTGATCCCCCTGCAGGCCCCATGGCGGCTCGATGTGGTGGGGGATGGCCCCCGCCGGCACCAGTTCGAGCAACTGGCCCAGGGGTTGCCCGTGCAGTTCTGGGGGCGGCTGGATGAGGCGGGCAAGCTGGGCCGCCTCGCCGCCGCCCAGGTACTGGTGTTGCCTTCGGACCGCAGCAACGAAGCCTTCGGCATCGTGCAGCTGGAGGCCATGGCCGCCGGGATCCCCGCCGTGGCCTTCCACCTGCCCCGCTCGGGGATGGCCTGGGTCTCACACCTGCCAGGGTTGGCCTGGTCGGGGGCCCCTGCCGATCTGGGCCAGCTGCTGCTGCGGCTGGCCACTGAGTCGCCGTGGCGGGCCGCCCTGGGCCGGCAGGCCCGTCGTCGTTATCAGCAGTTGTTTGCCCGCAAGGTGTGGCAGCGTCGGTTGCAGGGCCTGGGCCCCTAGGCCAGCGGTAACCTCGCAAGGTTCAGCCTGATCGGCGGCCTGCTTGCGTCAGCATCCTCCATCCATCGCTCTCCCCAGCGACTCCAGTCCCCAGTCGGCGATTCAACGCGCCCTGGTGCTCGAGTTGCGTGACGTGCGGCTGGACATTCCCGTACTGACCACGGAAACCCGCAGCCTTAAAGCCACCCTGATCCGCTCGGTCACCGGCGGCATGTTGAAACGTCGCAGTGGCGGTGCCGTCGTCACGGCTCTCCAGAATGTGAACTGCATGGTGCGGGAAGGGGAGCGGGTCGCCCTGATCGGCCACAACGGTGCCGGCAAGAGCACCTTCCTGCGGTTGATCTCCGGGATCTATCAGCACACCGCCGGCCACTTTGAGGCGCGGGTGCCCGTCTTTCCGATGATTCACAAAGGCTTCATCACCAGCCCGGAGCTCAGTGGGCTGCAGGCCATCAAGGCCCACTACCTGCTGGTGAAGGGCAGCTTGCGTGGTTTTGAGCCCTTCTGTAGAGACGTCGTGGAGTTTTCGGGCCTCGGCGATTTCGTTCACCTGCCGGTCAAGACCTACAGCCAGGGCATGGCAGCCCGTTTGCTTTTTGCCGTACTCACCGCCGGCAGCCACGACTGCCTGGCCATGGATGAGGGATTCGGGGCCGGGGATAGCAGCTTCTATGACAAGGCCCAGGAGCGTCTGCACACCTTCCTGGCCACCACCGGCACCCTGCTGCTGGCCTCCCATTCCGATGAGCTGCTGCGGCGTTTCTGCCAACGCGGTCTGGTGTTTCAGGAAGGTCAGATTGTGTTTGACGGGCCGCTGGACGCTGCCCTTGCCTTCTACCACCACAGCTGATGGTCAAGACGTCCCTGCACACCGCTTCCCCAGGACGAGGCGGCCGCCGCCAGGCCTCGGTGCTTCGCACCCTGGGCGAGGCCTGGGCCATGCGCCGCGTCTGGTGGTTTACGGCCACGGCCCGCACCAGGGCTCGATTTGTGCGCACATTCTTCGGCAGTTTCTGGCTTGGACTTTCCAATCTGTTTTCCATCGCAGCCCTGGCCCTGGTCTATGGCACTGTCTTTAAGGTAGATGACTTTAACACCTATGTTGTCTACCTTGGCCTTGGCTTGGTAGTCTGGAACAGCATAAGTGCGGCGATTGGCTCGGCGCCAAATCTGTTTGAGCACAATCATTCCCATGTGCACAATACTAATCTCAACCCTATTTTTTACACCCTGGAGGAGTGGGCGTTTCAGCTTCAGACTTTTGCCCAGTCGTTTATCCTCGTTGTGCTGGCACTGACCTGGTTCCAGCACAGTCTGCTGGTTAATTTGCTGCTGGTTGGCTGGTTTCCTCTGCTCAATATGTGTCTTTTCCTTTACTGGTTTCCTGTCTTGGTGTGTTTGCTGGGGGCCAGGTTCAGAGACATCTACCAATTGGTGCCGATTCTATTGCAGTTGATTTTTTTGCTGTCGCCAATTCTTTATAAGAGAAAGAACCTTGGTTCAATGGCCTGGACGGCCGACTTTAACCCTATCTATCGTATTCTCAGCCCAGTCCGAGATACGTTGATGCTGGGGCAGGTGCAGTGGGCCACTGGATTCGTCCTGCTCCTGTTCAATATTGTTGGCATCTGGCTGGCTCTAAAATTGCTCAATCGTGAGCGTCCAAATCTTCCATTCCTGATTTGATGTCCTGATCTGCATCGGAGTCTGTTTTGCCACAATTGATCAACCTGCTTTCCTGGCTGCCGGGTCACTCCGGATTTGGCAGCTATGTCCAGCGGGTGGTGCCCCAGTTGCCAGGGCTGCGGCTTCAACTTGACGCCTCCGGCCGGGGGATGTTGATTGATCCGCTGACCTGGCAGCCCGAGCCACCCAGCCAGGCGCCCCAGCGGCGGATGGCGCTACTGCAGCGTTACAGCCTGGTTCAGCACGGCCTGGACCTGCCCCGCCTCCTGGCCGAACGGGGATTGGGCCTGGAAGATCTGGAGGTGATCTATTCGCCTTTCTTCGATGCCTTGCTGCAATGGCCCCATGTGCCGCAGTTGATCACCTGCCACGACCTCACACCCCTGGTGCAGCCCAACAGCCGTAAGGCCTGGTTGCGCTATCGCCTCTGGCAACCCCGCCATCTGCGCTGTGCCAGCAGGATTGTGGCGATCAGCCATTATGTCGCCGATCAGTTGCTGGCTTTCGGGGTGGCTGCCGAGCGCATCAGCGTCGTGCCCAATGGCATTGACGTGGTGCGCGAGCGCATCCAAGCGCCGGCCAGCGAAGATCTGCTTGTGCTGGCTCGGCACGATGCCAACAAAAATCTGGCAGGGCTGTTGCGGGCCCTTGCTGGTGTGCAGCAGCGCCTGCCGGATTGGCTTGGCATCGTTCGCATCGTGGGACGTGCTGGCCGTGAGACCCATCGGCTGCAGCGCCTGTGCCGGGACCTACCCCGTCCCGGCCAGGTCCAGCTGCTGCCGTCCCTTGAACCGCAGGAGTTGGTCATGCACTTGCGACAGAGTCTGGCCTTGCTTTCGGCCAGCACTGAGGAGGGATTTGACTACCCGGTGCTGGAGGCCAAGGCCGAAGGTTTACCTACCGTGATCAGTGAGATCCCTGTGCATCGCGAGTTCCATGAGGGCAGCTCCCTGTTCTTTCCCTTGCAGGATGATGGCTCTGTGCTGGCTGACCATCTGCAGCAGCTGCGGCGGGGGGTGTCCACCTGGCACGAGGTATCAGAGGCGGGCTATCTGCTGGCAGGAAGGATGAATCTTGCCCGCCAGGTGGATCAGATCCGGGAGCTGATCGGTGCGCTCGCCGCTGCTTGAGGTCGGTCTGGGTGTCCCATGGAGTTCCTCAACGTGAGTTCTTCCTGGATCACTCGGGTGATAGAAGCCTGGAAGGCGGCATCAATTGAGCGCTGCAAATGCCAGTAACGATGAATTCGTTGCTGGCGCAGCTCATCCAGCCAGAGCTTCTCCCGCTGGTCCTGCAGCTGGCTGGACTCTCCACCGCAGGCTTCTTGTCGCAGACGTTCCAGCTTAACCACCGTAAGACGCATCGCACTGGCCCAGTCGCTGGTTTCGAGCGTGCTGCACAGCAGCACGTGCTGCTCGAAATCATGCAGGCTGAGGATCTCGCGGTGCGATTCCGATGGGCTGGCAATCACAGGTAGCCCCAGGCAGGCGGCGTCCAGCACCGGGATCCCGAAACCCTCTACCAGGGAAGGGCTCACGACAGCAAGGGCGTTGAGGAACAGCTGGCGCTTGGTGGCTTCATCCACATAGCCCATCAGGATGATATCTGGATGGTTCTGCACCAGATTTTTTACCTGCATGCTGTAGCTATCCGCCTTCAGCTTGCCGGTGATACACAGCTTGACTCCACGGCGCTCAACACCTGACTCAACAAAAGCCTTGAGGACAAAGAGTAGATTCTTTCTGGGCTCCACTGATGAGTTGAACAGAAAGTAGTGGCAGGGTTTTAGCAGTTGGTTGCGCTTCTGCCCTTCAGCATTCAGCGATAGTTCAGGAATGCGAGCTTCCCAGTCACAGGCGTCGGCTGGAAAGGTGAGTGATGGGGATTGGATGGCAACGCAGCTGGCATGTGGGTCAGGTGTCTTGAAATCTTGCAAGATAACTGATTCGTATTTATAGCGCGTTGAATCCGATACGAATAGCCGGGCACTGCTTGCACAGGCCTTGAGTCGTCGAGAAAACGTAACGGCATCGTCACTTGTTGGCACATACTCCAGAGGAATTAGGTCATGAATGGTTTGCACAAGAAACCTCGCATGGCGGGTTTCGATGTTGATGGGGCACGTGCACACCAGGCCATCGAAACCATTTAGGTCCAGGCGCAGTCGATGACCCTGCCGCTGTTGGGCGAGGCGAAACGAGTGGACAAACAGATCATTGGCGCAGATGATGCCGTCGACGTTCTGGAGGTAGGCAAGCCTCTCGCTTTGCAGATAGGGATTGTCATAGATGCCATGCAGGGGCAAAGCCTTGAGGCGACCAAGATCAAAATGCCGCCTAGGAAACAGAATGGTAATCAGTCTCTTGATGCGGCCTAGTTGCTTTCGCCATGTCGGTCGGAATGGCAAGCGACTGAGCGGCGATTGTTGCTCTTTGAAGCCCTGTGTCAGCTGGCCGATATCGAGGCTATCCAGCACCCTGGCAGAGAAGATCAGCTGGCTTGTACTGGTTGGTAGTTGGCGGGACTCCACGTCGGCCATGGAGGGATCAAACTGCGTCAATAGCCACACTTCGGCTCCAGCTTGGCGCAGGGCCTTCAGCAACCCTTTGGTAAACACGGCTATGCCGCGATGTTCGCTCTGTTCCAGGTCAATGGCTGTTATCAAGACTTTCAAGCCTTCCAGGTCGCTCTGGTAGCTGCGGGTGGTATCTAGGCTCATTCCCATTCCCCCTGGCGGCCCAACACAGTAGGCCGACGCTCCAATAATGCTTTGAGTCGCAGTCGCTCTTCATTCAAGTCTTCGAGTGCGCGGGCGTCATGCCGCAAACCTTGGAGTTCTATCTCCTTCTTCAGATCCAGCTGGGCATGGCGCTCTTCAATGGTCATTACCCGTTCGTCAAAGAGCATGTTGCGCTGTTGAATCAAATCACGAAGCCACATGCTTTCCCACTGCTGTTTTTCGAGCAGCAGCTGCAGCTGTGCAGGGCTGGCCTGGAGTACAAAGTCGTGATACCGCGATCGCAGCCGCAGCAGGTCCTCGCTGTTTGCTGCCTGATCTGGTTGATGCGCCCGGCTGCTTTCTGCCTCGTGAATCGCTTCCGCTTCACCGCATAGCCACACCTGTTTGCCCAGCTGCTGTTGCAGATCCAAGCAGAGCTCCACGTCTTCTCCACAGACTCGATAACTTTCATTTAGAGGAGTGGCGAGGGCATCGCTTCGTCTTATCCACTGCAACGCCCCGGTAACAGCCACCACCGGACCAGTGGTCTTTAATTCTGGGTTGCTAGCCGGCACTAATTGATCCAAGATGTGATAGGCCGAACCTCTCAAGTCAAAGTTGATGCCCACATGGCCTATCTCACCGGCCTTGTTCCGCAGGACGGCGCCCACCAGACCAATCTCAGATCTGCTTTCCAGGGTTCGAATGCCCGCATCTACACAGCCAGGATCAAGAATCAGATCATCGTTGGCTACCATGACCAGATGGGAATTGGATAGACGAACAAGACTATTTACATTACTCGCAAAATGATAGGGAGTCCGTTGGGCAATGTGAAAATCATAACGACTTGTGTTGGAAATCTTTCTTTCTTCTTCGCTGGATCCATTCCACGAGCAAAGAATTTCTACATCCAGGGGATTGAGGCTGCAGGCCTGATTTAGGGATGCCAGAATGGTATTGAGCAGACTCGCTGTGCGTGAAACTACCAGGATCGCTAGCCTCATCTGAATGCCTAGACGTTCATGGAATTGTATCAATAGGCTCGATGTCCTTCGCTCGCAACGCTGGCGCCAGCTGTCGGCAATGAATTGGCCGGCAGGCACTCGGATGCTGGTAGCGATAACGGCAATAGATCGGCGGGTTGGATGCGCCATGGCAGCCCAAGCATCCGCGTGCTGATCCGGACAGCACGGTGGCACGTTTGTGACGGCCCGCTTGTCTCAGCAGTCCCACGGCTCCAGGCCTTAATCGGTGCTGCGACAGGGCCGGCGCCCTGCACCCCCTGCAGGTGCGGATACCCGACGAATAGGACGCCGAGAACCCTTGCGGCAGCACGTTTCTTCGCTCTCGGCCACGGTTTTGCGATGGTAGGGTTAGCAAGTACGGACAGGCCTTCTCCATGCTCAAGCTGCTGCTGGGTGACCCCAATACCCGCAAGCTGAAGCGCTACCAGCCGATTGTTTCCGACATCAACCTGCTCGAGGAGGAGATCACTCCCCTCAGCGATGACCAGCTGCGGGGATTGACCGCCGAATTTCGCGCCAAGCTTGACCAGGCTCGCAGCCTTGGTGGCACTCCAGAAGCAAGCGCCAACCGGGAGCGCAAATTGCTGGACGAATTGCTGCCCCAGGCTTTCGCGGTGGTCCGCGAGGCTGGCAAGCGGGTGCTTGGCATGCGCCACTTTGATGTCCAGTTGATTGGCGGCATGGTGCTGCACGACGGCCAGATTGCCGAGATGAAGACCGGTGAAGGCAAGACCCTCGTGGCCACCCTGCCCGCCTACCTCAACGCCCTGACGGGGCGCGGGGTTCATGTGGTTACGGTGAATGATTACTTGGCCCGCCGCGATGCCGAGTGGATGGGCCAGGTGCACCGCTTCCTGGGGCTTTCCGTCGGTTTGATCCAGCAGGAAATGGCTCCGGCTGAGCGGCAGCGCAACTATGGCTGCGACATCACCTACGCCACGAACTCAGAGCTGGGCTTTGATTACTTGCGCGACAACATGGCGAATGACATCGCAGAAGTGGTGCAGCGTGATTTCCACTTTTGCATTATTGATGAAGTTGATTCTATTCTTGTCGACGAAGCTCGTACGCCTCTAATTATTTCTGGACAGGTTGAACGTCCCCAAGAGAAATACCGAGCAGCAGCGGAAATTGCCAGTCAGTTGATTCGTTCTGCCGAAATGGGTAAGGACGGTATTGATCCAGAAGGTGATTATGAAGTAGATGAGAAACAGCGGAACGTTACCCTTACCGATGAAGGCTATGCCAGGGCCGAGCAGCTGCTGGGGGTGCAAGATCTATTTGATCCGAAGGATCCCTGGGCTCATTTTATCAACAACGCTCTTAAAGCCAAGGAGCTTTTCGTTAACGATGTCAACTACATCGTGCGCGGCACCGATGCGGTGATTGTCGATGAATTTACCGGAAGGGTCATGCCTGGTCGCCGCTGGAGTGATGGTTTGCATCAGGCGATTGAGGCCAAAGAGCAGCTGCCTATCCAGCCCGAAACCCAGACCTTGGCCAGCATTACCTATCAAAACTTCTTTCTGCTCTATCCGCGTCTTGCCGGTATGACCGGCACCGCCAAGACCGAAGAAGTGGAATTCGAAAAAACCTATAAGTTGGAGGTAGCCGTGGTGCCCACCAACCGGTCTCGCTCCCGCTCCGATTGGACCGATCAGGTGTACAAATCCGAGACAGCCAAGTGGCGCGCAGTTGCCCTAGAGACGGCCGAGATTCACCGGGGCGGCCGCCCTGTTTTGGTGGGAACCACCAGCGTCGAGAAGTCTGAATTGCTCTCCAGCCTGCTGGCTGAGCAGCAGATTCCCCATAACTTGCTTAATGCCAAACCCGAGAATGTCGAGCGGGAGGCTGAAATCGTTGCCCAGGCGGGTCGCGCCGGAGCCGTCACCATCGCCACAAACATGGCTGGACGGGGTACGGACATCATTCTCGGTGGCAACAGCGATTACATGGCCCGTCTCAAGTTGCGCGAGGTGTTACTGAACCGGCTGGTTCGACCAGACGAAAGCAACCGGCCCCCCGTGCCCTTGCCCGCTTCGGCCTCGCCCGCCGCTGGCTTTGGGGCCGAGGCTGTCCTCGCCGCTGCCCTGCCCCCGAGCGAGGCCAGGGCCTTGGGCACCCTTTTCCCCTGTGCCCTCTCAGCCGAGACCGAGCATGATCTCTCAGCATTGGCCAGCCACCTCGTCAAGACCTGGGGTGAGCGCAGCCTCACGGTGCTCGAACTCGAAGATCGCATTGCCCAGGCGGCTGAAAAGGCCCCCGTGGATAATCCGGAAATCACCTGGATGCGCGAGATGATCGGCCGCGTCAAGGCCGAATATGACTTGGTCGTGCGCCAAGAGGAGGAGCAGGTCCGTGGGGCTGGCGGTTTGCATGTCATCGGCACCGAACGCCATGAGTCCCGACGGGTGGATAATCAGTTACGGGGTCGGGCCGGTCGTCAGGGGGATCCAGGCAGTACGCGTTTTTTCCTTTCGTTGGAGGACAACCTGCTGCGAATTTTTGGCGGAGAGCGGGTGGCCGGACTCATGAATGCCTTCCGGGTTGAGGAGGATATGCCCATTGAATCCGGCATGCTGACCCGCTCCCTGGAAGGGGCCCAGAAGAAGGTCGAAACCTATTACTACGACATTCGTAAACAGGTTTTTGAATACGATGAGGTGATGAATAATCAGCGCAAGGCCGTTTATGGTGTGCGGCGTCGGGTGCTTGAGGGTAAGGAGCTCAAGTCACAAGTCATTGAATTTGGCGAAAAGACTGTCAATGAAATTGTTGATGCCTATGTCAATCCCGATCTGCCCCCGGAAGAATGGGACTTGACCCGCCTTCTGGACAAGGTTAAGGAATTTATCTATCTGCTCCAAGATCTGCAGCCCGAGCAACTTCAGGGACTTTCCATCGATGAACTCAAGGCCTTTCTGCAGGAGCAGTTGCGAAATGCCTATGACATCAAGGAAGGCCAGGTGGATCAGGTGCGTCCCGGCCTGATGCGCGAAGCTGAACGATTTTTTGTGCTGCAGCAAATCGATACCCTCTGGCGCGAGCATTTACAGGCCATGGATTCCTTGCGTGAATCCGTCGGACTGCGGGGCTACGGCCAGAAGGATCCGCTGATTGAATACAAGAATGAAGGCTATGATATGTTCCTTGAGATGATGACTCAGATGCGTCGTAATGTTATTTATTCGATGTTCATGTTCCAACCCCAGGTCCCCCAGGAGGTGACCTCCGCCTGAATTCAAGTCCCAACCGTTTCGCCGGTCTTTATGTAGCCATGGGGGTGGCTGCCCTGCCACCTCCAACCGTCTCGGCACATGTCCTCCAGGCTACGGGTCGTGGCCCAGCCCAGGACCTTTTTGGCCAAGGAGGGGTCGGCGATGCTGCAGGCACTGTCGCCAGGGCGCCGATCGGCAGCTTCCCAGGGCACCGGCCGGCCCGTCACCTTCTCAAAGACCCGCACCAATTCGAGCACCGAATGGCCCTGGCCACTCCCCAGATTCAGGGTGAGGAGTTGGGGAGGGGCGTTGAGCAGTCTGTGCACAGCCGCCCGGTGGCCTTCGGCCAGATCCATGACATGGATGTAATCCCTGACGCCTGTGCCATCGGCCGTGGGCCAGTCCCTGCCATAAACCCTCAGGTACGGTTTTTGCCCTTGGGCCACCAGGTTGATCAGGGGAAAGAGGTTGCTGGGCTGCCCGAGGGGGGCTTCGCCGATGCGGCCGCTGGGATGGGCGCCGACGGGATTGAAGTAACGCAGCCTGGCCATGCGCCAGCCGGCTTGACTGGCCGCTAGGTCAGCCAGCATCTGCTCTACGGCCGCCTTGGTGTGGCCGTAAGGGTTGAGTGGTCGCACTGGCGCACTTTCCGTAATTGGCACCGAGTCAGGGAAGCCGTAGAGGGTGGCACTGCTGCTGAACACCAACGTCCGGCAGTTGTGACGGGCCATGGCCTGGAGCAGGCAGCGGCTGCCAGCCACGTTGGTATCCCAGTAGCGCAGAGGCTCAGCCACGGATTCAGCTACCGCCTTCAAGCCGGCGAAATGCAGCACCGCCTCCACCATGGCTGTGCTGGAGACTTTGAAGGCCCTGTCCAAATCGCCACTGGAGCGGATATCCCCCTGCAGAACCAGAAGTCGTCGGGGCTCGTCCGCCGTGCCCCATTGTGCCGTAGCCAGCCTTTCCAGGGGACCAAGACCAGCCAGGGCGGCCACTTGCTGCAGGGGTTCCGCTGAGCTGCCCTCAAAGTTGTCGACCACCACCAGCGAGTGGCCCGCTTCCAGCAGCGTCAGACAGGCGTGGCTGCCGATGAAGCCTGCACCGCCGGTGATCAGCAGATGGGCCATGGTGCTTTGCTTCGCCCGCGCAACCGGCAACGTTAAAGGGTGTCTGTCGGGTTGGTCAGCTCGCGGTGGATGGTGGAGATATGCCCTCACCTAGAAATTCAAGGATTTCTCGATCACGCAGGTTTTGCGCTTTTCCAGCGCAGGCCTCCAGCAGGGGGCGGCCCGCCGCCACCTCCCTCAGGCAACCCTGTAACTGGCTGACCTGGCTTTCGAGGTTGTCGATGCGTTCCATCAGGTTGCGGATCACCCTGGCTTCCGCATCGGGAAGGGCTGAGTGGGCCAGGGGATCAATGCGCACACCGGATTGGTGAATAACGCGCCCGGGGATGCCCACCACGGTGCTGTCGGAGGCCACATCCCGCAGCAGCACGGAGCCGGCGCCAATGCGAGTGTTGGCCCCCACGGTGATCGCCCCCAGCACCTTGGCACCGGCACCGACCACCACATTCTCCTTGAGGGTTGGGTGACGTTTGCCGTGCTGTTTGCCGGTACCGCCCAGGGTTACCCCCTGGTACAGCAGGCAGTGGTCGCCGATGACCGCGGTCTCGCCAATCACCACCCCCATGCCATGGTCGATGAAGACGCCACGGCCGATGCGGGCGCCCGGGTGGATTTCGATGCCGGTCAACAGCCGGCCCACCTGGCTCAGCAGCCGTGGCAGCAGGGGAACACGCAATCGCCACAGACGGTGGCTGATGCGATGCATGACCAAGGCATGGAATCCCGGGTAGCAAAGCAGGATCTCCAGGGTGCTGCGGGCTGCGGGATCCCTTTCCTTGATGATGGCCAGATCGGCCGCCATCGCCTGGAGGATGGTGGTGAAAGAGCGCATCAGACCGCCAGGAGGCCGATCTCCTTGCGCAGCTGGTCGATGGTGGCGGTGCCCAGGTAGCTGCGGGCACAGTGCACCACGGGAAGACGCATCAACTGGGCTCGATTCTGCCGCAGGGTCTGTTCCACCAAGGGCAAGCTGGGCCGATCACAAAGCACGTGGCTGGCGGCCCGCAGCAGGGCGAGCAACCGGCTGCTGGTATCAGGATTGGCCGTCATGACCAGGAGCTCATTGCCCCGGATCGAGTGCAGGATGACCTCGGCGGCTCGCAGGATGCCGGGGCTGATGCTCACTAGCCCCACACAACTGCCAGAGCGCAGCTCCTTGAGCAAATCCAGTTCGTGGCGGAAATCGTTGAGATCCACCGGCACGGCGCGCACCCCGTGGCGCTGGGCGATCTCCTCCACAGGCTGCAGGAAATAGCGGCTGGTAACCACGGTGCCCTTGCTGGAGCTTTCAAGCACGGCTTCCAGCTCTTCCATGGGCACCACCTCCACGGGCACGTCCAGGTTCGGTTCCAGCTCCTCGGCAATCAGCATCGAGGCGCCGATGTCTTCCCTTGGGGTCGACACCAGCACCCTGGCGCCGCAACGCAGTCGCCAATCCACTTCCCGGGTCAGCAGTTCGCGGGCCTGCTGCAGGGTGCATCCGGCGTTGAGCAGGCCATCGATGCTCTGCCGCACCTCCCGATCAATATCGGGCAGGGCCTTGCTGCGCAGGCCCGGCGGCGGCTTGATTTCCCGTGGTTTTTGCTGGTCACGCACATAGATGCCCGATCCGGCCATGGCTTCGACGACACCATCGGTCTCCAGTTGGCGATAGACCTTGCTGATGGTGTTGCGGTGCAGGCCGGTCTGCATGGCTAGCTGGCGGGTGCTTGGCAGGCGGTGCCCCGGGGGGTAGTGACGGGCGGCAATGGCGAAGCAGATCTGGTTGTACAGCTGCGTCGAAGCCGGGATGTCGCTTTCCTGCTGAATGTGGAATCGCACGCCGTGGGCCAGATGGTCTGCTGGCCACCCTAAGGAGCTTTGGTCCCGGTGACAATTGCCCCGTTGGCATAGGACCATGTGCCGGTTGCCCGGTGTGCTCTTGACCGTCCCCCTGCGCGTCGCTGCCGTTACCGAGAGCCACTGGGTTTCAATCCCCCCGCAGCACCCTGGGGAGGTGCCGCTGCGCTGCTGGTGGGCGCCCCCCTCAGGCACGCCCCGGGCCGGTCTGCTGGTGCTGCCCGAAGTGTTTGGCGTGAATGGCTGGGTCAGGGGTGTGGCCGATCGCTTGGCGGCTGCAGGGTATGGGGCCCTGGCCCTGCCCCTGTTCAGTCGAACCGCGCCCGCCTTGGACCTCGACTACAGCCCCGAGTCCCTGGCTGAGGGAAGGTCCCACAAGGAGCGCACCAGGGCCCCTGAGCTGTTACAGGATCTAGACCAAGCCCGGCGTTGGCTGCAAGGCTCCCTGGGGTCCGCCGGGGCCCCTGGGGCACCGATCGGTTGCCTTGGCTTTTGCTTTGGCGGTCATGTCGCCTTGTTGGCCGCCAGCCTTACTGGGATTACCGCCACCTGTGACTTCTACGGCGCCGGGGTGGCCAGTGGACGACCCGGGGGTGGCCCTCCCACTCTGGACGAGGTGGCTGGGGTGCAAGGCCGGCTCCTGTGCGTCTGCGGGACGGAAGATGCCCTGATTCCTCCCCGGGATGTGGCGGCCCTGGACCAGGCCCTGAGGGCAGCCAATGCAAGCCGGCAATCCAGCGGTCAATGGCCCCATCGTTTGTTGCTGTTGCCAGGCGGCCACGGTTTCCTCTGTGACCAGCGCGCCGACCACAATCCCGAATCTGCGGCCCTCGCTTGGGCTGAAATGTTGAAGTTTTTCGGCGAAAGCCTCGGCTGAACCGAAACCCTGGACATGGCCAGGGGGTCGGTCAGGCTGGTTTCAGGAGGCTGATGTGGCCACTTCCGTATTTTCTGTAACCAGGGCTGGGCTTGGCTTGGTCTCTATGACCCTGGTTTCGATGGTGCGCAGCTCGGTTGGCTTGCCTTCGGCCTTGCCCAACGGCTTGGCAGCGACCTTGCCCCCTGGCAGGCGACGGGGGCTGAGGAACATGATCATGTTGCGGCCTTCTCGCTTGGGGGGCTGCTGGATTTCGGCATTTTCAGCCAGGTCCTGGGCCATCCGAAACAAAAGCTGCTCGGCTAGGGCAGTGTGCTGGATTTCCCGACCACGGAAAATCACCGTGCACTTGACCTTGTCGCCGGACTTGAGGAAGCGAACAGCCTGCCCGATCCGTACCTGGTAGTCGTGGGAATCAATTTTGTAACGCATCTTGACCTCCTTGACCTCGGTCTGGTGCGACTTTTTCTTGGCCTCCTTGGCCTTTTTCTCCTGTTCGAACTTGTATTTGCCGTAATCCATGATCCGACAGACCGGTGGATCGGCTTTTTCGCTCACCAAAACCAGGTCGAGCTCGCGATCGCGGGCCACATCCAGGGCGGCCTCACGCGTGATGACTCCCAGTTGGCTCCCGTCGGCATCCACCACCCTGAGGTTGGGATAACTGATGCGGTCGTTGATGTTGGGCAGCTCCCGCACGGGAGCGCGGCGATCAAAACGGGGACGGGGAGGCATTCACAGGGGCGATTTAAGCTTCACCCTAAACCTTGCTGCGCCAGTTGACGCGCTTGCGCTGCCAGATCCGCACCGTGGAGCCACTGGGGCCGGTGCTGGCGTCTGAACCAGGTGCGCTGGCGCTTGGCCAATTGACGAGTGCGCTTGTCCGTTAGGAAGATGGCCTGATGGTGGTCGATTTCGCCAGCCAGCAGGCGACTCGCTTCTCCATAACCAATCGTTTGCAACAACGGGCAGTCGGCTCCATAGCGGGCCAAAAGGGCCTCTGTTTCTTCCACCAGGCCTGTTGCAAACATCTGCGCTGTACGGCGGCTGATGCGTTCGCCAAGGTCTGGGGGATCAAGTCCCAGTTCCAGCACCCGCCAATTCGGGGGGCGGCGGTGGCGTTGCTGGGAGGCGGGTCGTCCGGTGGCAAAGAGCACCTCCAAGGCCCGCTGGGTGCGGACCGCATCAGCGGCGGCGATGCGGTCAGCGGAGCCGGGGTCAGCGTCGGCCAGCAGGGCATGGCAGCAGGCCTGGCCAAGGGTCCCGAACTGGGCCCGCAGGTGCGGTTGCGGCGCGACCGCCGGGGGGCTCAGTCCCTGCAATAAGGCTTGGAGGTAGAGGCCGCTGCCACCCACCAGCAGGGCGGCGCCGCGGCGGCGGTGCTCCGCTGCGATGGCTTCCCTGGCCAGAACCGTGAACTCCTGCAGGTTGATGGGCTGGTCTGGATCCCGCAGGTCGAGGAGTTCGTGACGGACCCGGGCCCGTTCAGCCGCGGTGGGTTGGGCGGTCCCGATGGCCATCTGGCGATAGAGCTGGCGAGAATCGATGCAAAGCACTGCCAGATCAAGGTCTTCGGCCAACTCCAGGGCCAGGGCTGTCTTGCCGCCCGCAGTCGGGCCCATCAGGGCGATGACGAGGGGTGGCGAGGGGTGGGTCATCTCGCCAGTTTGGCCGCCCCCCTTCGGGGATGCATTGACGGGGCGGTTGCATCCAGGCCTTGAATCGCCCCTGAGAGGGCCCTGGCTGGCGCCTGGGGGCCCCAGTGGTAGAGTGAACCTTGAGCAGAGGCCTTTCGGGCCCTGAAGCGGCTGCCCGCAGGATTTCCCGAATGAGCGACGCCAGCAAGGTCAATGCCGCCTACGGCGCCGAACAGATTCAGGTGCTTGAAGGCCTGGAGCCGGTGCGAAAGCGGCCCGGTATGTATATCGGTACCACCGGCCCGCGCGGGCTGCACCACCTTGTTTACGAGGTCGTCGACAATTCTGTGGATGAGGCCCTGGCGGGCCACTGCACCGCCATTGAGGTGGTGCTCCATGCCGATGGCTCCGCCAGCGTCACCGACAACGGCCGTGGCATTCCCACCGACATCCATCCCCGTACCGGTCGCAGCGCTTTGGAGACCGTGCTTACCGTTCTCCACGCCGGCGGCAAGTTCGGGGCCGGGGGGTACAAGGTGTCCGGCGGGCTCCATGGCGTCGGGATTTCCGTGGTCAACGCCCTGAGTGAATGGGTGGATGTGACCGTCCATCGCCAAGGCCAGAAGCACTGCCAGCGTTTTGAACGGGGCGTCCCCATTGGCACCCTGGTTTCGGAACCGGCCGCTGATCCGGAACGCACAGGAACCCAGGTACGTTTCAAACCCGATAGCGAAATCTTCAGCTCTGGCATTGTCTTTGACTACCACACACTCTCGGCGCGGCTGAGGGAATTGGCCTACCTCAATGGCGGAGTCAGGATTCAGTTCCAAGACGAGCGGGTCGATTCTCTCGAAGCCGATGGCAGCCCCCACGAGGAGACTTACTATTATGAGGGCGGCATCAAGGAATATGTCGAGTATATGAATGCCGAGAAGGATCCCCTGCATCCTGAGATCATCTATGTGGATGCTGAGAAGGAAGGCGTACAAGTCGAAGCTGCTTTGCAGTGGTGCGTTGATGCCTATTCAGACAGTATTCTCGGCTTTGCCAATAACATTCGCACCGTCGATGGCGGCACCCATATTGAGGGTCTCAAGACGGTCCTTACCCGTACGTTGAATGCATTCGCCAAGAAGCGAGGCAAGCGTAAAGACAGTGATACGAATCTTGCCGGGGAGAATATCCGTGAGGGCCTCACCGCAGTGCTGTCGGTCAAGGTGCCCGATCCAGAGTTTGAGGGCCAGACCAAGACCAAGCTCGGCAATACGGAAGTTCGTGGCATCGTCGACACTTTGGTGGGCGAGGCCTTGGGTGAGTATCTCGAGTTCAATCCGACCGTCATCGATCTGATTCTTGAGAAGGCCATCCAGGCTTTCAACGCCGCTGAAGCAGCTCGACGTGCCCGCGAGCTGGTGCGACGCAAGTCGGTGCTGGAAAGTTCAACCCTGCCTGGCAAGTTGGCGGATTGCAGTTCCAGGGATCCGGGCGAGTCGGAGATTTATATCGTCGAAGGGGATTCCGCCGGCGGTTCGGCTAAGCAGGGCCGGGATCGTCGCTTTCAGGCCATCTTGCCCCTGCGAGGTAAAATCTTGAATATCGAGAAGACTGATGATGCTAAAATCTATAAAAATACCGAAATTCAGGCCTTAATCACCGCCTTGGGTCTAGGTATAAAAGGGGAGGAATTTGATGCAAAGAATCTTCGCTACCATCGAATTGTCATCATGACCGACGCCGATGTGGATGGCGCCCACATCCGCACTTTGTTGCTAACATTTTTTTATCGCTATCAAAAGTCTCTGGTGGAAGGAGGTTATATCTACATCGCCTGCCCTCCCCTTTATAAGGTGGAGCGGGGTAAAAATCATGCTTATTGCTACAACGAAGCCGACCTCAAGAAAATGCTTGACGGATTCGGCGAAAAGGCTAATTACACTATTCAGCGCTTTAAAGGTCTTGGCGAAATGATGCCTAAGCAACTCTGGGAAACCACCATGGATCCTGGTACGCGAACCATGAAGCGGGTTGAGATTGAAGATGCTGCCGAGGCTGACCGCATCTTCACCATTTTGATGGGCGACAAGGTGGCCCCCCGGCGGGAATTCATCGAAGCCCACAGCGCTGACCTTAGTTTCGCCCAGCTCGATATCTGAGGTCGGCCCTGATGCAGTCCGCTGCGGTTCCCCTAGCCCCCCCGACCCAGCATGTTTTGCGACCTTTATCGGCTTGGCAGTGGGCTGCCCTCCTTGGTTTTGCCTTGCTGGCGCCCGCCGCACTCCCCGCCGGTGGGGCCCAAGCCCGTGGACTTGAGCTGCGTCGCCGTCTAGGCGCCGAAGAACCATTGGTCAGCAACACCTGTGTGTCCTTGCTATGCGCCCCCCAACCGGAGGCGCCTGTGCTTGTGGCGCTCGAGTCAGGCTTGCCCCTGACCCTGCTGCGTGCCTGGCGGGCCCCCAATGGCCAACGTTGGTTGAGGGTGGCGGCCAGGGGCCCGGGGGACCGGGCCATGCGCGGCTGGCTGCGGGGTTGACGCCGCCCGCCCTTCAGGCTCCCAGGGCTTCTTCGATGGCGCCCACCAACTCCTGGTCCTGGGGCTTGACTGCGCTTTTGAATCGCTTGATCACCGTGCCGTCTCGGCCAACCAGGAACTTCTCGAAGTTCCAGGCCACATCACCGGCCGGTTCCACCTTGGTCAGGGTGTCGTAAGGGGCCGTGGTGGCTCCGCTGGCGTGGACCTTGGCGTAAAGCGGAAAGGTGACGCCGTACTTCGTGCTGCAGAAGGTTTTGATTTCCTCCAGTTCACCGGGTTCTTGACCACCGAAGTCGTTGCAGGGGAAAGCCAGCACACTGAAGCCGCGGTTGCCAAAGGTCTCCTGCAGTTTTTGCAGGCCTTCGTATTGGGCGGTGAAACCGCAACGACTGGCCACATTGACAACCAAAAGCACTTGGCCGGCCAGATCGCCCAATCGCTGGGGTGCGCCGCTGGCAGTGGTGACCACCACATCGGCAATGTTCACGCTCATCTCAGCTTTGGTTGGTAGAGATGGCGAATCTAAGGGGCTGCCCCGCCCCATACACTGCCTTGGCGGGCTCCTGGGGCGATGGTAGAAGGTTCCGCTGTGGCCGAGGTGGTGGCGCGCCAGCTGGAAAGCCTTCTCCAGGCTGGTAACTACGACGGCGCCAAGTTATTGCTGCAACCGGTTCAGCCGGTGGATGCGGCAGAGGCGATCGGCCTCCTGCCCCAGACCCGCCAGGCGCTGGCCTTTCGCTTGCTTCCCAAGGATGAGGCCATTGAGGTCTACGAATATCTCGATTCGGAAGTGCAGCAGAGCCTGCTCGAGCGTCTGCGCTCTGGCGAGGTGTTGGAACTGGTGGAGCAGATGTCCCCGGACGATCGGGTGCGCCTCTTTGATGAACTGCCCGCCAAAGTGGTCCGCGACCTATTAACGCGGCTGAGCCCAGCCGAGCGTCGGGTCACAGCCCAAATGATGGGCTACGGCTCGGGCACTGCCGGTCGGTTGATGACCAATGAGTTCATTGACCTCAAGGAATTCCACAGTGCCGCCCAGGCCCTCGACATCGTGCGGCGACGGGCGAAGGACACGGAAACGGTCTACAGCCTTTACATCACCGATGCGTCGCGCCATCTCACCGGCATCCTGTCCCTGCGTGATCTCGTAACGGCCGATCCGCAGGATCGCCTCGGGGATGTGATGACCCGAGAAGTGGTCAGCGTCGCGACGGAGGCTGACCAGGAGGAGGTGGCTCGGGTGATACAGCGCTACGACTTTCTGGCGGTGCCTGTGGTGGATCGGGAGCAGCGTTTGGTGGGCATCATCACCGTGGATGACGTTATTGATGTCATCCAGCAGGAGGCTACCCGTGACCTCTATGCCGCTGGCGCCGTTCAAGCGGGCGATGACGATGACTACTTCCGCAGCGGCCTCTTCACCATTGCCCGTCGGCGGGTGGTGTGGTTGTTGGTTTTGCTGGTTGCCAATACCGGCACTTCGGCGGTGATCGCCTCCGAGCAGGGGGTGCTTAAGCAGGTGGTGATGCTGGCCGCTTTCATTCCGCTGTTGATCGGCACAGGGGGCAATGTGGGAGCCCAGAGTTCGACCGTTGTGATTAGGGGTCTCAGCACCCAACGGCTGCAGAGCCTGGGGGCCTGGCGGGCCGTGGGGCGGGAGACCCTGGCCGGGGCCTTGCTGGGCGTGTTGATGGCGCTGGTGGTTGTGCCCTGGGCCTGGAAGATGGGCGGCAGCGTGCTCGTGGCCTCGGCGGCTGGGCTGAGCCTGGTGGCAATTACCACCCTGGCGGCCACCGCAGGTGCCGCCCTGCCCTTGCTTTTTTCCCGCCTGGGACTGGATCCGGCCCTGATGTCGGCGCCCTTCATCACCACGGCCACTGACGTGGCAGGGGTTTTCATCTATTTGCGCACCGCCTCCTGGCTTTTGTCGCGCTTTGGCAGCGGCTGAGGCGCAGGCTGCCATCCCGCCAACAATGAGAGAAATTCACACTTCTTTAGGTTAGGCTTCACACATCGTTGGGCAAAGGCCCGTGATCCTTGCGCTTCCGCTCGATCTGACCACCGACCACCTGTCGACCGACTCCCTGTCGACCGACCCCCTGTCGAAAGACCCGCCATCGGCACCGGCCCGTCAACGCCTAATGGCCCCCCTGGACGGGGACCTTGTGCGCTCCTACCTGCGCGACATCGGCCGTGTGCCTTTGTTGAGCCATGAGCAGGAGATCACCCTGGGCCGTCAGGTGCAGGAGCTGATGGGTCTTGAGGAGTTGCGGGATGAGTTGGCCATCAGGGCCGGTGGTGAGCCCCCCTCCCCG
>CANGZM010000006.1 GCA_947458155.1 Synechococcaceae cyanobacterium | reverse complement strand
TCGATTGCCTGGAGGGCAGCGATTGCCTGGAGGGCATCGCCGCGTATCCAACTGATTCAGACGGTGGCCGATTTCTTGAGCAGTTTCTGAAAAGTTCGGATTCACCGGCAGTCCCTGCTTAGCTGGTTCGAGGATCCCGCCAGCACCGACGCCTGGTCTTACTTTAAACCGGGCGCAAAAATGTTAGACTTAAATTAAAGCCCATGGATTCATCACAAGCCACCCACCAGGTTTCGTCACAAGCATCCCGCCAGGTTTCATCTCAAAGCACCCGCAAGTATTCAGCGTCTGCCCTGGACAGGGCAGCGGTTGTGCTGATTGGAATCTATATTGTTTCATTTATCGCTGCGGGGATACCGCCCAATATAAATGATCCCAGGTGGCCAACCCTGATCCTGGATTCGCTTCTGGACCGTGCTTTCCTACCCCTAATCGGTGCGGCACTGATTCTTTTAGCCAACCATATGGATCGTCGATCGGCCATCATTTCCAAGCATCGCAAGTGGGTGCAAAAATTCGCCCCCCTTGCGGCCCTTGGATTTTTGCTGATCATACCCCTGCAAGGTCTGGCAAGCTACAACGTATCAATTGCGGCCAATAGAGAAGCCACACAAAAAGCAACTAATCTCACTCGGGCCATGACGAAGATTCGCGCTGCCCAAGACGAAGTTGCATTGCTAGCGGGCATCAGTGAAGCTGGGATCCAGAATTTTCCCCCAGGCAAGCCGCTTGAACCGATTGCTACGGTTAAAGAACAGATACTCTCACAACTTTCTACTGAAGTCTCAAGGCTCCAATACCAATCCCAAAAAAATAGCAATAATCTCATGCAAGGTTTGATTTTAAAATGGTTGCGAGATGGCGCCATGGCCTTCCTCTATGGATTTGGTTTCCGCAGCCTTGGCAAGAGAAATGAAGTAGCAAACAATACTAGTGTTCATGCACACACCAAAACCAACCGACGCCGCTAGGAATAAGACGATCAAAAGCCCATGTACAAATTTGGGGCTTTCTAATTGGCAGCATCGATCAGAATCACGGGGCTGGCGGGACTCGAACCCACGACCTACGGTTTAGGAAACCGTCGCTCTATCCGGCTGAGCTACAGCCCCACTGGAAACCATTATTCCACCCTGGGCTCCTGGGAAGCTCACCATTGAGCCTCTCTTTTAAGCTGGTTGCGAAAGCAGGCGAGGTGATCGCAATCGGGGGCCGGACTGCCTTAGGGCTGGCTGATCACTCGGTTGAGGAAAGTCCGGGCTCCCCAATGGCCAGGCCTGCTGGGTAACGCCCAGTGCGGGCGACCGTGAGGACAGTGCCACAGAAACACACCGCCGATGGCCCCGGTGAGGTTCGCCCCGCCAGGTGCACAGGCAAGGGTGCAAGGGTGCGGTAAGAGCGCACCAGCGGCATCGAGAGGTGCCGGCTAGGTAAACCCCGGCTGGGAGCAAGGCCCAGGGACAACGGTTGGCCAGCTTCCCCGTCCCGCTTCAAGTGCGCCGCTAGAGGCCGTCGGTAACGGCGGTCCCAGACAGATGGTCACCCCGCTGGCGTGCCAGCGAGAACAGAACCCGGCTTATGTCCTGCTTTCACCCCCTTGGCCCCTGTCACCGGCGGCCCCCCCTCCATGACTCCCCAGCGTCGCCGCCTGCTTTTGGAGCTGTTGCGCCGGCTCGGCCTGGACCCGGCGGCGCCGGCTGGCCCCGGCAGCAGCGATAGCGCCCTCGCCCCCATCGAAGAGGCCCTCAGCCACCGTTCCGCCGGCCGGCCAGTTGATCACGAACAGCTTGAATTCCTAGGCGACGCCGTACTGCGCCTCGCCGCTTCCCTCTACCTGCGCCGCCACCACCCCCAACTCAGCGTCGGCCAGTGCTCCGCCCTGCGGGCCCAATTGGTGAGCGATCGTTGGTTGGGGGAACTCGCCCTGGCATGCGGCATCGAACCCCTGCTGCACCTGGGGGCCATGGCTGCCGCTGATCGGGCCGGTCGGACCACCGTGCTGGCCGAATGCTGCGAGGCCCTGATCGGTGGCCTGTTCATCGCCTGGGGGGGCTCAGACGGCGGCCTGGAGCCGGTGCTCCAGTGGCTCACACCCCATTGGCAAAAGACCAGCGCCGAACTGCTGCAAGATCCCCATCGCCACAACTGGAAATCGGCTCTACAAGAATGGAGCCAGGGCCAGCGTCGCGGTCTGCCGACCTATTGCTGCCTAGAGCGCAGCCGGATCCATGGCGATCCCCGCCGTTTTCATTGCCGCGTGGAGGTCGGCAGTGAGGACCTGGGGGAAGGCTGGGGGGGCTCCCGCCGCCAGGCCGAACAGCAGGCGGCCCGCGCCGCCCTGGCAAGCCTGGATATCAGCCCTCCTGCAACAGGGTCCCCAGCGGCAGGGTGACCAACTTGTCCCAGTTGCCCCCCTCAAACAAGACCGCGGCACGGCTGCCGCTGATGCGCTGCACAAAGCCTTTGTAGCCGTTGTAGATCGAACGTGGATCATTGACCACCACCGTGGTGCCCGGCAGGATCGGCAGGGTCGTCATCGGGGCTCCTGAATCAAGGCCAGCAGCGCCATTATCGGCCCCGCCAGCGGAATCGGTGCTTGGGGCCTTCCCAACCGAGACTGCACACTGGGGGCTGACCGCCCCGGCCAGCGCGTGAACGCCGACGAATTCCCCCCAACCCCCGAGGCCGACCATCTGAGTCCCGAGGGCAATCCCCTGCTGGTGGTAGGGACCCTGGTGGCGGCCCAGGGCCTGGCTGGCGAACTGCGCATCCTGCCCCGCAGTGATTTCCCCGAGCGCTTCACCCAGCCAGGCCGGCGCTGGCTACTGGCGCGCCAGGGCATGCCCCAGGCCGTGGAGCTGCTGGGGGGACGCCAACTGCCAGGCAAATCCCTGTTTGCGGTCCGTCTGGCCGGCGTCAGCAGCCGCGACGCAGCGGAGGCCCTGGTCCATCAGGAGTTTTTGGTGGATGCCAGCCAACGACCGAAACTGGCCCCCGGAGAGTTCCACCTGCTTGATCTGGTGGGCCTCCAGGTGCGCCTGCTTGACGCTGCCGCACCCCCTTCAAGCCCCGGGGACCCGATCGGCCGGGTGGTCGACCTCATCCACGGCGGCAACGATCTGTTAGCGGTGGAACTTGCCCCAGCCGAGTCGCCGCCGGCTGGCGGCCAGCCGGCCCCTGGCCGCCGGGTGCTGATCCCCTTTGTCGAGGCGATTGTGCCGATCGTCAACCTCCAGGAAGGCTGGATCGGACTCACTCCTCCGCCAGGACTGCTGGAACTCTGAACTGCCCAGATCCTTCAAGAAGGCGTTGCGATTTATTCCACCGTGACACTCTTGGCCAGATTGCGGGGCTGATCGACATCCAAACCGCGGTGCGCGGCAATGTGATAACTGAGCAACTGCATCGGGATCACCGTCAGCAGGGGACTCAACAATTCATCCACCACCGGCAGGGGCAGCAGGGTATCGAACAGCTCGGTGTCCGGACAGGCCGGGGCAACACCGATCAAACGGGCATCCCGGGCCTTGGCCTCCTGGGCATTGGAGAGCACCTTTTCAAACACCGTCCCCGGCACGGCAATCGACACCACGGGAACGCGGGCATCAAGCAAGGCGATAGGTCCATGCTTCATCTCACCGGCCGGGTAGCCCTCGGCATGGATGTAGCTGATTTCCTTGAGCTTGAGGGCCCCCTCCATGGCAATCGGATAATTAATGCCCCTGCCCAGAAAAATGACATCCTGGGTATCGCTGAACAGGTGGGCCAGCTCGGCGCAACGGCGGTCGTGGTCCTCAACAAGAGCTTGTAACTGGGCCGGCAATTGCCGTAATTGGGCGACGAGGGCCAGCAGCCGCCCGTGGTCCGGCAGCCCCGGCTGCCGCAGGCCCGCCGCTGCCCGCCGCTCAGCGAAGGCCAAAGCGAGGCCATAGAAGGCCAACAGTTGGCCCATGAAAGTCTTCGTGGCGGCCACTCCCACTTCAATCCCGGCGCCAATATCCAGAATGTGGCTCACCAGCCGCCCCAACGAACTTTCGGGCCGATTGGTAATCCCCAGCATGCGCGGGGCATAGGCCGGGTCGCCGTGACGCTGGCGTCGGTCCTGTTCCATGATCAGGGCTGCGAGGGTGTCGGCGGTCTCCCCGGACTGGGTGACGCCGATCGTGAGCATTTGGGGCGAAAGGGGTGGCGGTGCGTAGCGGAATTCACTCGCATAGAACACGGTCGTGGGCAGGCCCGCCACCTGCTCCAACAGGTAGGCACCCACCTGGGCCGCATGGCGACTGGTGCCGCAGGCCAGGATCTGAATCCGCTCCACACCGCTGTAAACCTCCTCATCCAGGGGCAAGGCCACCAAGGCTCCCTCGGGCAGGTGGCGGGCCACCCAGAGCGCGGCGGTCTCGGGCTGCTCATGGATCTCCTTGAGCATGAAATGGCGGAAGCTGCGCTTGTCCGCCACGTGCTCGGTACCACTCAGCAGGCTGGGGTTGCGCTGCACCCGCTCACCGGTGGCGTTGTACAGCTCTATGCCCAGGGGCGTCAGCAACGCCACCTCGCCGTCTTCCATCGGCAGGATCGTGCGGGTGAAGCCAGCCAGGGCGGGCGTATCGCTGGCGCAGAGAAACTCTCCCTCCCCCAGACCAATCAGCAATGGGGCCTGGCGCCGCGCCACCACCAGGGCCCCAGGCACCCGCGCCCAGACCACCGCCAGGGCATAGGCGCCAAGCAAACTGGGCAGCACCTCCTGCAGGGCTCTCAGCAGCAGGGCAGCATCGATCTGGTGGCCCTCCTTCTCCAGCGCATCCAAGCGACGGGCCAAGAGGTGGGGAATGACCTCGGTATCCGTGTCAGAACGGAACACCACCCCCTCGGCCTGGAGGAGCTCGCGCAAACTGCGGTGATTTTCGATGATGCCGTTCTGAACAACGGCCAGTTGACCACTGCCATCTAAATGAGGATGGGCATTGCGTTCTTCCGGTTTGCCATGGGTGGCCCAGCGGGTATGGCCGATGCCGCAATGGCCCGGGGCACCCTGCTCTTCCCAACGGGCGGTCAGGTTCAACAACTTGCCCTCGGCCTTGAGGCAATGCAGGCGCCCTTGGGGAGCCCCGCCCCCATCCGGCAGGGCCTCCACCGTGGCGATGCCGGCGGAGTCATAACCGCGGTATTCGAGCTGTCGCAACCCCTCCAGCAACTGGGGCGCAGCCTCTCTCGAACCGATCAGGGCAACGATGCCGCACATGGGGGAAGGGGAGCGCCACACACAAAAAAGCCCGGCGCAGGCCGGGCATGAGCTTATGGCGGCTGGCAACCGGTCTCAATAGGCGAGGCCCATGGAACGGGAGGTCTCGTCACCCAGATAAACGCGGATGCTGAGGAAGTCAGTTGGACAAGCGGTCTCGCAGCGCTTGCAACCGACGCAATCTTCGGTTCGAGGCGAAGAGGCGATCTGGCCAGCCTTGCAGCCGTCCCAGGGAACCATTTCGAGAACATCAAGGGGGCAGGCCCGGACGCACTGGGTGCAGCCGATGCAGGTGTCGTAGATCTTGACGGCGTGAGACATGGGCCTTGTTGCGGCTGGGCCGGTGAACGGACGGCGTGGAGTCAAGGTACCGGCAGGAAAGGGAACCAAGGGTGCGCGCCGGGAAGCCCGTCACCCTTGTTCATACGGCGCGGGGGCCAGGTCCTGGACGACCCGTAGGATGCCAACCACTGTCTCCAGCGGCCATGTCCCAGGAAGCGATCTTCGAGAAAGTCCGTTCGATCGTTGCCGATCAACTCAGCGTCGATGCCGCTGAAGTGAAACCCGAATCGAATTTTCAAAACGACCTGGGCGCGGACTCCCTCGACACCGTCGAACTGGTCATGGCCCTGGAGGAATCTTTCGACATCGAAATTCCCGATGAGGCCGCAGAAGGCATCACCACTGTTGGCGATGCCGTTAAGTACATCCTCGAAAAACAGGCCTGATCGTCCATGGTGGAGGCACTCCGCCGCGTCGTGGTCACCGGTCTTGGAGCGGTCACGCCGATCGGCAACGATGTGGCCCAGTATTGGGAAGGACTGCGCAGCGGTCGTAATGGCGTGGCCGCCATCACCCTTTTTGATGCGTCTCGGCACGCCTGTCGCTTTGCGGCCGAGGTCAAGAACTTTGAACCCGCAGGCTGGCTGGAACCCAAAGAAGCCAAACGCTGGGATCGTTTTTGTCAGTTCGGGGTCGTGGCCGCCAAGCAAGCTGTCCAGGATGCGGGTCTCAGCATTGACGACAGCAACCGCAATCGAGTCGGAGTCTCGATTGGATCGGGCGTGGGCGGTCTACTGATGATGGAGACCCAGGCCCAGGTGCTCAATGACCGTGGGCCGGATCGGGTCACCCCCTTCTGCGTGCCCATGATGATTCCCAACATGGCCACCGGACTGACGGCAATCGCCCTGGGCGCCCGTGGTCCCAGCAGTGCGGTGGCCACCGCCTGCGCCGCCGGCTCCAATGCCATCGGCGACGCTTTTCGTCAGATCCAGCTTGGTCTCGCTGATGTCATGGTTTGCGGCGGGGCCGAATCGGCAATCACACCGCTTGGGGTGGCGGCCTTCGCCAGCGCCAAGGCCCTCTCGTTCCGCAACGACGATCCGGCAACCGCCAGTCGCCCTTTCGACTTGGAACGCAATGGCTTTGTAATTGGAGAGGGGGCTGGCATGCTCGTGCTTGAAAGCCTCGACCATGCCCTGGCCCGAGGGGTCACACCTCTGGCTGAAATCGTCGGCTATGGCACCACTTGTGATGCCCACCACATCACCTCTCCGTCACCCGGTGGCGTGGGCGGTGCCGAAGCCATGCGCCTGACCCTGGTTGATGCCCGCCTGCAGCCCGAGGACGTTGATTACGTCAATGCCCACGGCACAAGCACCCAGGCCAACGACAGCAACGAAACCGCTGCCATTAAATCAGCTCTGGGAGATCGGGCTCGTCAGATTCCGATCAGTTCCACCAAGTCGATGACCGGACATTTGCTGGGCGGCAGTGGCGGCATTGAAGCCGTAGCCTCCGTCCTGGCCATCGGCAACAACCTGGTGCCACCTACGATCAATTACCACACTCCAGATCCAGCCTGCGATCTTGATGTGGTCCCCAATGTGGCCCGCGACCACAGCGTGAACGTCGTACTCTCCAACTCCTTCGGGTTTGGCGGTCACAACGTCTGCCTAGCGTTCCGGCGTTTCACCTGAGCAAAGCCCCGTCGCGGGTCACGCCCAGTTGCGTCGGAAGTCCTCCGTTTCCAAGCCCCTTCTCCCCCCTTACCGCGTTCCGCCATGGTCGTAGCCACCACCACTTCGGTCGAGAGCCTTTGCATCAACAGCATCCGCTTTTTGGCGGTCGACGCGATCAACAAGTCCAACTCTGGCCACCCGGGGTTGCCCATGGGCACGGCACCCATGGCCTTCGCCCTCTGGGACAGAATTCTGCGCCATAATCCCAAAAATCCCAAGTGGTTTAATCGGGATCGCTTTGTGCTGTCCGCTGGCCACGGCTGCATGCTTCTTTACGCCTTACTGCACCTCACCGGCTATGACTCGGTAACGATTGAGGACATCAAGCAGTTCCGGCAGTGGGGTTCCAAAACCCCAGGTCACCCCGAAACCTTTGAGACCCCCGGGGTGGAAGTGACCACCGGTCCTTTAGGTCAGGGCATTTCCAACGCCGTGGGCCTGGCCATCGCCGAGGCCCATTTAGCCGCCAAGTTCAACCGGCCCGGCCTCAACCTTGTCGACCATTACACCTATGTATTGATGGGAGATGGCTGCAACCAAGAGGGTGTTTCGTCTGAAGCAGCCTCTTTGGCCGGCCATCTTGGTCTGGGCAAGCTGATTGCCCTCTATGACGACAACCACATCACCATTGATGGAGACACCTCGGTTTCCTTCACTGAAGACGTACTAAAGCGTTATGAGTCCTACGGCTGGCACGTCCAGCATGTGGCCGAGGGCAATACCGATGTGGAGGGCATTGCCAAGGCAATTCTGGCCGCCAAAGCCGTCAGCGACAAACCAAGTCTGATCAAAATAACAACTACAATCGGCTACGGCTCACCCAACAAAGCCAACACGGCCGGAGTCCATGGTGCAGCCCTGGGAGCGGACGAAGCCGAACTGACCCGCCAGGCTCTCGAATGGAGCTACGGCCCCTTTGAAGTGCCCCAGGAGGCCTACGACCATTGGCGTCAAGCCCTTGGACGTGGCGAGAGTGCCGAAACGGAATGGAACTCCACCCTTGCTGCCTACCGCAGCCAATACGCCAGCGAAGCGGCCTTGTTTGAACGGATGTTGCGTGGCGAGCTGCCCCAGGGTTGGGATGCCGATCTTCCCCAATACACCCCGGCAGACAAAGGCCTGGCGACCCGGCAGCATTCTTTTAACTGTCTGAATGCCATCGCTCCACGGCTACCCGAACTCATCGGCGGTTCTGCGGACCTCACCCACTCCAACTTGACCGACATCAAGGGAGAAAAGAGCTTCCAAAAAGGCAGCGAGGCCAACCGCTACCTGCACTTCGGGGTTCGTGAACACGCCATGGCTGCGATCCTTAATGGCATCGCTTATCACAACAGTGGCCTGGTTCCCTACGGCGGCACCTTTCTGGTCTTTGCTGGTTACATGATCGGGGCCATCCGCCTATCCGCCCTTTCCGAACTGGGCGTGATCTATGTGCTCACCCACGACTCGATTGGTCTGGGAGAAGACGGTCCCACGCACCAACCGATTGAGACCCTGGCCAATCTCCGCGCCATCCCGAACCTGCTGGTGATTCGCCCCGGTGACGGCAATGAAACCAGTGGTGCCTACCAAGTCGCGGTGACCAATCGCAAGCGTCCAACGGTGCTGGCGCTCAGCCGTCAGGCGGTGGCCAATCAAGCCAATTCCTCAGCCGCTGCCGTGGCCAAGGGGGGTTACATCTTGGAAGACAGCCAGGGCACGCCCGAGATCATCCTGATCGGCTCCGGCACCGAACTTGACCTTTGTGTCAAAGCAGCGGCCAGCCTGCGTGGCGAAGGTCGCCAAGTGCGGGTGGTTTCGATGCCCTGTATCGAACTGTTCGAAGAGCAGGATTCGGCCTATCGCGAATCCGTCCTGCCCGCTGCCGTCCGTCGTCGCGTTGTAGTCGAGGCCTCCTCCTCGTTTGGATGGCACAAATACACAGGTTTTGATGGTGCCGTCGTCTCAATCGACCGATTCGGAGCCTCCGCCCCTGGACCTCTGTGCATGGAAAAATTCGGCTTTACCGTCGAAAACGTCGTGGCGAAGGCAAAGGCGCTCTGATAAAACAGAATGGGCCCACTCACAGCAGCCTCAATCATTTTTTAAATGTAGATCAATTGTGCCTTAGCGCCCCAACACCACGGGGCGCTTTTATTATTAGTGTTGAATTTGCGTCATCGGCGAATAACGCACAAACCACAAAGTGCATTTAAACTAGCAATTTCAGCTTTCCGAAAACGATAAGCCATTTAGCCGTCTCTACCGCGATGGACTCACTGCAGAGCTGCGCCCAGCTTGCTGTTCAATGCAGCGCATCTCTTCAGTGCCAACCTAATAGGAGGGTCAGTCCGGTTGGAGGAAGCATCGCCGAGAAGCTGGAGAACCTGCCCGATTGCCCGCACCGATACAAGTTTCATTCTTGCATGTATGATAGTGGTGGTGTGTGAAAACTTGGTAAACATGCGAGAATCATTAATTGCACGAAGTCGGTCCGAGCGTCTCGGCGACTACCTCTTGCTTGCAGCATTAGTTGCTGCTTTGCTCGTTTCAGCCTTTTTCATCTTAAAGGATTCTGGCATACCGCCAGCGCACCCGATGGACCAATCATTTATCTTGTCTGCTGATCTTAGTATCGGAAGGTCTAACGGAAACTGGATTTTCAGATATCCAAACCTAATGTTCTCAGGCGGAGTCTCATCAAACCTAATTGTAGGACTATACAAGTTGCTGGTTCCTACAAGCCCTGAAAATCTAAATTGGCACATCCGAATTCTTGCCATGACTTCCTACCTTGGCAGCTCATTTCTTCTAATTCGACAATTAATTGATATTCCTATGTTGCGCATTCTTGCACTTACGATTATAGCTACTTCCGGATTCCAATTTATTCAGCCTAGTAATGAGGTTATGGCTGGTAGCCTCCTAACGTTATTTCTCTTCGCAATCTGCGTCCGATGGCCTTTGTGGATAACTTCATTCTTGCTGGCGATGTTCGGACTTGCCAAAGTTGAATTTATAGTTGCTTCCATAGGTATGGCGACTTTTTGGTGGCTCTGGGAGCGCCGTCGTGGCAATCCCCATGCAGTTTGGGCTTTTATTCTTACAATTAGTTGGTTGGGCCTGTTGCTGCTGCCCTCCTTGTTCGTTACGGGCTCAAACATTGAACAGTTTGATCGAAGCATGGGGGCCTTCATGCCTACCTACGTTGAGTTATCAATGCCTCATCAGTTCAGCCCCAATAGCCAGCCCATTTATGATGTCGTTGCACAGTTAAGAGCAGGTCAATTTCGTGAATCCACTTCCGTTTTCAAGTTCATCACTCAACATCCACAACTTTATGCAAATTATGTCGGACTGTCTGCAGTTAAAGGATTGCCTTTCTTTGTGCATTCTTTTAAACTCATGCTTATCCCCATGATTTCCGTAGTCTTACTAAAGGCTCAGCGTTTGCGCCCCCTGCTGCTTTTGTTGCTAATTGCGGCTTTGCTTACACTGATACCAGCTTGGTTATTGAGCTATGTAAGAATTCGCTATCTTATCAAATTCTTCCCGGCTTTCATTATCCTGGCAATCGCGGGCTGCGAAGAACTCGGGGATTCCCGTTCTTGGGTCAATGTAATGCTTTGGGCAAGTGGAATCGTCACGATTTTTTGGCAGCTGATTTATTTTAACGACGTATGGGCTAGGTCTCACTTTCTTTAGGAACTAATTGGTTCCATGAAAAACAAACTAAAATAGGTTCTAAGGCCTGATTTAGTCCGAACAAGAAACGCCAGTTCTAATGAGATGCTGATCACATCGATATTGAATAGTACAATACGTTCAAGAACTGCGAAATTTAGTCGTCCATATAACCCATCAAGCCCATTCAAAATCAAATGCTACTTGATAACGCAATTGTCGTGAGATTATACATAGGGTGAATTAATCAAATGCGCTTATGTCACCACTGAACTGGCCGCCAACTCCTGTTCAAGCTTGATGAGGTCTTCGTCGGTGATCTTAGTTTGCATAGGACAATGCTTGGGGCCACACATGGAGCAGAACTCAGCCTGCTTATAGATATCAGCAGGCAGAGTTTCGTCATGGTATTCCCTTGCCCGTTCCGGGTCGAGAGATAGGTCAAACTGACGATTCCAATCGAAGGCGTAGCGGGCCCTACTCAATTCGTCATCGCGATCGCGGGAGCCGGGTCGATGGCGGGCAATATCGGCGGCATGGGCAGCAATTTTATAGGCAATCAACCCATTGCGCACATCCTCTGGATTAGGAAGGCCGAGATGTTCTTTGGGTGTTACATAACAAAGCATGGCTGTGCCGTACCATCCCGCCATGGCAGCACCTATGGCACTGGTGATGTGGTCATAACCGGGGGCAATGTCAGTCACAAGGGGACCAAGCACATAGAAGGGAGCTTCTGAGCACTCCTCCATCTGTTTTTTGACATTGAACTCGATTTGATCCATGGGTACATGGCCGGGTCCCTCCACCATCACCTGGATGTCATGCTGCCAAGCCCGCCGGGTCAACTCACCAAGGGTCTTGAGTTCGGCCAACTGGGCCTCATCGGAGGCATCATGGAGACAGCCAGGCCGCAGTGAATCGCCGAGGGAAAATGAACAATCGTAGCGCTTGAATATTTCACAAATATCATCAAAGCGCGTATAAAGCGGATTCTGTTTGTGGTGATGCAGCATCCATTGGGCCAAGATGCCGCCGCCACGACTAACGATGCCGGTGAGTCGGCCCTTGACCTTGGGCAAATGCTCAATCAACAAGCCAGCGTGAATGGTCTGATAGTCAACACCCTGCTGGCAATGCTTCTCAATGATATGCAGAAAATCATCCTCGCTCAACCTTTCAATTGAACCATGGACACTTTCCAAGGCCTGATAGACAGGAACTGTGCCGATCGGCACCGATGATGCCCGAATAATTGCCGTGCGAACTTCGTCAAGGTTGACCCCACCCGTCGATAGATCCATCACCGTATCGGCGCCATACTTAATGGCCAATTCAAGCTTCTCAAGCTCTTCGGATATATCACTGGCGTTCGGGGAAGCCCCGATATTGGCATTGACCTTGCAACGGCTGGCGATGCCAATCGCCATGGGCTCCAAATTGGGATGCTCAATGTTGGCCGGTATAATCATTCTTCCCCGTGCCACCTCCTCCAGCACCAAGGAAGGCGGCAGATTCTCCCGCTGGGCCACATGGTCCATCTCCTCGGTGATCACCCCCTGGCGGGCGTAATGCAGCTGGGTGACATTGCCTCCAGAGTTTCCAGTAGCTCGACGCTTCTCAATCCAGGCGCTGCGCATGATGTACGTGGCAAAGGAAGCTCCAGGGACAAGGAGCAGAGGGGGCCTGGCATGAGTTCTCCGCACTTCCCTGCGCCGGCATGACCCGGATCAGGTTCGGAGGGTGTGATCTCAGCCCTAGCAGCAGACCCTGAAACAGGTTCTGGCTTCGGGCACCCCTAGTGAGCAAGCAAACTAGCAAGGCAGAAGCGTTCTTTGTCCAGGGCAAGTCGGGATGCTGTCTGGCTTGGTCGCCAGTGTCTTGGGTTCATCAGCCCTGGCCAGGGGCTGGGATTCCCCGTTGGCCATGGAGCCCATTCAAGGCTGCAGCCACCACCAGGTGATCAGGGTCCTTGGTCAAGGAACGCAGTCGCTCGCGCGCCAGGTCAGCCACGGCGGCAGCGCTTGCCGGACCTGGTGGTAGCCCCAACAACCGGCCTAGAAGTTCGGCACCGCCCACCCGCACCGTGCCATCCCTGTCAGCAAGGGCTAGCTCGGCCAGATCCAGTAACCAGGCCGGCTGCATGGTGGGGTCTTCGGCCAGGGCGGCCAGGATGCTGCAACGCACCAACCAATGGTCATCGTCGGCAAAGGTCTGGCGCAGCAGTGGCCAGGCTTCCACCACCCCGTAATAGGCAAGGGCATTGGCCGCTTCTGCCCTCACATTGGCATCGGGATCCTCCCGCAGAACCTTGACCAGCGCCTGCCGCCCCTGCTCGCTGCGCTTGAAGCCGAGCCCGGCGCAGCAGAGGGAACGAATGGCAAAAGCCGTCTGCTGCAGACCGATCAACAGCAGCGGAATCGCCTCCGGCGCTGGCAACTGCCGCAGGGAAGCCAGGGCAGGCATGGCGCGGGATGGATCACCCGAGCGGATCGCCTGCAGCAATTCCGAGTTGGGTAACGGATCGAGGGAGGAATCCATGGGGCCTCTCAGGGGTTTCGCTTCAGCCGCAGGGCCCGCAGCAGTTCGCCACGGCGGCGGCGGCGGGCAATCCAGCTGTAGATCAGCAAGCCCAGGCCGATGGTCAGGGCCGGGAGCGATTGAACCCAGTCCCCGGCCAGGCCGTGGACCAAAGCCAACCCGATCAAAAGGGGCGAAGAGAGCGCCAGCAGGGCTTGCCGCCAACGGGTGGCCGACGCTGGCGAATCCTGGAGGTGGGGCGGCCCGGTGATCACGGTTCCTGCTGGCCCATCCAGCGCAGCAGGCTCAAGCTGAGCACCCGGATGCCCACCTCCAGGGCGCCTTCATCGGCAAGGAAAGTATTGCTGTGAAGCGGCGAGCAACCCTCTGGTCCCGCCACCCCCAGGCGAAACATGGTGCCGCGACAATCGCGCAGCAATTCGGCAAAATCCTCGGCGCCTAGGGAGGGCTGCTCAAGCCACTGCACCTTTTCGGCCCCAAGCAGATCGCTGGCCGCCAGGGCCACGAGCTCGGTGAGCCTTGAATCGTTTTGAACGGGGGGTGAAATGCTGCGGTAATGAACCCTGGCCTCACCGCCATGGCCGCGGCAAAGGGCCTGCACCGTGGCTTCAATCCAAATCGGCAACTGGCTATGGAGCTCCAGATCAAGGCAGCGGACCGTACCCAGCAGCCGCACATGGTCGGCGATGACATTGAAAGCCTTTCCCCCCTCGATGCGGCCAAAGCTGACCACCACCGGATGGAGGGCATCCAAGCGACGACTGATCGCCTCCTGGAGACCGCTGACCACCCGGGCCGCAATCCAGATGGCATCTGTGCTCTGGTGGGGCCTGGCCCCATGGCCGCTTTCCCCCAACACCTCAATTTCCAGTTCCCCAGCCGCCGCCGTGAGGCTGCCACTACGGACGCCAATGGTGCCCACTGGCAAGCTGGGAAAGACGTGAACCCCAAACAGGGCCTGCACCCCGTCCATCGCGCCATCGGCCCGCATCCAGGTCGCCCCCTGGGCCGTTTCCTCCGCCGGTTGAAAGATCAACCGCACCCTGGCCTTGAGCTGATCCGACACCGAAGCGAGCAGGGCGGCCACGCCCAGTCCCACGGTGGTGTGGAAGTCATGGCCGCAGGCATGCATCAGGCCCTGGTGAGACGAGGCCCAGGGCAGGCCGGTGCGCTCTTCGATCGGCAAGGCATCCATATCCACCCGCAAGGCCACCAGCGGCCCGCCCGCCGGACCCAACTCGCCCACCACCCCCGTGCGGCCGACGGCTTCGCTCACCTGCCAGCCCCAGCGGCGCAATTCGCCAGCCACCAGGGCGGCCGTCTGCTGTTCGTGGCCACTGAGTTCGGGATGGCGGTGGAAGTGGCGACGCAGCTGGATCAACTCGGGCAATAGCGCAGCCAGGGTCTCCTCCAACCCCAGGGCAATCCAATCGCCAGGAGGGATTTGGAGGGGATCCGCTGGAGAATCGCAGGCTGGGGAGAGGGTCATGGCTGCAATCATCGGCCCAGGGCCAGAAACTGGTCCAAAGCCTCGACGGCATCGGGGGGCCAGCGCCGTATCTGCCGCAGCCATTCATCCTGGCGGTAGCGGGGATCGAGCCCGAAGGCCGCGGCCCAATGGCTCTCGGCTTCACCACGGCCACCTCGCTGCCAGAGCACGGCGGTCAGCCCGGCCCGTGCATCAGCAAAGAGGGGATGGCGTCGGATCAAACGTCGCAATTCCCGTTCGGCTTGATCACCCTGCCCGAGCTGGAAGGCGGCCAGGGCGGCGCTGGATCGGGCCATGGCGAAATCGGGCCTGGCTTCGGCCGCCGCCTCGAAATTGCGGCGCGCCGCATCCCAGTGCCCTAGGGAGCCCTCTACGTTGCCCATGTTGTACAGGGCGGAGGCGTCCAGGGGATCCCGTTCCAGAATCCACTGGTAGTCAGCGGCGGCAGCCTGCCAGAGACCCAGGGCTTCCTCGGCGGTGCCGCGGTTGAGATGGGGATCCGTTTGATTGGGAGCCAGGGCAATCGAGCGGCCCTGGGCGGCGATTGCTCCAGGGGCATCCCCCAGGGCGAGTAGCACGTTGCCCCGGTTGCTCCAGGCCGCCGCATCCTCTGGCGCTTGGTCGAGAACCGCGTCCCAAAGGGGAAGGGCTGCGTCGAAACGACCCTCACGGCTGGCACGAAGGGCCTCCCGAAACAATTCCTCGCTGGCCGCCATGCCGCTTTTTGGGCCCGCTGGGTTGACCACCCCACTGGCCAGGGCCTTGGCGGGCAGGGGCAGCAACAGGCCCACGCACCACAGCCCCAGGGCCAACCAAACCAGCAGGGAGCGCCTCATGCCGCCACCTGCTTGGGGTCGCCGAGATGGGCCCGGCCCGCAGGGGTGACCAAGCGGCCGCGCGGCGTGCGCTGCAGAAAGCCCACCTGCAGCAAAAAGGGTTCCACTACCGTCTCCAGGGTCGCCGGGTCCTCGCCCAGGCCAGCCGCCAGGGTTTCCAGTCCTACGGGTCCGCCGCCGTGGCCGTCTAGCAGCAGTCGCAACAGGCGGTGGTCAGAGGCATCCAGGCCCATCGAATCGACCCGATGCAGCCGCAGGGCCTCGGCCACCAGCTGCCGGTCGATGAAATCGTGGCCCCCCACCGCCGCCACATCCCTGACACGCCTGAGCAAGCGATTGGCGATCCGGGGCGTGCCACGGCAACGACGGGCCACCTCCTGGGCCGCATCGGGGGCAAGATCCATCAGCAACAGACGAGCGGCCCGTTCGACGATGGCCCGCAGATCGTCGAGGCCGTAGAACTCCAGGCGATGCAGCAAACCGAAACGGTCACGCAGGGGTGAACTCAGGGAACCCGCCCTCGTAGTGGCCCCCACGAGGGTGAAGGGGGGCAACTCCAGGCTGCGGGTGCGGGCAGTGGTGCCCTTGCCGACGGTGAGGTCGAGCCGGCAATCCTCCATCGCGGGGTAGAGGATTTCTTCGGCGACCCTGTTGAGGCGGTGGATCTCGTCGATGAACAGCACCTCGTGGGCCTGCAAGTTCACCAGCAGACCGACGATGTCGCGGGGGCGTTCCAGGGCGGGGGCACTGGTGATGCGGCAACGCACCCCCAACTCCTCGGCCAGCACCAGGGCCATGGTCGTCTTACCCAAACCGGGCGGGCCGTAGAGCAGCACATGATCGAGGGCTTCGCCGCGGCCCCGGGCCGCAGCGACGGCGATGCCCAGCACCTGCTTGAGTTCGCTCTGACCGATGTAATCCGCCAGCCGCCGCGGCCGCAGACTGTCCTCCCGACCTGAGAGTTCAGCCTCGCCAGCGGCCGGATCAAGCAGCTGCGGCCTTGGGGGCGCAGCAGGCTTGGCCCGATCACCACCGGGAAGGGGAGAGGGGCCAGAAGACACGATCGCCATATCCATGAGGGTAACGGCTGCGGCCATCCCCCAGGTACCAAAGCCCAACTACTCTCTGAAGATTGGCTGAACTCAGGGGGCCATCCATGGCGAAGGGACCCGGGAGACAGGGGGGTGGCAAGCCCAAGGATCCGGCCCACAAACTGTTGGCCGACAACCGCTTCGCACGCCATCAGTACGAAATTCTCGAAACCCTGGAGACCGGGATCGAGCTGCTCGGCACGGAAGTGAAATCCATTCGTTCGGGCCAAGTGAACCTGCGCGACGGTTTTTGTCTGATCCGCAATGGCGAGATGCAACTCCACAACGTGCACATCTCGCCCCACAGCCACGCCGGCCGCTTCTTCAACCACGAACCCCTGCGGGTGCGCAAACTCCTGGCCCATCGCCGCGAACTCGACAAGCTGCGCAGCGCCCTCGACCAGAAGGGCCTCACCCTGATTCCGCTCAATCTCCACCTCAAGGGTTCCTGGATCAAGGTGACCGTCGGGCTGGGCAAGGGGCGCAAGCTGCACGACAAGCGCCAGGAAGAAAAGCGCAAAGTGGAAGCGAAGGAAGCCCGCGCGGCCATCGCCCGCCTCTGAAGCGAATCCCCTCCCTTATTTTCCTTGCCCTTAGGGCCGGGCCGGGGCTGGCGGTGGCGACGCAGGGGTTGCTGGGACCTCGGGAGCTGACAGAACCCCACCCGGGCCTGGGGCCGGCTGGGGTTGGCTTGGTTGGGTTGGAGGGGATGGAGAAGCCGAGGGAGCTTGCGGGGGAGGCACTGGGGCGTCCCTCCCGGGAACTGCCGAAGGACCCGCTGGTTCCTCGGCCGCGCCGGGTACAGTGGTGTCTGGCGCCTCTACCCCCTCAGGCGGGGGCGGGGGGTCCCCGGCCGTGGGAGGAGCAGGCGCGGGGGGATCGGCCCGCAAAGAAAGGCTGATGCGGGCCGGAGCAACCCCCTCATTGGTCACCAGCAACTGGACCGGCAAGCGGACCTGTTGCCCGAGGCTGAGGACCCGCAGGGGCCCCTTGGGGGCCAGCAGAGTGCCATCAGCCCCGTAGACACTCATCTGCAGCAACGGCGAGCCATTCACCCCCAGCACCAAAGCGTGATCTGTGGGCAGCCGGATCGGAAACAGGCGGGCGCCACTGGCTGGGACATCCGCCGACAGCAGCTGGGTGACCTGGGTGGGGACCTCAATGGGCTCGATGCGCACGTTCTCGAGGGTCTGATCAGCCGCCGCATACCAAAGCTGGCGGAACGGCTCGGCCGGCATGTCCTGACCGTTCCGCCCGGGCAGAAGGCTCTGGGTACTGCCTGAAACCAGCTGCTGCAGTACCTCTGTGCTCAGGCCCTGGGCGAGAAAGGATTCCTGTCGCCGCTTCCAGTCCCCCGCACTGAAGCTGCCCAAACGACGGCGGAGGGTCATCGGCAACTGCTCCACCCGCGCCAGCCAATCCTCAGCCAACTGGTTCCAGACCCGCCGCAGGGGGGCATCCTCCAGCGAATCGGTGGGCAGGCGCCCCCGGCGCTCGGGATATTGGGCCAGCAAATTGGCATCGACCAGGCTGAGGAACCAGCCGCGGTCCACTTGCATCGCCCGCAGCCGGCTGAGCAACTGTTGCCGTTGGTCCACCTCGGTCGGTGGCAGGCTGGCCCCGCCGGAAGGCTCCTCGGTGGGGGCCAGGGCTGCCGGAGCCTGGGGCTTGCCCCGACCCAGCCACCACCAGCCCAGGGCCGTCCCGGCCAGCACCGACAGCACCAAGGCGATTAGAACCGGCCAAAGCCCGCCCTCCGCCGCCCTCTCCCGATCCTCCTGCCGGCGCCGCGTCCGCAACTGCCGCTGATCTCGGGGCGACGATTCCGGGGCGGCAGGCTCGCTCCAGGGATCGTCCAAGGTCGATTCCACAGCGCCAGGGCCAGGACCAGCGAAAGCGCCGGGGCCAGCGCCAGGAACAGGACCAGGACCAGGGCCAGCGACAGCGACAGCTCCAGGACCAGCGCCAGCGCCGGGTGGCATTGGCTCTTTCAGCGGGACCTGCTGGGGGGGGCTGCCCAGGGCGACAGCGGGATCAAGGGTCGCTGCTGGGTTCGCTTCCGTCCAGGGAAGTGGTTGGGCAGGCTCAACCGGCGGCCGGGAATGGTCCACAGGCGGGGGCACCAGTACCAAAGTGCGGTCAGCGCGAGGCACCGGACCGGTGCTATCAGGCATGGCCAGGGCCTGGAAAGCCGCCAGGGCCTGGGCTGAACTGGCATAACGGCGCTTGGGGTCCAGACTCACCAGGCGGCTGATTTGGCTGGCAAGAGCGGGCTCGGTCTCCAGGGCCACCGGCCAGCGCCACTCCAGGCTGACGGGATCAAGCAGGGCTTCGGGACCATCGCCGCTGAGCAGCACCATGGCGACCACCCCGAGGGAATAAAGATCCATCCAGGGCTGGGGGGCCCCGCCCGCCAGCTGCTCGGGCGGGGCGTAGCCGGGGGTGGCCCCGCCGGGATCCGTCGCCTCAGCCAGACCCCTTAACAGGCCGAAATCAAGCAGCACCGGCTGGCCATCACGATCGCGGCGCAGCAAATTGGCGGGGGTGAGATCCCCATGGATCAGCTCCTGGCCATGCAGCACTACCAGTACGGGCAGGAGCTGACGCAACAGCAGCAACACCTCGCCAGCACCGAAGACCAATTGACGCTCGCGGCGGGCAGCCAGCAGCTGGCCGTAGGTGCGGCCCCCCTGCCATTCGCGCACCAACCAAAGGGCCCCTTCCACCTCAATCGCGGCCCCAAAGCGGGGTACCTGGGGATGGAGCACCCCTTGCAAACGGGTCCAAAGCTGGCGGACCCGCTCCTGGTCCCGCTCCGCTCCGACCCGGCGCAACACCACAGGGGCCTCCGCTGCCAGGCTGTCCGTGCCGAGCCAGAGGCTCCCCTGGGGCCCTGGGGCTTCCGAAAGCAGCCGTTCGAGGCGATAACGGCCGCCGATGAGTGAACCAGGTTCACCGGTCGTCATTGACCGGGCTCCGGGTCGGGTTTGTGAGGCATCTCCAAGCCCTTACTGGTCAGCCAAGCCCGGTCGTAGAGACGGGAGCGATAACGGTCGCCGCTGTCGCAAAGCACGGTGACGATGCGGTGGCCAGGTCCGAGACGGCGGGCGGTCTCAACAGCCGCAGCCACATTGATGCCCACCGAGCCTCCCATGTAAAGGCCCTCCTGCCAGAGCAGCTCGTAAATCGTGCGCAGGGCTTCGGGATCGTCGATGCGCACGGCGTCATCGATCGGCGCTCCCTGGAGATTGGCGGTGACGCGACTGTTGCCGATGCCCTCGGTGACCGAGCTGCCCTCGGAACGCAACTCGCCGCTGGTCGCCCATTGATATAGAGCACTGCCGTAGGGATCGGCCAGGACGCACCGCAGGCTTGGGCTCCGCTCCTTGAGGAAAAGGGCGACGCCGGCGTAGGTGCCCCCCGTGCCAGTCGCCGAAACCCAGGCATCCACCTGGCCTTCGCATTGCTCCCAGATCTCAGGGCCAGTGCTGTCGAAGTGGGCCTGACGGTTGGCGAGGTTGTCAAATTGATTGGCCCAAACAGCGCCAGGGGTTTCGGCGGCAATACGGCCCGAAAGCTTGACGTAATTGTCGGGATTGGCATAGGGGACAGCCGGCACCGTACGGACCTCCGCCCCCAGGATGCGCAGTTGGGCGATCTTTTCGGCGGACTGGGTCTCAGGGATGACGATCAGACAGCGGTATCCGCGGGCATTGCAGAGGTGGGCCAACCCGATCCCCGTATTGCCAGCCGTGCCTTCCACCACGGTGCCACCTGGATGTAGCTGGCCATTGGCCTCGGCCGCCTGCAGGATGCCCAGGGCGGCCCGATCCTTGACGGAGCCCCCAGGGTTCATGAATTCGGCCTTGCCGAGAATGTCGCAACCGGTGAGCTCGCTGAGGGCCCGCAACCGGATCAAGGGGGTTCGGCCCACGGCGCCCGTGAAACCATCAGTGATGCCGGCCATGGCGGTGGATGGGGGCGGACAGTGTCGATCGCGAAGGTGATGGTAAGGGGGGCCCGCTGTGGACGGGATCCCGCCCCAACGACCAGGGGCTGGGGAGCGGCGTCTGCTTAGGGTGTGGGATAGATGGTGGCCCGCCCGTAGACCTCTCCAGCAACCACCGCTGGCTCACCATCCGCCAGCAAAGCGAGCAGTTGCTGGCCCCCTTGGAGCCAGAGGACCTGTGCCTGCAGGGCATGCCGGACGCCAGTCCCCCCAAGTGGCACCTAGCCCACACGAACTGGTTTTTTGATTGTTTTGTTCTGACGCCCCACCTTGAAGGGTGGCCCGGCCTCGATCCCCTTTGGGGCCATCTGTTCAATTCCTATTACGAGGCCGCCGGCTCCCGCCATCCGCGCCCCCAGAGGGGTCTGCTGACCCGGCCAGGCTTGGACGCGATTCTGGACTGGCGTCGACGGGTCGACGACGGGCTGGCCCACCTGCTGGAGGGCCAATCGCAGCGGCCGGCCGCAGTGGCTGGGGCCCTGGAGAAGCTGGTGGAACTGGGCATGCAGCACGAGCAGCAGCACCAGGAACTGCTGCTGATGGACCTGCTCGACGGCTTCAGCCGCAGCCCCTGCGAGCCCAGCTATCGCCCCTTGGCAGCAGGGCCGGAAGCCGACTTTGGGGCCGGCTGGCGCACGTCAGTGCCCAGGGACCGCCCAGGTTGGTTGGAGCACCCAGGAGGCCTGGTGGCGATCGGCCGCGGGGGAGAGGGCTTGCATTTGGATGAATTCCATTTTGATAACGAAGGGCCTCGTCACCGGGTCTGGCTGGAACCCTTCGCCATCGCCGATCAACTGGTGACGAACGCCGAATTCGCCGCCTTCCAGGCCGACGGCGGCTACCAACGCCCCGACCTCTGGATGAGTGAGGGGTGGGCGATATGCCAGGCACGCCAATGGCAAGGTCCCTGCTACTGGCGTGAAGACGACGAGTTCACCCTGGCGGGGCGCCAGCCCCGCCAGGCTCATGCCCCCGTGCGCCATCTGAGCTGGTTTGAGGCCGATGCCTATGCCCGTTGGTGTGGCAAGCGCCTTGCCAGCGAGGCCGAATGGGAAGTGGCCTGCGAACGATTCGGGCCCGACCTGGGCCAGGCCTTTGGAGTGTTGTGGCAATGGACCGGCAGCCCTTACAGTCCCTATCCAGGATTCACACCAGCCCCAGGTGCGGTGGGTGAATACAACGGCAAATTCATGTGCTCCCAGTTTGTACTGCGAGGCAGTGGCTACATGACACCGGAGTGCCATTCTGGGCCCCAGCGGCGCACTTACCGCAACTTCTTCCCACCTGCGAGCCGCTGGATGGCCTCTGGCATACGACTGGCCCACCAAGGCAGCCAGTCATGACCATGCCTTTAGCAGGCCCCACGGGCAAAGCCAAAAGCGCAGAGGGCCCCGAATCGGATGGGCCCGAGCTGATTGATCTCCATCCCGCAGTGGCAGACATGGAAAGGTTGGTGATCGAAGGTTTGTCTCGCCACCCCCGTCAGCTACCAGCTTGGTTTCTTTATGACGCTGAGGGTTCGCAGCTGTTCGAGCGCATCTGCGAACAACCCGAATACAGCCTGACGCGCAACGAAACCAAGCTGCTTGAAGAACGGGCCGGGGAAATGGCCCAGGCCCTTTGCCAAGGCATCGACAAACGACCGGTTCTGGTCGAATTCGGTGCGGGCAATCTCCGCAAGGTGGGGCCCCTGCTCAAGACCCTGAGACCGGCCGCCTACGTGGCCCTCGACATCAGCGCCGACCACCTGGCGCCGGCCTGCCGGGCCCTGCAGGCGCGGCATCGGGACGTACCGGTGCTGGGTATCTGCTGCGATTACGCCAACATCGACAATCTGCCCCGCCATCCCCTGCTGGAAGATCGGCCGCGGGTGGGCTTCTACCCAGGCAGCTCCCTGGGCAACTTCGATCGGCCCCAGGCCCGATTGTTGTTAAGTCGCTTTGCCGAGCTCCTGGGCCCAGGCAGCAGGCTATTGATCGGCATCGACCAGCCCCGAGAAGCGGCCCGCCTGGAGGCGGCCTACGACGATGCCGCCGGAGTTTCAGCAGCTTTCGCCTTCAATCTGCTGCGCCGTCTCAACCGCGAGCTGGCTGGCAACTTCGACCCTGCCAGCTTCCGTTATCAGGCCCACTGGGAGCCAACCGCCAGCCGCATCGCCATGGCCCTGGTCAGCCGCCGCAACCAGATCGTCGATCTGGCCGGCCGGTGCTGGAGCTTTAGCGCCGGCGAGCCCCTGATCACCGAATACAGCGTTAAGTACACCCCTGAAGCCTTCCTCGCCCTGGCGGCAGAGGCGGGTTGGAATCCCTTGGGGCGCTGGAGCGACGGCGACGACGACCTGTCGCTCCACCTATTGGGCCAAAGCTAGTTGCAGTAACCTAAGCAGCACTGCAACCATGCCCATCCAACCCTGCAGCGAAGTCAGCCATGAGTCGTGAGGACCAGCGCCAGGCGATGCGCTCGCTGCGGGAGGGACTGATCGAAGAGCTGGAGGAGCTCTACCGCCAAGCCTTCGATCGCATCTCTGGGCAAGACTTGGGCGAAGGCGCCATCGCCCGCCTCACCCAGCTGTTGCTGCGCTCCCGCGAGGCTGCCATCACTCCCTTGCAGCAAGAAATCGAAGCGCCCCTGATCACCCGCGCCCCCGCCACCCAGCACCCATGAGCGGCAGCAGCAATTGGCTTGAGGAATTGGAAGCCCGCCTGGATCGGCAACTCGAATCCTTTCTCAAGTCCAATCCCCAACAGGAAGCCCTCTTGGCCGAGCAACAGGCCCGCGAACGCCAGCAAAGCCTGCATCGTCAGCGTCTTGATCTGAAACAAGAGGCAGAATTGCAACGCCAGGGCTTGTTACGGCTGGCCAGTGAAATCCGAGCCTGGCAAGAGCGGGTGCGGCGGGCCCGCAGCGCCGGCGCCGACGCCCTGGCCGATCGGGCTGAGGCCCACATCAACGAATTGATGGAGCAGGGACGCTGTCGCTGGGAGACCCTGGCGGAGGTGGGCCAGCGCTTCAGTGCCATCGACCTGGAATTGCGCAACATGGCCCCAGCGAGCGCCGGGGGCCCTGGCCAGGCGTCAACCTCCCCCCCAGGCGACGGCAAGGCCGCAAGCCAGGCGAAGCCGAAATCCACCCCCCAGGCCGATCTGGAATCCGATTGGACCGCTTTCGAAACCCACCAGGACCTCCAGGAGCTGCGTCGCAAGATGCAGCGCTGACCGAGCAGCGATGGACTTCTTGCTGGCCAAACTGCTGCCCACTTTCTTCTATCCCCTGAGTCTGGCCCTGCTGCTGCAATTTGCTGCCCTACTGGGTCGGCAGCGGCGCTGGAGTCCCTGGGTGTCGGCAGCGGCACTGCTGTTGCTTTGGGTGGCCTCAATGCCCTGGGTGAGCCGGTCGATGCAACGGGAGATCGAGCAAAGGGCCCTGGCCCTGGTGCCCCCCATCCTCCCCAAAGCCGATGCGGTGCTTGTGCTTGGGGGCGGAGTCTTGGCGCCCCTCCCTCCCCGTCGGGGGGTCGAGATCGCTGATGCCGGCGATCGCTTGCTGACGGGAGTGCAACTGATGCGGGAGAACAAGGCCCAGTGGCTGCTGGTCTCTGGAGGAGTCGTGAGCCTGCGTGGCCAGGATCCAGCCCCCCCGGAGGCCCAATCGGCAGCAACCTTGGCCCGTTGGCTGGGGGTGGAAGCCGACCGCATCCTGATGAGCGACCAAGCCCGCAACACCGCAGAAGAGGCCCGGGCCCTGCAGACCATCGCGACGGCCAGAAACTGGCACTCGGTGTTGCTCGTCACCAGTGCCAGGCACCTGCCCCGTTCGGTGGCCACCTTTCGCCAGCTCACGGCTCTGAAGATCGTGCCGGTGGCCTGTGATTTCCAGGTGGTCAACCAAGCCAGCACCGGTAGTGGTACCGCCGCAAGCCTGCTGGATGACGTACTCCCCAGCGCCGGAGCCCTGTCCAACACTTCTACAAACCTGCGGGAACTGATGGGGCTTGTGGTTTACAAACTACGCGGCTGGAGCTGACCAAGAGAAGCAATCGCAAGCCAGATGCCGGACCAAGGGATCAGGCCTTGGGGGCTGGAGGCACCAGGCTGACCCCTTCCGGTGGTGGGGTGGGATCGGGATCGGCGATGAGCATGTGCTGGAGCACAATTTCAGGGCGCTCGCTGTCCCTCCAGCGAATGCGATAGGCGGGCATCTTGGTGCCTCGACTGGTGGTCTGTTCAACAGGCTCCATGACCCAACCCCGGCGGGAACGCCCCTGGGGGTTGCGCTTCACCACCGCATCGGCGTGTTGAAACCGGAAACCGACGCGCTCGCCACTCATGGGCTGTGAGACAAAGCATTCTTACCCATCATTATCTCACTGCATGGGTCCCGTTTCCGGGCGCAACAACGGAAACGCAATCACGTCTCGAATCGAAGCACTGTCGGTGAGCAGCATCGCCAGGCGGTCGATGCCAATGCCGAGGCCCCCGGTGGGGGGCATGCCTACCTCCAAGGCCTGGAGGAAATCCTCATCCACGGTCTGGGCCTCGGGGTCACCGGCGCGGCGGCGCTCCTGCTGAGCTTCGAGGCGGCGGCGCTGATCCAGTGGGTCGATCAGCTCGCTGAAGGCGTTGGCGGTTTCGCGACCGACGATGAACAGCTCGAAACGCTCCACCAGACCCGGCTTGCTGCGGTGGGCCCGGGCCAGGGGGGAATTCTCCAGCGGGTAATCGAGCACGAAGGTGGGTTGGATCAGCGTTTCCTCCACCCGCTGCTCGAAGGCCTCCACCAGCAGCCGCCCCAGGGAATCGGCCCCGGCCGGCACATCCAGGCCCGCCGCGGCCATGGCGGCGGCAGCCCGGGAACGGCTTTCGGCCGGATCGGGCCCCTCGAAGCAAGTGAAATCCAGACCCGTGGCCTGCTTCACCAGATCGTGCATTGTGGCCCGCCGCCAGGGGGGCGTGAGGTCGATGGCGGTGTCTTGATAGGTGATCTGGGTAGCGCCGCACACCTCGCGGGCCGCCGCCACAATAAGTTGCTCGGTGAGATCCATCATGGTGCCGTAATCGGCATAAGCTTGGTATATCTCCACCGAGGTGAACTCGGGATTATGGCGGGTGCTAATTCCCTCATTACGGAAGATGCGGCCTAGCTCATAGACCCGCTCGAAGCCACCCACCACCAGCCGTTTGAGGTGGAGTTCGGTGGCGATGCGCAGGGTGAGGGGCAGGTCGAGGGCGTTGTGGTGGGTGGTGAAGGGACGGGCATCGGCTCCACCGGCCTCGGTCTGGAGCACCGGTGTTTCGATCTCCAGGAAGCCCCGATCGTCAAGCCAGCGGCGCATGGTGCTGACGATGCGGGCGCGGCGCCGGAAGGTTTCCCGGGTCTGGGGCGAAACAATCAAATCGAGGTAGCGCTGGCGGTAGCGCTTTTCAATATCTGCCAGACCATGCCACTTATCGGGAAGGGGCTGGAGGGACTTGCTGAGCATGTTCCAGTTAGTCACCTTGACCGAAAGCTCACCGCGATCGGTACGTTTGAGACTGCCGTGGACGCCGATCCAATCGCCCGCATCCACCAGCGAGGTCAGCTGGCTGAACACCTCCGGGTTGTCGGGATGGGCCGCCTCCAAGGTGGCCCGATCCAGAAACAACTGGATGCTGCCGCTTTCGTCGGCCAGGGTGAAAAAAGCCAGCTTGCCCATCACCCTACGGGTCATCACCCGACCCGCCACCGCCACCGCATCGGGCGCTTCCTGGCCGTTAGCCAGATCGGCGTATTGAACCTGCAGGCTGGCGTTGCGATGGCTGGGCTCAAAACCAAGGGCATAGGGTCCCTGGCCTAGGGCCGCCAGTTTCTTGGCTTTCTCCCTGCGAGTCACCGCCTCGACCGGGAGGAGGGATCCACCCGCTTTGGCTGCCCGCATCGCCAAGTGGTGCGCTTTTTTGAAGGCATCAAAATCCAGCAGTTCGGAGCCATCCGTTTTGATGCTCCCGTAACCGCAGCCGCGGACCAGATCCGCCTTGGACACAGAACCGAGTTCCTTGACCTTGGCGAGCAGATCGGGGCCAGTGAGCATTGGGGTTTGGAGTATTGGGGAAGGTTGCCGCCTCAGCCGACAGCAGCCAAGCTGCCTTCGCCCATCCGCTGGGAGGCATAACCGGTGCCGCGCACGGTGAGGATCAGCTCGGGGTTGCGAGGATCGGGCTCAAGTTTGCCCCGCAGGCGGGCAACGTAGACATCAACCACCCGCAAATCGGCCGCACGGCGCGGGGGGTAACCCCAGAGTTGTTCAAGGATCTCGGCCCGGGGCACAACGCGGCCGGGTTCACGGAAAAGCAATTCAAGCAGGCTGAACTCGGTATAAGTGAGCGCAATCCGCTGGCCATCGCGGGTCACCTGGCGGCGATTGGTATCCACTACCAGATCCCCCAGTCGCATCACACCGGTGCCCGTGGTCGGCTCCCTGGGCTCGTTGGCGGCCGACCCATGGCCCACTCGCCTGAGGATGGTGGCGATGCGGGCCTCCAATTCCTTAGGGCTGAAAGGTTTGGGCAGATAATCATCGGCGCCGAGGTCGAGGCCGGCTACCCGCTCCGAAATTGAGTCCAGGGCGGAAAGAAAGATGATCGGCACACAGGACTCGGCCCGCAAGCGTCGACAAACGGCAAAGCCGTCCAGCTTGGGGAGCATGACGTCAAGAACCACCAGATCAGGCTGCTCGCGGTGAAAAACCGCCAGAGCCTCGTCGCCGTCCTCAGCGCAGACCACCCGGTATCCAGCCAACTGCAATCGCATCACCAGGACCCGACGCACTGCCGGTTCATCGTCAACCACCAGCAAGGTGGGCGCCGCCGGCCGCTCCTGGAGGGTCAGCTCGGAATCTTCGTCGTAAGACCCTTCCGACATCCGTGACTGCTGGGGAAAATCCTCCACGGCCATGGGCGACAGACCGGATGTGTCCGGATGAAGAATCGCAACCTTACCGTCCGACGCTCCCCTGGGTCATCCCCCCGGATCCACTGGGGCAGACGGGATTCGGGCCAGCGAGGATTTTGCTGCCAAACAAGCAACCATGCCTTTTTCTGTTAGGGCGAGCCCAAGCCATGGGTCCGGGCGGCTTCAGGCCAGCGCGCCGCAGCGTATTGGTTCCATTCCGCTGCAGCTGCCGTCAGGGCGTCGTCGCTCGAAACCTGGGCCAACATTGCCCTTTGCAGTTGGGTGTAAAGAATCGCCTGCAACCGCTTGATCCCCGGGGTTGGGGGTACCAAAACCTCTCCCTGCTCAAGGGTGGAGGTCGAAAGCACCCGGGCGCGATGCACCAACGCCTCGCGACTGCCCTTGGGGTGCTCGGCGGCCAAACGCTGCTGAAGGCGCTGCAGCGCCACCCTGGACGAGGGCAGCACCCTGGCCTCCTCGGCAAAGGCCAGCTGATGCTCGGCATCGGTAAGCAACAGGGCAAAATCGAGGGCTTCAGCGGCCATCGGACTGCGGCGCGGAATCCCCAGGGTCATCATCGCCACATTGGCCCGTCCGTCAGGGCCCACCAATGCCGGGTACGGCGCCGTGACGGCGGCAATGCCAGGCGCATTGGTCTGCAGGTTGCTGAGAAAATCGGGACCACTCGCCACCTGGGCTAGGTCACCCGACTGGTAAAGCTCGATGGCGCGACGGTAACCCTGGCTCAACACCTCCCTCGGCAGCAGGCCACGGCGATAAAGATCGGTCCAGAAGGCGAAGGCGCGGCGACCGGCCGGGGTGTCGAAGGCGGCGCGATGCCGGTCATCAAGAAGCTGCACACCCATCTGCACCATCGACTCCATCAATTCGGCGGAGTCATCGGGCACCACGGTGACAAACAGGGCGTAACGGCCGGTGCGACGGCGCACCGCCTCGGCATAGGCGGGCACGTCCTGCCAGCGTCGCGGTGGGGCCTGCAGCCCCGCCTGACGGAGCAAGGTGCTGTTGGCGAACGTGAGCCGCACGGTGAGGTACCAGGGCACGGCGATCTGGGCCCCGTCCTGGCGGGCCGCCTTCCAGATCCTGGGCAGGTAGGAGTCGGCGGCGCCAGGAGGCAGGAGGGGGCCCAGGTCCCGCAAACCCCCTTTGCTGGCCAGATTGGCGCCGAACAGTGGATTGAGATTCACCAGATCCGGAGCCGTGCGGGCGAAGACCGCCGCCAAAAGCTTGCGTTCCACCGAACTCCAAGGCACGTCGGTCCAGCGAACCCTGGTCGACGGATTGGACCTTTCCCATTCCCGGATGGTCTGACCCAGAAAGCCATTGAAGCGGGGCGCCAAATCCAGGGTCCAGACACTGAGCTGGCGCGTCGTCGTCCCCCCCGCAGCCGGGGCCTCAGCTGGAGGCGAACTGGCGCAGGAGGCAAGCAAGGCCCCCAAGACCAGGGGAAGCCCAGCCAAGCCAGTCCTGCGCCACCACCCCAGCCGCCCAGTGCCGCGAAGCTCAGCCACGCCCACTCGCCGTCTGCAGACGGCGAAACAACAGCAGCAGCAACGAGCAAAACACAGGCGCCAACAGAGCGGCCAGCAGGAGCTGGCTGAGCAGGACCTGGACCCCCGCCAGGGCCATGTCAGACCCATGCCATCCCGGCAGGGCCAAGCGGGCCGCAGCTGCCCCTTGCAGCCCCCTCAAGCCCAACCAGCTGCGCCAGGCCCACTGGGCCATCAGGCTGAGATTGAGGCCAAGGGTGCCGATCATCGCCAGCAGGGCGAGGTTGAAACTGCGTTCGATCGGCGGACCCTGGTACCCCAGCCTTCCCCACCACCAGCCCAGAAGCAGCAGGGCCGGAATGGCGCTGACGGGTCCCGGATGCAGCGAATCAAGCAGCAGACCCAGGCAGAACCCGGCCACGCTGCCTGACAGCTGGCCATCGACGAGGGCCCAGGGAAGCAGCCAGAGAGGGGCCCAGGCGGGTGATACACCGGCAATCCTCAACCAGGCCGGTGACGCCAGGGTGAGCAGGGGCACCACCAGCATCGAGAGCAGCAGCCAGGGATGGCGCGTCGCGAGGATCATCTGGGCACCAGAACCTGGACCCAATCAACGGCATCAATCGGGGCGATCAACTGCACCACGGCCTCGGGTGCAGGATCAGCGCGTTCATCCACCGACTGCAGCACCCCCACCGGCAGGTTGGGGGGCACCAGGGTGCTTGCCGGGGAGGTGAAAACCACATCCCCCGGTTGTACTTGGGGGTCCTTCTCCAGGAAACGCACCACCGGACGGCTGGTGCCCAGGCCGCTGAGCAGGGCTTGGTGGCGATTGCGCACCACCCAGACCCCGACGCGGCTGGAGGGGTCGGTGAGCAGGGTCACGGTTGCCGTCGTTGGGGTGACAGAGCTGACCAGGCCGATCAATCCTCCCGGGGCAAGCACCGCATGTCCCACCTTCACACCCTCCAGGGAACCCTTGCCCAGGAGCAACTGCTGCCACCAACCGCCTGGCACCCTAGAGATGACCGGAGCGGAAAGGCGGGTGGGGCTAAGGGTCTGCAGTTGCAGCAGACCTCGCAGTCGTTGGTTTTCGGTTTCGAGCTGGGCCAGCCTCACCTGGTCTTCGCTGCGCCTTGCTGAGCGCAACCACTCTGCCTGGGCGGTACCAGGCCAGAAGGGGCGACTCAGCTGGGCGTAGGCGTCAAGCAGGAAAGCCCCCTTGGATAGACGGACCAACGTCAACAGGCCCAAAGCGATGAGCAGGGGCCAGACCTGGAACAGGGACCGGGCGGCTCCAGGACGCAGCCAGCGAGAGGCCGGCATGGCATTCAGCTGGCCGGACGAGCGAAGTCTGGGGTGTCAAGCACCCTCTCCAGTCGCTTGTAATCCTCCAGAACCATGCCGCAGCCATTGACGACACACAGCAACGGATCCTCCGCCACATGGGTGAGGATGCCGGTCTCGTGACTGATGAGGTCACAGATGCCGCGCACCATGGCGCCACCGCCGGCCAGCATGATTCCCCGATCAACGATGTCGGCGGCGAGTTCGGGCGGGGTGCGCTCCAGGGTGCGCTTGACGGCCTCCACGATCACGTTGAGCGGTTCGGCCATCGCCTCACGAATGTCCCCGGCACGCACATTGATGGTGCGGGGCAATCCCGACAACAGATGCAGACCACGGACGTCCATGGAGGTTTCGTCATGGGCGTCATCGGGGAAGGCTGAACCGATGCGAATTTTGATGTCCTCTGCGGTGCGTTCGCCGACGACCAGGTTGTGCACCTTCTTGAGGTAGACCCCAATCGCCTCACTCAGCTCATCGCCGGCCACCCGCACCGATTCACTGAGCACGGTGCCTCCCAAGCTGAGAACCGCCACTTCCGTGGTGCCGCCACCGATATCCACCATCATGGTGCCAACGGGCTCGGTCACCGGCAGGCCGGCACCGATGGCCGCGGCCACGGGCTCGTCGATCAGGTGCACCTGACGGGCTCCGGCCAAGCCGGCCTCCCGCACGGCACGGCGTTCCACACCGGTGACGCCGCTGGGGATGCCAATCACGAGCCTGGGAGCCACCACCCCCCGACCCTCGTTGCCCTTCTGAATGAAGGTCTTAATCATCTGCTCAGCGGCGTCGAAGTCGGCGATGACGCCATCGCGCAGGGGCCGAACGGCCCGGATGTTGCCGGGGGTGCGACCCAGCATCAACTTGGCCTCATCCCCCACCGCCAAGGGCACATTGCGCTCCAGATCAATGGCCACCACAGAAGGCTCCTGCAGCACGATGCCCTTGCCGGACACGTACATCAGGGTGTTGGCGGTCCCAAGATCAATGCCGATGTCGCGGGAAAACTGGAAGCGACGAAAGAACACAAGGTTCGGCCTAGCAGGAGGCGGATCATAGGCGCCAGGCCCGACGGGCCCTTGGCGGCAAGGCCCAGACACCTTGATTGCCAGTTACGGGCCCCAGGACAGCTGGGCAGTGAGACGGTGGGTGGCACTCATGGATCGGAACCCTGGCTTGGTCAACACCGAACGGGGTGCCGCATCATTAATCCACTTATCCCAGGAGCGATGCCATGGGCGTCAATTCCATCACCCTCGTCGGCCGGGCCGGCCGCGACCCCGAAGTCCGTTACTTCGAGTCCGGCAGCATGGTTGCCAACCTCACCCTGGCGGTGAACCGCCGCAGCCGGGACGATGAACCCGACTGGTTCAACCTCGAGATCTGGGGCAAACAGGCCCAGGTCGCAGCCGACTATGTCCGCAAGGGCTCATTGTTGGGCATCATCGGCTCCTTCAAGCTCGACCGCTGGACCGACCGCAGCAGCGGTGAGGAGCGCACCAAACCCGTGATTCGGGTAGATCGACTTGAGCTGCTGGGCAGCAAGCGGGATGCCGAAGGGGGCGGCAGTTTTGGCGGCGGCGGCAACTACGGCGGCGGTGAACCCAGCGAGGAAGAAGTGCCGTTCTGAAGCCCTGGCTCCCGGGCCCACCGGCGTCGGGAGCGAAGGCCCCTGAACGCCGGAACAGGCCCGCCGAACTTGTGCCAGTCACGCAGCCGGGTCCCCTGGTGGCGCGAAGCCACCAGGGGACTCCCTTCACCGGGCGCCCTTTTTGCAAGGGGGTTGCTCTGGGGGGGGGTGTGGCGGAGGTCCCCTGCCAGCAGAGGTAGGCAATCAGGCGATCCCGGGACCATGAAGGGATGATGGTCAAACGGGTGAGGCACCGGCTGGGTCGGCGGGCATCGGGATCAGGAAGCCTCAGTGGCTGTCATGTCGCTTCTTCCAAACGCGCAGCCCAAGCCATACACCGAAGCCGAGCACGGCCAGCACCAGCACCACCTTGATCACCTTGGCCACAGGATCAAGCCACACCTCCACGTTGGTGTAGGCCTCACCAAGCCCGAAACCCGCCAGGGTCAACAGCAGGGTCCAGATCAGACTGCCGGCTGTGGTCCAGATCAGGAAAGGCACGAACGGCATCATCTCAATGCCGGCCGGCACCGAGATCAGGGTGCGGATGCCAGGGATCAGCCGCCCCCAGAAGACCAGGGCGGTGCCATGGCGGTTGAACCAGGTGTGGCTGCGCTGCAGTTCCTGGGGGCTGATGCCGATCCAGCGGCCATGGCGCTCCAACCAACGCTCAAGCCGCTGCTCGTTCACCAGCCGCCCGATGCCGTACCAGGGAAGGGCGCCGAGCACCGTGCCCAGCAGACCGGCCAACACCACCGGCACCAGGGCGAGCTGGCCGCCGCGCACATAGAAGCCCCCCAGGGGCATGATCAACTCAGAGGGAATCGGTGGGAAGAGGTTCTCCAGGAACATGGCCGCGAAGATGGCGGCATAGCCTGCGGCCGGGTTGGCCTCGACCGCCGAGCCGATCAGCTCGGGGAGCTTTTGCACAAGATCGAGGGCCAAGACTTAGATCTCCATTTATGGGAACGTTGATTAACAATAGTGTGCTGGCATGGGAGTCAAGAGCCTCGACAGCCCCCAAGAGCGAATCAAGAACGAAGTAAATGCAGATATCACTTGCACAATCAGGACCCGAATTGCAACAGATGGCAGTTCAATCAGATTTTCCAGCACCATGGCCGCGAAGATCCACAAATAGCGCCATTGGGTGAACACTGCTCCACGACGGCAATGGGGGAGTGCATCGTTGGGATGGGTCATGCAATTGTGGGGGATTCTGGCGGCCGATCTGGCCTACTTGGGGGTTGTGAAGGGACGTGGCCTATCACCACGGGGAGCAGGGGCACAAAAAAACCCGGCAGACTCAGCCTGTATATACATTCAACGAGGTGGTGTGATGCCCTTGTTGCTGCCGAAACGATGATCCAATCAGTAAGCAGCTGCCCATCCGTTTGTCGATCTGGGTCGGTGGATACGGAAGCCCAATCGGCGCGAGTGATCGTATCAACCTGTTATCAGGTTCAAGCGAACTGCAAATTCAGCACCGGCGACATGTCTCACGAAAACCGGAGAAATCCCACCAAAAGAAAATAATCAATTTCGAAGGTGCATCAAGCCAGCCAGCAGTTAAGATGCGTCCATCCATCCCAATGCAATGACTCGCAATTCCCTGTTTAGTCTGTTCCTCTACTCGGTCTTACTGGCCACTGGACAAGCAATGTTCAAGCTGGCTGCAAAGCCAGGAAGCTCCCAAGGCAATGGCCTACTCAGTTACGCAATCCATCTTTTCACAACTCCAATTTTTCTTGCCGCGTGCCTTCTCTACGCGTTGTCAACCGTACTTTGGGTTGGACTTCTGGCCCGCCATCCGTTATCACAAGCCTACCCTCTGGTGATTGCGGTTTCCATTGTACTCACCACGATAATTGGCCTAACTCTATTCAAGGAGCAAATGACCATAGACAAAATAATAGGGTTGGCATTAGTGTGCACTGGCGTAAAAATCCTCTCCCGCGGCATGTCATGAAAATCGAATCTCAATACATTGCCCCAAGACTTGGAGGTTTTGGACCGAAATTAGCTTGGAAGGTCAGACTGAGCATTTATCAAGAACTCCTCAGTCAAATAAACATTAACTCGGGTTGGCGCGTTCTGGATGCTGGGGTGACTTCAGACCGCACACCCGATTCCAATTTTTTTGAGCGGCTGTTTCCCTATCCAAGCTCCTTAACAGCGGTAGGACTAGAAGATGCCAGTTTCCTTGAACAGGAATATCCAGGCTTGCGATTCATTAAAGCAGATGCATGCAGCCTTCCTTTCCCGGATGGCAGCTTTGATCTTGTCTTCTGCTCGGCGGTGATCGAACATGTTGGATCACGGCAAAAACAAATGCAATTAATCAAAGAACTCACCCGCGTAGGGAAAATAACGGTTATCACAACTCCAAATCGCTTTTTCCCGCTAGAGTTTCATACCTTAACTCCTTTTATTCACTGGTTAAGACCTTCGCTTTTCCGCAAGTTTCTTAAAATCACAGGCCGACCATTTTTCGGAGATGAAAAAAATTTAAACTTGCTTTGCGAAAGAGACTTAGATTATCTCACTAAAGCGTGTGGCAAAAACTTCGAAAAGCACCACCACAAGCTATGGGGCATGACCAGCAACCTTGTCTACTATATTGTATAAGTTTATCGAGAAAGATCATGCAGAGATCGGTAGGTAGTGAGCTTCGTTGCAGTGAGATAAAAAGAAATAGAGACAAACATTAACGCGCACCCAACAAAACCCGCCAGCACCGCCAACGGGCTGGACAAGGAAGAATTCAATAAAAAGGCCAACAATGAAACAAAGCCAACTAAAGACAAGAGAAAAGCCATAGCCGCAAACTTAAACAATCGATCCGTGCCCTTGCGCAAACCTAATAAAGAATCAACTCGATGAGAAAGACCTCTCCGAGAGCGTGAAAATTTTTCGTATAACATTTCGCGACTAAGAATATAGTCCGAAAGAATGCTCATTGCCGAGATGGCAGAAGATGCAGCGAAAACCATCGTATTCGGACCGGTGAAAGGAACTATACGCCACGTAAATAGAAAAATCAGCGAAAATGCCAGCAGGGTTAAGCCTGCAGAGAAGAACAAAAGACTATATTTTGGCGAAAAAGATAACATAAACTTGAGATGGCGCCAACCATCCCGCCATGTCTTGAGATGGGGAGTACGACCAGGCGGATTGGGGCGCAGATTGGTGGGGATCTCCGCCATGGCAAGGTCCATCAAACTAGAT
>CANGZM010000005.1 GCA_947458155.1 Synechococcaceae cyanobacterium | reverse complement strand
CCAGTAGTGAAAAGCTGATTCATTTGTCGGCCCCAGGAGACTCCGCAGTTCTGAGGCCGGGCCTCCTGGCTCGCCTGAGGATGGGCCCCGTGCCCGCAGGGTACTGATGGCACGTTCCACCACCGGGCGCCATCCTCCCGGGGGGGCGGGCCGTTCGGAGCTGCGCAGCGTCAGCCAGCGCGGATCCGCACCCAGGTCCCGTCATCCCCGCGTCCGGGCCCAGCCACCCCAGACCAGTCACCGGTTGATCCTGGTGTTTCTGGTCCTGGTTTCTGCTTTGGCAGGGCTGGGTTTCCGTCTGGCCTGGTTGCAATTGATAGATGGCAATCGGCTGCGGGCCAAAGCCAGGGAGATCCAAACCCACACCACCAAACCGATCGGGATCCGCCGCACGATCGTCGATCGCACCGGACGTTTGGTGGCCCTTGATGAAGAGCGTTTCGTGCTCTGGGCCCATCCGCGCTATTTCAATTTTCCGGGCGATCCGCCCCAGGGGGTACGTCCCGTGGCCGATGTGGCCGCCCGCCTGGCCCAGGTCCTGGCCCTGCCCGAGTCGGATCTGCTCGAACGCTTTGGGGACAGGCGTAGCGGCGTCAAGCTGGCCACCGGTCTGGATCCGGAAACCGCCCAACGGGTTCGGGCCTTGGGCATCAGCGGCCTCGACCTCCAGGCCTATCCCCAGCGCATCTATCCCCAGGGATCCCTTTTCGCCAATGTGGTCGGCTTCCTCAATTTGGAGAGGGTGCCCCAGGCGGGACTCGAACAAAGCCGTGATAGCGAACTTCGGCGCCAGGAAAGCGCCGTGACCATGCGCCGCGGCGCCGACGGAACCCCCTTGCCCGATGGGTTGCAGCCCGGTGCCCTTTACGGAGATGATTTGCGTCTGCAGCTCACCCTGGATTCCAGGTTGCAGCAGGTGGCCCAGCAGGCCCTGGCCCGTCAAGTCAAACAGTGGAACGCCAAGCGTGGCGCCGCCCTAGTGATGGATGCCCGCAACGGCGAAATACTGGCCCTTGCCTCCAGCCCCAGTTACGACCCCAACAGTTTTTGGAAGTACAACCCGAGTCTGTTCCGCGAATGGTCGGTGCAAGATCTCTATGAACCGGGGTCCACCTTCAAGCCGATCAACCTCGCCTTGGCCCTGCAGGAAAAGGCGATCGATGCCAATTCCACGGTCAATGACGTCGGCCAGCTCAGCATTGGTGGCTGGCCGATCTTCAATGCCGATCGGCGGGCCAATGGGGTCATCGATTTGCCGACGCTGCTCCAGGTTTCCAGCAATGTCGGCATGGTGGAGGTCATGGGCCGGCTCAAGCGGCAGGCTTTCTGGCAATGGCTCCATGTGCTCGGCATTGATGAGGTGCCCGACACGGACTTGCCCGGTGCCGTGGCTGGCCAGCTCAAGAGCCGCTCAGATTTCACCGGCGGCGCCATCGAACCGGCCACCGCCGCCTTTGGCCAGGGCTTCTCGTTGACGCCCCTGAAGCTGCTGCAACTGCACGGCATGTTGGTCAATGGCGGACGCCTGGTTAGTCCCCACATCACCCGTGGCTTGCGGTCAGGGGAGGGGTTGGCTGCTCCGGAGGCTCGCACCGGCGTCCCCCTGCTCGATCCAGCTGTCACGAAACAGGTGTTGGCATGGATGGAAACCGTGGTGCAGAAGGGCAGCGGCAAAGCCCTGCAGATCCCTGGCTATCGGCTCGGCGGCAAAACTGGGACGGCCCAGAAGGCTCATAACGGCACCTATATCCCGGGCGCTCGAATTTGCAGCTTCGTCGCGGTGTTGCCCATTGAGGACCCGCGCTACGTGGTGCTGGTGGTGGTCGATGAGCCCCAGGGGGCCAACGCCTATGGGGCCACTGTCGCTGTTCCGGTTGCCCGTCAGATCGTCGAAGCCCTGTTGGTTCTTGAGAAGGTCGCCCCGAGTAAACCGGTGCTGCCCACCCCTGCCGCCATCCCCCCCCGCAAGGGCTGAAGGCCTCCTGTACGGATTCGCTCAAGCGTCAGGTCAGGAGCTCGGGACCAGCCACTGGCGTGGGTAGGTTTGGCCCCGGTTAGTGATTCTGTACGGCTTCTTTTCCATGGCCCATCTGCTTGATCAACTGAGCGCCATGACGGTCGTGGTCGCCGACACCGGCGAAATTGACGCGATCCGCCAGTTCACTCCCCGAGATGCCACCACCAATCCCTCCCTCATCTTGGCTGCGGCCCAGATCCCGGCCTACAACGAACTGATTGACCGTTCGCTGCGGGAATCGCGCCAGGTCATCGGTAGTGAGGCGGCGGCGGAGGATGTGGTAATGGAAGCCCTTGATGAAATCAGCGTCACCTTTGGCAAGGAGATTCTCAAGATCGTGCCGGGCCGGGTCTCCACGGAGGTGGATGCCCGCCTCAGTTACGACACCGAAGCCACGATTGAAAAGGCCCACAAGCTGATTGCCCTTTACCAGCAGGCGGGCATTGGTAAGGAGCGGGTGTTGATCAAGATTGCTTCGACATGGGAGGGGATCAAGGCGGCGGAACGGCTGGAAAAGGATGGCATTCATTGCAATCTCACCCTGCTGTTTGGCTTTTCCCAGGCGGTAGCCTGTGCGGAGGCGGGCGTCACCCTGATCTCGCCGTTTGTGGGTCGCATTCTGGATTGGTATAAAAAGTCAACAGGGCGCGATAGTTATCCGGGTCCCGAGGACCCTGGGGTCCTATCGGTCACTGCAATCTTCAATTACTTCAAAACCTATGGCTATGCCACCGAGGTGATGGGGGCCAGCTTTCGCAACATCGATGAAATAATCGAGCTTGCCGGTTGCGATTTATTGACCATCTCACCGGCTTTGATGGATCAGTTGCGCAAAAGCGAAGGGGTGCTGCAGCGCAAGCTGGATGCCACTAAACCTGGCCCATGTCCAGATCGCATTCATGTCGATAAGGAGATGTTTGAGACGATGATGGCCACGGATCAGATGGCCAGCGAAAAACTGGATGAGGGTATTCGCGGTTTTTCTAAGGCGATCGAAACCCTGGAGGCCCAATTGGCCCATCGACTGGCGGTGATTGAGGGGGGAGCGGCATTCAACCATGCAGTTCATGAGATTTTTCTGTTGAACGATCTCGATGGCGATGGTTGTATCACCCGCGAAGAATGGGTAGGTAGTGACGCAGTTTTTGACGCCCTCGATACGGATAAGGATGGCCGGCTAGTGCCCGACGACGTCCGCGGCGGTCTGGGGGCCCCCCTGGCGATCCGGCGCTGAATCCGGCTCCATTGGCAATTGGAGGGGGAAGTTGATTTGGGCCAGCCAAACGTCATTGCCAAACGTCATTAAAGTCTCAGTGACCTCCTCCCCGATTGCCTGCCGTGAATGCCCTGGACACCATGAGAGCCCTCGCTAGCTCGGGCGAGGTCATCGATTTTGAACCTGGATCGGTGATCTTTCGATCTGGCGAGTCTGGAGACTGCATGTTTGGCCTCCTGGAAGGCCAGGTAGAGCTCTCCTGGAATGAATCGGAAGGTAAAGAGCTCATCAATGCTGGTGATGTCTTTGGAGCCGGAGCCCTGGTGACTCAGGAGCACCGCCGCTTTGGTGATGCCCGTTCGATCACGGCCTGTCGTCTGCTGGTGATGAATCGCGAGAAGTTTCTGTTTGCGGTTCAGGAATCACCGATGTTCGCAATTGAGCTTCTGGCCTCCATCGATCAACGGCTGCGCCATCTCAAGGGGTGCATTAGCGGCTAGGGCCCAGGGTCTAGCCCCGCTGGAACAGCAAGCGCCGGATCACCCGCTGGGCGATGTCGCCGTAGCCCATTTCGCCCGAGAGGATTTGGGCAATACGTTGGGGGGCGGTGGGCCGTTTGATGCCTAGCTGATAGCCCACCCTGGGAACTCGGTAGAAGACCTGGGCAATCCTTTTACCCCAGGCCATCGAGTCGCCCCACTCCTTGCGCATCGTCTGGCTGTATCCGGCCAAGGCCAGATTGTCGCCGGCCAGCCAATCGTCCATGGCCTTGGCGGCGACGCAGCCACTGCGCAGGGAGGGCCTGAGACCCTCCGCCAGAAAAGGATCACAGAGGGAAGCGGCGTCCCCAACGGCCACCACCCCATCCCCGTGTAGGGGGTGGTGGCCATCCCAGATCCGCAATTGCCCAGGGCGTCGTTCGCCCGCTGCCGGGTCCAGCCCCAGGCTTGGCAACATGCGGGCCAAAACTGCATTGGCATCCGCCTCTTGTTGGCCGATGAATGTGCCCACGCCGATGCTGTACCCGCTGCTGCGAGGGAAGGCCCAACAGAAGCCGTGGTGCACCAGGCCGAACTCAAAGTGGGCCACATCCGCAGGGATCGGCGTTCCCTCCACTTCGACCGAGACGGTGGCGGCATAGCGGGGCCGGGCTGGCCCCAGGCCCAAGTCGGCGGCGAAGCGGGAGCCGGAGCCATCGGCGATCACCAGGCCCCGGGCTTCCAGCTGCTGGCCCTGGCCATCGGTCACTTGCCAGCGGTCGCCCTGGCGGTTGAGGGCCGTGGCGGTGCGCCCATAGCGCATATCAACACCCCGATCGGCGGCCTGGCGCGCCAGAAAGTCGTCGAGCACCCGGCGGCGCACAATCCAGAAGGGGGCATCACCGGGCAACTCGGCCACCACCGGATCCTCCAGGCACCAGGTGAACCGCACCTGACGAATCACCTGCTCAACGGTGGGGTGCAGGTCAAACGGAAACCACTGCTGCACGGAGGCGGCCATGCCACCGCCGCAGGGCTTGCCCCGGCCGGGGCCATCCTTTTCGAGCTGAATCACCCGCCTTCCCCGGGCGGCCAGATGGAAGGCCGCAGCCGATCCGGCTGGTCCCGCCCCAAGCACAATGACGTCGGCGTCGAGCGTCATGCTCAAACCTTGAGGATGTCGGTCTCCTTGTCAGCCAAGTGCTTCTCAAGTTCGCTGATGAAGCGATCTGTTAACTTCTGGATTTTGTCCTGTTCATCTCGACTCTGATCTTCCGAGAGTTCGGTGTCTTTTTCCTGTTTCTTGATCTGGTCAATGCCATCGCGACGCAAATTGCGTAGGGCCACCTTCCCTTCTTCGGCATATTTGGAGGCCAGTTTGCAAAGATCCTTGCGTCGGTCTTCCGTGAGGGGGGGAATGTTGATGCGGATGACCTTGCCGTCGTTGTTCGGCGTTAAACCCAGATCGCTCATGCCGATGGCTTTTTCGATCAGACCTATAGAGCCGGCATCGAAGGGCTGAATCTGAATGGTCTGGGAATCAGGGGTGGCGAGTGTGGCGAGGGATTTCAGGGGGGTGTCGGCGCCGTAATAAGGCACCAAGATCTTGTCGAGCAAGCTGGGGTTGGCCCGACCGGTGCGAATGGTGTTGAAGTTGCGCAGGGTGGCTTCCACCGATTTGCGCATACTGGCTTCCAGATCCATGGGATTCCTGCGTAATGGAGTAGGAGGTTAAAGGGGGGCCGGGGTAATCCGGGTACCGATGTCTTCGCCGGCAACGGCCCGGCCAATGTTGCCGCTGCCGAAGACATCAAAAACAAGGATCGGAATGGCATTGTCCTTGCAGAGGGCAATAGCAGTAGAATCCATAACTTCGAGTTCGTCGCTGAGAACTTCAAGAAAAGTGAGGCTTTCGTAGCGCTTAGCGTCGGTGTGTTTGGCGGGATCTTTGTCGTAAACACCATCAACTTTGGTGGCTTTCATGACAACATCGGCGTTGATTTCGGCGGCCCGAAGGGCTGCCGTCGTGTCGGTGGTGAAGAAAGGGTTGCCGGTACCGGCAGCAAAAATCACCACCCGACCCTTTTCCATGTGGCGAATCGCCCGGCGGCGGATATAGGGCTCCGCAACTTCCTGCATGGAAATGGCGCTCTGGACCCGCGTCGGTACCCCGGCCCGTTCGAGCCCATCCTGCAGGGTGATGGCATTCATCACCGTCGCCAGCATGCCGACGTAATCGGCGGTGGCACGGTCCATGCCGGCGGCCGATCCCTTGAGGCCGCGAAAAATATTGCCGCCCCCCACAACGATGGCCAGCTGGGTGCCATTGGCCACAACGTCGGCGACATCGCGGGCGATGGACTGGACGATGGCGGGATCGATCCCGTAACCCTGATCCCCCATCAACGCTTCTCCGCTCAGCTTGAGAAGCACACGCCGGTAAGCCATCGACCTCCACCTTCGCTCGAACAGTAGCAACCCCTCCTGGTCGGCCCCCTGAGGCGGGGCCCGGTTTGCCTGGAATCGCCTCAGTACTCAATGCCCGCTTGGGCTTTTACCCCCTGTTCCCGGAAGGGGTGGCGCACGGCCCGCATCTCGGTGACCAGGTCGGCCCTCGCCAAGAGCTCAGGGGGTGCTCCCCGCCCTGTCAAAGCCACGTGGGTGAGGGGGGGACGGCAATCGAGCCCTTCGAGCACCTGGGCAAGATCAAGGTAGCCAAGCTTGAGGGCCACGTTGGCCTCGTCCAGGACCACCAGCTTGCGCTGCCCATCGGCTAGATAGGCAAGGGACCGTTGCCAGGCCGCCTGGGCCAGCTCCCGGTCCCTTTCGCGGTCCTGGGTCTCCCAGGTGAAGCCTTCCCCCAGGGCATGCCAGGCCAAGGCATCGCCGAAGTGGGCCAGGGCCTTGGCCTCACCGGGTTGCCAGCCTCCCTTGATGAATTGCACCACCGCCGCCCGCTCGCCATGGCCCAGGGTGCGTAACACCAGGCCCAGGGCGGCGGTGGTCTTGCCCTTGCCTTCCCCGGTGAACACCAGCACCAGCCCCTTCTCCAGATCGCGGGCTTCCACGCGTTGTTGTTGCACGTCGCGGCGGCGTTCCATGCGGCGTCGGTAGGCCTCCGGGTCGGTCTCCGGGGCCAGGGAGCCGCCGGGACCAATCGTGGCGGCCTGCTGGTCCAGGGAAGGATCCACCCCCGGGCTGGGGGCGTCGGCTGGGATCGCCGAGGGATCAGGGAAGGCGGTCTCGCTCATGGGGCCAGGGGCGTCGATCCCGCCACTGTGGCCGGGGGCAGTGCCATCAGCCGGCTCGCCGGGCCAAGGCCGCATCCACCGCCTGCTGTTGATCTCGTCGGGTGATCCAGTGGTGGTATGTGCGGGTATGGATGGCCACGGAGTGGCCCATCATGCGGGCCGCCACCGTGTCCGGCAGACCGATGTGGATCGTGCGTACGGCCCAGGCGTGGCGCAGGTCGTAGGGGGTGATGGGCAGCCCGTAGCGCCGAAATTGTTCGGCCACCCGGCGGCCCACTTGTTGCAAAGTGGTGCGGCGCAGGTCCAGGTTCACGATGGGCAGGGCCTTTGGGTCCCGTCCGAGCCGCTCCAGCTCAAAATGGTGGATCCACTCGGGCTGGAAGGGCCAGACTTGGTGTTCGCCGGTCTTACTGGTCGGCAGCACCCGCAGCACCCGATCGGCCCCGGGAGCCAGGGCGCTGCCATCGCAAAAAAAGACCTCGTGGTTGCGCAAGCCATAAGTGGCCATCAGGCCATAGGCCAGGCGCCAGCGGGGATTGGGGATCTGCCGCACCAGCTCCAGGATCTGGCTGTCCGTGGGCAGGGGACGAAAACGTGTGAGGTGCAACCCATAGCCCGCCGCCCGGTCTCGCCAGTCGTCGGGCAGCTCCAATTGCAGGTGGCGGGCCAGGGCCGCCAGGGCTACGCCGCACTGCTGGCGGCTGCGGCTGGAGAGCTCATAACTTTCGAGCACCTCCACCAGCAAATCCCCATCAAGGCGGCCCGGGTGCTGGTCGGCCGCGTAGGCGGCCAGGCGTCGCAGGTAGGGCCGGTAGGCGGCGGCCCAGGTGCTGCGGCTGCCCGCCGGCCGGCGTCGGCGCTTCGGATCGTTGCGAAATGCGACCTCAAATGCTTCGAGTTGTTGGGCCAGGGGCCGAAACGCCAGGCCCCCGGCAATGGATCCACCACCGGCCGGCCCCCCCTCGGCGGCGATGGTGCTAGTGCGCTTCCATTCGTGCCACTGAAAGCGCCCTGAGGCCAGCTCCTGACGCAGCCTTGCCAGCCGCTCCAGGGCGATCGTCAGGCCGGTTGGGCTGGCGGTTAACCCCAGGCTGAGCCGTTGGACCTGCGCCTGCCCCGCTCCAAGGCGGTCGGGCAAGGGTCCCCGCAGTCCCAGCCGGCCGCCGCGGATCTCCAGGCGCAGGGCGCAACCTTCGGCCGCCAGCAGGCCGTTGTGGTGGCGCACCGCAGCCGCCAGGGAAGGTTCGATGGGGGGGGCCAGGAATGGCATCGGGGGCAGGGGCGGACCGTATCGGCTGCCCAGCCCCCTGGCCAGGGGGCTGGGTGGAATTGGCAGGCCGAGGGAGCCTGGCGTTACGCTCGGCCTCTCGCTTTGAAAATGAGGGCATGGCCAGGGTCGGCGTGCTGTTGCTGAACCTCGGCGGTCCTGAACGGATCGAAGACGTGGGCCCGTTCCTGTACAACCTTTTTGCGGATCCCGAAATCATCCGCCTGCCCACGCCCCTATTGCAAAAGCCCCTCGCCTGGCTGATCAGCACCTTGCGCAGTGGCAAATCCAAGGCGGCTTATCGCTCGATTGGGGGCGGATCCCCCCTGCGCCGCATCACCGAACATCAGGCCCGGGCCCTACAGAGCACCCTCCGGGAGCGGGGAGTGGAGGCCACCACCTATGTGGCGATGCGCTACTGGCATCCCTTCACCGAATCCGCCGTCGCCGATATCAAGGCCGATGGCATCGAGGAAGTGGTGGTGTTACCCCTCTATCCCCAATTCTCGATCAGCACCAGCGGCTCCAGTTTTCGTGAGTTGAAGCGGTTGCGCCAGGCCGACCCGGCCTTCAACCGGCTGCCGCTTCGCTGCATTCGCAGTTGGTATGACCACCCCGGATATATCGCCGCGATGGCTGGCCTGATCGGTGGCCAGGTCCGGGTCGCTTCCGATCCGGCTCGGGCCCACATCTTTTTCAGCGCCCATGGGGTTCCAAAGAGCTATGTGGAGGAAGCTGGCGATCCATACCAAAGCGAAATTGAGGCCTGCGTCTCCCTGATCCTGCAGCGCTTGCAGCGGGACCTGGGCCATGCCAACCCCCATACCCTGGCTTATCAGAGCCGGGTGGGCCCGGTGGAATGGCTCAAGCCATATACCGATGATGCCCTGCGCCAGCTAGGCAGAGACGGGGTTCAGGACCTGGTGGTCGTGCCGATCAGCTTCGTGAGCGAACACATCGAAACCCTGGAAGAGATTGACCTGGAATACAGGGAAATCGCCGAGGAGTCGGGCATTCACCATTTTCTGCGGGTCCCGGCCCTCGATACCGATCCCACCTTCATCACGGGCCTCGCTGACCTGGTGGTGGCGGCCCTTGAGGGTCCCGAAGTGAACCTGGATCAGGCCGCCCAGCTGCCCACCAAAGTCAAGTTGTATCCCCAGGACAAGTGGGCCTGGGGTTGGAACAACAGTTCGGAGGTCTGGAACGGTCGTTTGGCCATGGTGGGTTTCTCAGCTTTTCTGCTTGAACTGATCAGCGGCCGTGGTCCCCTGCATGCTCTGGGACTGCTCTGAGCTGGCAAGCTGGAGCCGCCCCCTGGCCATGGCCTTGATGATGGGCCTGGTCGCTGCCCCTGGCCCGGCCGGGGCCTCTGGCCGGGAAGCCTGGCTGCGGGCCACCTTCCCGGTGCAGGTCTTCGCCGGTTATACGAGTGGTTTCGGTCTGCGCATCCATCCGGTGGATGGCGGGATGCGTCCCCATTACGGACTGGACATCGCGGCCCCGCTCGGTTCCCCGGTTCGCAACTGGTGGAGCGGTGTGCTGGTGGAGATACTCCAGGGCGGGGGGTGCGGCAATGGGCTGGTGATTCGCTCCGGGGACTATGAGCACACCTACTGCCACCTCGCTGGCAGTGTCATTGGCTCTAGGTATCAGAGCGGGGCGGTACAGCTCCAGGTGGGTCAGCGGCTGCGCACGGGCCAGACGATCGCCCATGTGGGCATGACCGGCAGCAGCACCGGCCCCCATCTGCACTGGGGGATTCGCTACCGGGGCGCCTGGCTCGATCCCGCCCGGGTGTTGCGGGCCATGGCCGCCAGTCGTCGGTTCCAGGCCCCAAGGATGGGTTCGCCCCCTAAGGTTGGAACGTTTCAATAAGCCGCAGCCTTCTTCGGTACTACCGCCCCTTCCCCGCCGTGACGCTTACACCAGTCCCCTCCACGGTTATCAGCTCCGATTCCCGCTTGCCCCAATCCTTGCGGCACGAGCCGGTGCCGGTGAGGGGCGGAGTGGCCCAGAGGGTCAATGGTGGTTATGCCTTGATGCATGCCTTGCATTTGCATGGCGTCAAGGATGTCTTCGGCTATCCCGGCGGCGCCATCCTGCCGATCTACGACGAACTGCACAAGGCGGAAGCCCGGGGCTGGTTGAAGCATGTGTTGGTGCGCCATGAACAGGGTGGTGCCCATGCCGCCGACGCCTATGCCCGCGCTTCGGGCAAGGTGGGGGTTTGCTTTGGCACCTCCGGGCCCGGTGCCACCAACTTGGTCACCGGCATTGCCACGGCCCAGATGGATTCGGTGCCCATGGTTGTGATCACGGGCCAGGTGCCCCGGGCCGCGATCGGCACCGATGCATTCCAAGAAACGGACATCTTCGGCATCACCATGCCGATTGTGAAGCACTCCTGGGTGGTGCGCGATCCGGCTCAGATCGGCCGCATCGTGGCCCAGGCTTTCTTGATCGCCGCCAGTGGCCGGCCGGGGCCCGTGCTGATCGACATCCCCAAGGATGTGGGGGTCGAAGAATTTGATTACGTGCCGGTGCCACCAGGCAGCGTCATCCCCAACGGCTTTGCTTTACCCCAGCCCGTAGAGCCAACGGCGGTTAGCGCCGCCCTCGAACTGATCCGCCAGTCCCGTCGTCCCCTGCTTTACGTCGGTGGCGGGGCTATCAGCAGCGGCGCCCATGGGGCGGTGCATCAACTGGCTGAACGCTTCCAATTGCCGGTCACTACCACTTTGATGGGTAAGGGGGCCTTCGACGAACGTCACCCCCTTTCGGTGGGCATGCTGGGCATGCATGGCACGGCCTATGCCAACTTTGCGGTCACCGAATGCGACCTGTTGATCGCCTGCGGTGCCCGTTTTGATGACCGGGTCACCGGCCGCCTCGATAGTTTCGCGCCCCGGGCCCAGGTCATTCACATCGACATTGATGCGGCCGAGGTCGGCAAGAACCGCACCCCCCAGGTGCCCCTGGTGGCCGATGTCAAGGAGGCCCTCGAAGCCATGGTGGCCGCCACCGCTGGCGAGACCTGCGGCGGCCGCACCCAGGCCTGGCTCGAGCGGATTGCCAGTTGGAAGCACCACTATCCCTTGACGGTTCCTGTGCCCGAAGGGGAGATTGCTCCCCAGGAGGTGCTCCTGGCCCTGCGGGAGTTGGCTCCGGATGCCTACATCACCACCGATGTCGGTCAGCATCAAATGTGGGCTGCCCAGTACCTCGCCACCGGCCCCCGCCACTGGATCAGCAGCGCCGGGTTGGGCACGATGGGTTTCGGCATGCCGGCCGCCATGGGGGTTCAGGTGGCCTATCCCCAGGCCCAGGTGGTCTGCGTGGCTGGTGATGCCAGCATCTTGATGAACATCCAAGAACTGGGCACCCTCAGCCAATACCAGCTGCCCGTCAAGGTGGTGGTCATCAACAACGGTTGGCAGGGCATGGTGCGGCAATGGCAGGAAAGCTTCTACGGCGAGCGCTATTCCGCCTCGGCCATGACCCAGGGCATGCCCAACTTTGAGGCCCTGGCGGAAGCCTTTGGTGTCCGTGGAGTGCTGATCAGCGAGCGCGCCACCCTCAAGCAGCAATTGGCCGAGGCCCTGGCCCATCCCGGCCCGGCCTTCATTGATGTCAAGGTGCGTCGCAACGAAAACTGCTATCCAATGGTTCCCCCGGGTGCCAGTAATGCCCAGATGGTGGGCTTACCTAGCCATCCCGAGCTGGCCATCGACACCCAACGCCACTGCGACCACTGCGGCAACACCACCGCCAGTGCCCACCTGTTCTGTCCCACCTGCGGAGCCAAGCTCTGAGACGTTTCAGCCCGTTGCCATGGTTCCCGTTGCCATGGTTAAAGAGAGGTCCTATCGCCCTGGCCTTGGCCATTTTGCTGGCCTGCACCTTGGCGGTGGCTCCGGTGGCGGCGGCGGAGGTTCTGCAGGTGCGTGGGCCGGCCTTATTGCAATTGGGCGATGGCAATCGCAGCTATGTCGTCGAACTGGCCTGCCTGCATGTGTTGCCTGATTCCCAGCAACAGGCCACGGCGTGGTTGCGACAACAACTGCCGCGCCATAGCCGGGTCAATCTGCGGCCCCTAGGCCAGCGCGACGGGGTGCTGTTGGCCAGGATCAGTCGCCTTGATGGCGGCGCCCCCCAGGATCTGGCCGACGCCATGATTGTCACCGGGCTGGCCGAACCCCAACCTTGTTCTCCGGCCTGAACGACGCCATGGGACTGAACCGGACCGCCAAGGGAATCGTGCTGCTGCCCAGCCTGCTGCTGGGGGGCGCTTTTTTGGCGGCGGCCTCCTGGCTTGATGGTCCGGCTGCCCAGAACCGGCCCCTGGCCCTTGGCCTGGGCGCAGTGCTGATGGGGGCGGGCCTGCTGACCCAACTGCTGCCGGAGCCCCCCCAGGCACCACCGCCGCCTCCTGAGTGAGTGGGGTGCTGCAGCAGTGGGGGAGTGAAATTATTGAAACTGTAGGTGGTAGTAATAAGAAACCAGTTTCAACATAGTGAGGCGGCAGGGTTCTGCAAACAACCAGACATTGCATACCATTAAAGCAAGGCGGGCCGACCAGGCCCATGGCATGGCCCTGATAGTCAGGACTCAGGACTCAAAGTTTTACTTTTATTGATCAAAGTATTGCTTTTTATGGAATGGTATTAGGGGGGCAGTCATACTTGACAGGTGGAGGAGCGGCAGGCTTGCGGGTAATCCAGTTGCCCTCAGGATCAGCCCGGTGCATCGGTGCCCTGCTTGGACGATGGACTGCTGATAAATTCTGAATCTAAGTGGCAAAGGAAGTGCCATTAATCGTATCACTACTTACAAGTGCCACTACTCGTATCACATTTAGCTGGCTTTTTGCAAGGTGGATTACATTTCCTAATCTCTGATTCTGGAGCTGACTGAGGGTTGGATATGTTAACTTCGGTCAACGCACCGATACTAGTCTCGCTAAACAAAGGCTTGAGGAAAATTCTGCAAGTGTTGGTATTTGTATCGCATCTAAATGGAAGAACACAGTGAGAGATGCACTTCGCATTGGCCTCAGATACGTTCGCAAACAGGAAAACAATAATAATAGCAATAAGTGAAAACAATCGCTTTATGATGTGAGGTAGGTTGATGGAAATCATTTTAGCGTTTTTACTTTATGAAGTACAAATTCAGTTTATCATTTAACTTTATCAGTCATCCTCTTGATTTGCGAATCTTAACAATATGTTTGCTTGCCATTCGGGTTAGGGCCTAAAATTGAAAAGACCTTTTTCAAATAAATTATGAAATACCTATCGGGAAGCGGAAGATGTCCAACATTTCTTATGCTGGCATGTCAGGTAACTGCATTTAGTGCTCTATTTTTACCCAATTTGGCCACCGCTCAGGTTTCCGCAGATGGGCTACGGACCCGTGTCAATGGAAGTGCCTACGGTACTTGCGTGTCTGGTACTTGCGCCATCAGCGGCGGCAGCAGAACAAGCCAAAACCTGTTGCACCGACTCAAAGCATTTGATACACGCAACGGAATTAACAAGGTCAAGATTAACACCCAAGGACTTAAAAATGTAGTTGTAGGCATAACAAGTGAATTGGGAACTTTTCTAAATAAACCCCTGGCTTTATCCAGCCCAGCCAATTTATTCTGGTTATCCCCTGGCGGCATTTGGGTGGGGAATGGCGCCAGGGTGAGCAACGTTAATAACCTGCTGTTCACTACGGCAATAGGGATGAAAATAGGAAGTAAAACTTTTAATGTATTTAACACAAGAACAAGCGATATCAATTCTTTCAATCAATCGCCCAATCTCAATTTTGATGAGCTCGGTAATCCTGAGGTAGGCCTCAGCAGCCTGGGCCTTTTCGGCAACGGATCGATCCAGTTTGAGGGTGGACAGATCGCTGTGGATCGCCATCTGCTCGTCAACGCGACGGCTGGAAATCTAAGCAGTGTCTCGGGTTACGGAACCCAACTCCAGGCCGGTCTCAGCGTTTGGCTCAGTGGCCATCAGATCGATCTCCAGGATGTCAGCATCTCGGCGGGCGAACCAGGTCGCTGGGGCTTGGTCAACGTGGTGGGTGTGCCTTTTCAAGACACCTCACAGCAAGGAGCTATCCATCTGGATGGGGCTTTCTTGAAGGGACAACAATTGTGGTTGTCTGCGGGATCCATATCCCTGAACAATAGCCAGCTGCTAGCCCCCAAGGGATGGATTCAACTGATCGCAAATGACGCATCGGATCCAAACAAAACCCTGAAGATCTCTGGATCTATTCTCGATGTTTCGGCCTACAGCCTCAAGGATCTGAATGCGCCAGCCCTAGTAAAAGGCTCACTGCAGTCTGACCCATTAGGGGAGCAGTCTATCCGCCTTAGCTACCCTAGAATGGGATTATTTTCAAAAGGTGATATCAGTATTTCGCGAGATACACTGCTTAATGCCTCTTCGGATATTTCTTACTTTCAAGACAATCTATCAACGCCCACAAAGCTAGACATATATTCCTTAGCAGACCGAAGTGGTATTGTTTTGTTGAATGCAGAAGGCAAAATCTCTGTGAATTCTAGTGCAGTGAATGTTGATGCGAGCCACTCTAAGGCAGGATACATTTTTCTACTAGCCAATGGGCCAGAAGATAGGGGTGGTATATTTCTTGATAATTCAAAGCTTTTGGCTAGATCAGGTGCTGGCGATGGCAGGATTAATTTAAAAAGTTTTGGGGGAATAACCCTGAACCGCGGTGTTATAGATGTCACCTCAAACAAATACCCAATTGTTAAAGATCAAACATCCGATTTACTAGATCTGAAGTCATATGGTTCGGAGGGGTTTTTAGCTCAACCTTACACCTTTAAAGCTGGCTCAATTTTGATAGTCAATCATTCTACCTCCAATTCAATTAGCTTAGATAATGCTAATCTCATTGCTGGACAAACCAGGTCGGGAGGGGGTCTTGAAAGTCCGCTTTTAGGTTTCAGAGAAGTTCTTGGTCCTAATAATTACATAGGAAAATTTGGAACATTTGGAAAAGAGGACAGCTTTTCTATCGGTTTTGATTTCAATACTGGTGGGAAAGTTAGGCTGTATTCTCAGGGAGGAATTATTATTTCTGATTCAGTTATAAATACTTCAAGCGGAGAATCTCCTTATGAAAATATGGCAGGTTCAGTATATCTTTTTGACAATAGCAAGGCTGGCATTCAGTTAAGAAACACTTCCATTAGATCCATAAGTAGCGCAACTCCTGATAGCACTGACTTTAGTATTAACGCAGGCAACATCTATGTTCAGGCAAGGAATCACGTCAACATTAATCATTCTTCAATAATTGCGAATAATCTGCATCCTGTGATCAATCCATTTTTAGACTTTACTAATGATGACCCATTTCCTTTTGTCTCTATTTATTCTGAATTCGGAGACCTATCTTTCCTTGAAAGTACTGTGGAAGCAAAATTGACTTACATGACTGACTTTATTTCTGACTATTATACCGGTATTAATTTTTTTCCTGCCCCTGGAATTTACGGCCAAGTGAGTTTAAATCCCGATCCATTGACAATGCCCGTCCCGATTCCAACGACGTTTTTAGCCAGCATAGTCAACGACTGGATAAATCAGAACTACTCAGAGTTGCAAGCCGCCTATGGCATCCCCCCCACCAATGGCTTCCTAAACCAGAACCCAAACCTCTCCCCCGGCCAATTCCTGCCTGTCAATCCTGTCCAATTCAACCATTCTCTGCCCTCCGGAGATAACCAATCAGTCTCGATCTTAATAGATCAAAACAGCGCTAGCTCCCAGTTCTTGGAGTCCCAGAATCGCACCCTGATTCAAACGAGTAAGGCCTTGGGACTCCCGTCAGGTTCGGGCAAACTGCGCAGCATTGCTGAGTTGCAGCAACGATTAACCCTGGCCAGCAAACTCGCCCCTTCCCTAAATCTTTCAGCTCTACCAAAGCTCTCACTTGCGGCGAACAAATCCCAGCCTAAGTCCATCAATACCAATCCCCGTCCCTATACCCCCGCCATTGTGCATCTGCAACGCAATGACGAAGCCTCCGGCCAAACCCGCATCACCGCCATTTTGCTCACGGCCCAGGGTGAACCAATCAGCCGCAGCACCAAGGTGGCTCGGGCCGATCTTGACGGCTGGATCAAGGGCTTTCAGCGCCAACTCAGCCGCCGTGCTCCCCAGCCTGATCCCACTAGAGATCCCGGCGAGCCCCTCGCCAAGGCCCTGGTCAGCCCCCTGCTGCCCCTGCTGCGCGCCCAGGGCGTCACCGCCCTGTTGCTGGAGGTGGACCGGGGGCTGCAGGCCATTCCCTATGGCGCCCTGCCGGTGGAGGGTCGGCCGCTCGGCGACCTTTTTGCCCTCACCATCACGCCATCGCTGGGGTTGATTGAGCTCGATCCCGGCCAGCGGGCCCAAGGGGGGCAAATGCTGTTAGCAGGGGCCAGCCAATTCAGCAATGGCCTTGGCCCCTTGCCCATGGTGCGGCAGGAGCTGCAGGCCCTGGCCCAGGAGCATCCCTCCCAATTGCTGCTTGATGACAATTTCACCCCCACAGCCCTGATCGACCAGGCCCTAGGCAGTCAAGTCAACCAACTCCACATCGCCACCCACGCCAATTTCCTGCCCGGCCAAACCGGCGTTCTCTACACCCCCAACACCACCTTGAGCCTGGCGGACCTGGGCCGTCGCCTGCGATCCCGTAACAGCAGCTACCCCCTGGATCTGATCAGCATGAGTGCTTGTCTCACCGCCCTTGGCGATGAGCAAAGCGAGTTGGGTTTCGTGGGCATGGCCCTCCAGGCCGGGGCCCGCAGCGGCATCGGCACCCTCTGGGAGGTGGATGACACCGCCACCGCCGCCTTCTTCATCGAGCTCTATCGCTTCCTCAAGGTCGGATTGACCAAGGATCAGGCGCTGCAGGCCACCCAGCAGGCCTTCCGGCTTGGCCAGGTGCGGCTCCAGGGCGATCGCCTGGTGGGACCGGACCCCCGCACCGGCCAGGCCCAATCCACCTTGGTGGCAGGCCTTTCCCGGCAAGAGCAGATCCTTTTCGCCCAAGGGCTCAACCATCCTTACTATTGGGCAGGAAAGATCCTTACCGGAAGTCCCTGGTAACAATTCCGGTGGCCACCCCGCACCTATTTTTACCGAATGTTTCCCTTGCTGGCCCAGTTGGTGGCGCCGCCTCTGCAGCCAGGGCCAATTCGTTTGCCGGGGGCCAATCAACAGCGGTCCATCCCTGTTTCGCCTTCCCCCTCCGGGCCCAAGTCGCCAGCCCCTGTCCAGCCAGCCGCGCCTGGCGCCACCGCAACTCTGCCGCGCCTGCGGGGCTTCAATCCCTACAGCGCCGCTGAGCTGTCTCGGATCCTGACCGACTGCAGCAGCAACACCAATCCAGAGGCCCGCCTCAACCTCTGTGCCACGGCCCTGGGCTCCAGGCTGTTCGCCGATGGCTACATCAACAGCCGCGTCATCCCCCAGCCAAACCCACCACCCGGTGAACTGGAAGTGGTAGCCGGCAAGATCGAAGCGATTCAGGTCGTCAGCTCCAGCCAACGGCTGCAGCGGCGCCTATTGCGGCTGCTGAAGCCCCTACAGGGCAGCGTGCTGCACCTACCAACCCTGACGGCCCAGCTCACCCGGATTCAGCAGCTATCCGGCGTCGGCTTGCTCAAAACCAACCTCAACCGCATCGGTGAGGACTCCAACCGCGCCCAGCTGTTAATCACGGTGGAGCCCGGTCTTGACCCCCTGCGGGGTGAACTGGCCCTGCGCAATGACGGCAACGGCGGCAGCGGCCAGTTCCGGGGCCTTGCCACCTTGGTCAAGGAACGGGCCCTGGTCAACGGCGACACCCTGCTGCTGTTCGGCGAAATCAACACCGATTCCAACCCCGAAATCGGCTCCCTCAACGGCTCGCTCAGCTACTCCCTGCCCCTGCTCGATCAGCTCAACTTGACCACCGCCTTCGGGGCCAGCCGCCGGGCACTGGTGGAGGCGCCACCGCCACTGAACGACCTCAGCTTTCGCCAACTGCAGCTGTTCAGCCAGCTGGAGTACACCCTGCACGAATCGCTCAGCGATCGCCTGACGGCCTTCGCCGGCCTTAGCGTCAATCGCAACGATGCCTATTTGAGCGGCGCCAGCTTCCCCGCAATCGTCGGGGGTGGGGACGCTGGCTGGGTGCGCACCGGCTTCGCCCGCATCGGCCTGGCCTACGACCGATCCACGGGCCCCTTGGCCTTCAACGCCAATCTGTATGGCCTGCAGGGCATCGGCGCCTGGTCCACCGCCGCCCAACGGCAGGAGCTGCAATTTCTGGGCATCGAGCCGGATCAAGCCCGGGCCCTGGGATCCCAACTCGCCGCCTCCTGGTGGCTGGCCCCCCGCTGGCAACTCAACCTGCGGGCCGCCGGCCAGTTGGCCTTCAATCCCCTCACCAATCCCATGGGCTTCAGTCTCGGCAGTGACAATGGCCTGCGGGGCCTGCCGGGGCAGGTGCTGAGCGGCGACAGTGGCCTGCTGGGCACCATCGACCTGGCCTGGTTGCTGTGGCGGGGTCGCCAGGACGCTCTCCAGCTGGTGCCGTTCATCGGCAATGGCCAGGTGTGGACCGAGGTGCCGGGCGCCACGATCAGCGATAGCTCCGGAGCCGGCGGCTTGCTGCTGCGCTGGATCCGGGGCCGGCATGGCGAACTGGAATTGGGCTGGGTCAGGCAGTTCCAGAGTGGCTCTAGGGCCTACTGGGACCAATGGATCCTCGGCAGCGGCTTCTATACAAAACTGGTCTATCGCTTCTAGTGGCCCGTTCGTCGCCCGCCATTGGCCCCCATCTAAAGGGGATTTTGCGGCAGGGGATGACTCGTCAAGGGATTGTGCGGCAACTGGGTCCCTACCTCGCCGCCTTTGGTTTGTTGCTGCTGCTGCGCCAGAGCCAACTCACTGAACAGCTCAACCTGCTCGCCTACGACCTGGCGGTGCAGCTCCGGCCCCTGCCCTCCGGGGCCTCCACCCCCGTGCGCATCATCGGCATCGACGAGGACGATCTCAAGCGCTATGGACCGATGGTGTCTGATGGGCTGCTGGCCGATGCGATCGAACGGCTGGATCGGATCGGCGTGCGGGCCATCGGGCTGGATCTGTTCTGCGGTCAGCCGGTCGGTGCCGGCGGGGCGAGGTTGCGCCGGCTGGCCGCCAGTAACCCCCGCTTGGTGTCCGTCTACTTCGATCTCGATGGCAAGCGGGCAATCCCCGGCACTCCGCCCCACCGCCAGGGCTATGCCGATCTCTACACCGATCCCCAGGATGGGCTGGTGCGCCGTGATCTGCTGCACGTCGTCGGCACAGATCAAGCCAGCAAAGCCTCCCTGCCGATGCGCTTGCTGCAGATCGCCAAGGGGCAGAGGCAGCTGCCGCGCTGGCTGGAGCAACAGCCGCAGCAGCTGGCGGATCTGGGCGAGGGGGCGGGGGGGTATCTGCCGGAGAGCCCTGTCACCGATGACCACTACCTGCAGCGCATGCTCGCTTTCCACCAGCCTGGCAGCTTCCCCCAATCGAGCCTGGGCCGCTTGCTGCGCAACCAGCTAAGCCCGCAGCAGATCCAGCAACTGCGCGGCAGCATCGTGCTGATCGGCGTGGTGGCCCCCTCCAGCAAGGACAGTTTCCCGGTGCCCTTCAGCAGGGGCCGGGCGGGCGATCAGCGCTTCGCAATTTCCGGCGTCGAAATTCACGCCCACCGGCTTGCCGCCCTGTTGGCGCTGGAGCGCGGCCAGCCCATGGGAATCCAGGCCGCATCGGGCTCGGTGAATCGCTGGCTGCTGCTGCTCGCCTTGGCGGTTGGCATCGTCGCCGGCGAACGGGTGCCAGGGCTGCGGCGCAGTCTCTGGGTGGTGGCATCGGGCCTGTTGCTGGCGGTGGCGGCCACGACGGCCTTGTTGGCCCTGGGGGTGTGGCTGGATGCGGCCCTGCCGTTGGCGGCTTTCAGCCTGATGGCGGCCGCCGGCTGGTTGCGCCGCGGTGCCAACCAGCAAATCAAGGGAATGTTATTGGAGCTCCAGAACAGGCATGTGCGCAGCCAGTTCGATCGGTTTGTTTCCAAAGCTGTTGCCGGTGAATTATTAGACAAAAGCCAGGCCAGCCAGACCAGTCAGGCAGTCAGTGAGCTTCGAACTGTCACCGTGCTGATGAGCGATCTGAGGGATTTCAGCCTGCTAGGCCAAGACCACCACCCGACCCTGATTGTGCAGCTGCTAAATAACTACTTCGATGCGATGTTTCAAGTCATCGAGGACTACGGCGGCACGATCGACGAAGTTCAAGGTGATGCCATCCTCGTGCTTTTTGGGGCACCCCTGGTCCGCGCTGATCATGCCGAGGCCGCCGTTGCCTGCGCCCTGGCAATGCAGATCGCCATGGAAAAGGTGAATCAAACCAATGCCCAACAGGGGCTGCCAGCGCTGGAGATGGGAATTGGATTGTGCACGGGTGACGTAATCGCCGGCACGATCGGCTCCAGGCAGCGTGCCAAGTACGGCGTGGTGGGATCGGCTGTTAACCTGGCCGCCCGTATTGAATCCCTGAGCGTAGGTGGTGAGGTGCTGGCGGCGGAGTCCACGGTTCGGGCTACAGACGTGCCGCTGCGCATCGATGCCGATCACAGCGTGGCGGTGAAGGGATCCCAAGAGCTCCTGCGGGTCTTCACGATCGGGGCCATCCAAGGCACGCACAACCTCGCCTTGCCCCTCACCAGCTCTCAGCCCCAGGCCCTGCAGCAGCCCCTGTCTGTTGATTACTGCATCTTGAAGCGCAAACAGCGGCAGGGTTCTGCGCAGCCCGCAGTTGTAACCCATCTCAGCGAGCGGGAAGCTTGGATCGTGTTGGAGGGAGATCAACCAGAACTGTTCGACGACCTGGTGCTGATCTTTCCAACCAGCAGCGGCAACGGCAGCGCCGAGGCCTACGGCAAGGTGCGGGAGCAGCGTAATGGCCATTGGTACATGGTCTTCGGCTTGATGTTGCCGGGGATTATGGAGCAGATTGGTATGCGGGGGGCGGCGTGAACTCCCGGGAATGCAGCCTGAGCGCTTGGTCAGTCTCAACTGCCAGCCCTGAGAAGCACTGAAGCAACGGATTTACCTTTTAGAACTATCTATTCTCCAACGAATTTCCTGTAAGCTTTTCACATCGAACCGGCAGTTTGTCCGGCAGCTTCGCCGCGTAGTCTTCAAGATTCAAAGCTGTCAGCAGGGGCTTGGTGTCCACCATCCCGCCGCAGAACTGACCCAGATCGGCGACCAGCTTCTGGCTGACACTTTGCTCTTGATTGCTATCAGCCACCAGGCTGGTGCGGGTGGGGGGTTTGTTGGGCTGGCAACTGGGAAAGCTCTCCCAGATCAAAGCTTGATTCAGGGGCGCGCCCACCGCCTGGGGCAGGGAGATCAGAGTGATGCCAACTCGCTGGGCTGGCATGGTCTGCCCAGTCACTAACTCGCCTGCTGGCGACAACAACTGCACGATCATGGCGGTGGGCTCGGAGGAGGGGCCTTGCAGCAAGGCCAGCGTGCGGCTGCCGCCTGGATTGAAGCGGTTGCTGGGCGGCACCAGATGGGACCACACATTCAGACAGGTGCCCCGGGTGCCGCCGGAAGTGCGGCAGCAGATCGTTGGCTTGCCGCCCTCTGCATGGACCGCCGGTGGACAGCAGAAGCCAAGCGCCAGGGCAACCATGGGCGCGAAGCGAAGCCAGTGGCCTGGGCAAGTCAGGCGGCTGGCCTTCCGCAGGGGCAAGCAGGCAGGCATGGGGCTAACTGGGTTTTTATCTATCTACGCCAGCATAGCCCAAAATTATTAATCTAAACAACTGGATATGTTTAGCCTATTCAAACTCTTTAACCCATAAGCAGACCTGCCTTCGCTTGTTGAGCCCACCTTAATCACATCCCCGTAATGCAATAGCCCCCATCCACATAAATCACCTGTCCGGTGATGCCGCTTGCCAAAGGGCTGGCCAGGAAAGCGGCGGTGGAGCCGACCTCCTCCTGGGTGACGGTGCGGCGCAGGGGGGCCTTGGCTTCGACGTTGTGGATCATGTCGAGAATGCCGCCGATGGCGGAGCTGGCCAGGGTGCGGATCGGGCCGGCGCTGATGGCATTCACCCGAACCTGGTGCTCGGGGCCCAGTTCGGCGGCGAGATAGCGCACCGAGGCCTCCAGGGCCGCTTTGGCCACGCCCATCACGTTGTAATTGGGGATGGCGCGCTCAGCGCCCAGATAGCTGAGGGTGATGACGCTGGCGCCCGGCTTGAAAAGGGGCTTGGCATAGCGGCACAGAGGCGCCAGGGAATAGGCGCTCACCTCCAGGGCCCGGGCAAAGCCCTCAGGGCTGATGGCGGAATAATCGCCGATCAGCTCCTCCTTGCCGGCGAAGGCCAGGCAATGGATCAGCACATCCAAAGAGCCCCAGCCGGCGGCCAGCTTGGCGAAAAGTGCTTCGATCTGGGCCGGATCCTGCACGTCGAGGGGCTCGAACAGGCTGGGATTCAGGGGCGCTGTCAGTTCGCGCACCTTGCCCTCAAAGCGCCCCTTCGCATCGGGCAGATAGGTGACCCCTAGCTCACAGCCGGCGGCGTGCAGCTGTTGGGCGATGCCCCAGGCGATCGACTTGTTGTTGGCAATGCCAGTGACCAGGGCCTTCTTACCGCGCAGATCGAGGAGCATGGGGGTCTGACGCCGCCGGCGGCGCTGGGGTGCGATCGGGGGATTCTCCCGCAGCGCCTGGAAAACCCTGCTGAAGCCTGGTTATTGGCGAGATCGAGTGATGATTGGGAAGGGGAAGGGACGACAAAGGGAGATTTGGCGGCGTGACTATTCGTAGGAACAGGACAAACACGGCCGCAGGTGCCCCAGGCCACCACCAACCCACCCACCGATGGCAGGCCCAGCCCAACTCCAACCCCTGCGCCCCCAACCCTGGTGGCCGGGCCAGCCGCTGCCGTGGCCTGCTGCCCAGCGGTCGGGGGATGGCCCGCCACTGGAGCCCTGGCTGCTGCGGGTGGATTGCAGGGATCCGCAGATGCTCGCCGCCACGGCGGAGCTGGAGGCCCTGCTGTCGTGCCAGGAGCAGGAAAAAATCAACCGTTTGCGGCGGCCTGACGATCGCCAGCGCACCCTGTTGGGGCGCGGCGTGCTGCGGCTGGTGTTGGGCGCCTGGCTGGATCGCGATCCGGCGGCCCTGCGCTTTGCCGCTGGCCCCCACGGCAAGCCGCAGCTGCTGCACCCTGGCCCCTCAACGCCCCAAGGCAAACCGCCCCAATTCAACATCTCCCATTCCGGCGAACTCATCCTGCTGGCCTTCCACGCCGCCGCACCGGTGGGTGTCGATGTGGAGCGTCAGCAACCTGACCTTGACTGGCGGCCCATCGCGCGGCGCTGCCTGGCTCCCGCCCAGGTCGAATCGTTGCTGGCCCTGCCAGCGGCCGAAGCCGCCTCAGCTTTTGTGGAGTGCTGGTGCGCCCTGGAGGCGGGCCTCAAGGCGCGCGGGGTGGGCTTGGCCCAGGCCAGCGAGGTCCAAGCCCTGGCGATCGAGCCGCAGCTGCGGCGCTGGCGGCTGGACCTACCGGCCGGCTACGGGGGGGCAGTGGCGCTGCTGGACCCCGCCTGAAGCTTTTCTCAGGGCCCCGGGCGTGTACTCCGTATGACAGAGCAGGCTGCTTCTCTGGTCGCCGGCGGCTCCTACTCAAGGCCCCGGCGGCTCCTCCTCAGGCAGATCATCTTTGAGATCTTCGGGCTTGAGGGGCTGACCAAGCAGCTGTTTCTCGGCGCGATTGACCGCCCGGGGACTGCTGAGCAGGTCCCACTTGGTCAGTTGGGGCAGCGGATCGCGGTGGTCCTCAGCGCGCTTGGGGGGCGGCACCCAGACAAAGCGGCTGCGGGGAGCCTTTTCCTGGCATAGCTGGGCCATCTGGCGGCGCAGGGCCCAGCGCACCCGTCCCCACTCCAGGGCCCCGTAGAACTCCTGGCGGGGCGCCCGCCCGCCGCTGTGGGGATTGGGCCCATCTCCCCCCTTCAGTCGCGCCGCATCCGGATTCCAGCGGGGCCGGCAGATCCCCTCGGTTTCGGTGTCGGTATCGAGCCAGATGTGCAACCCCTCCCCCCCGGGGCGCGTCACCACCGCCAGGCCATCGCCGCTGCGCTGGCGCGGCAAGGGAAACACCCTGCCACTGCTGCGCTGGCTCAGGGGCACACAGCCGGCAAGCATCAACAGGGTCAGGGACAGCGCAGCGATGCCACGCTCGTATACGGAGGGACAACGGCGCTGAAACCGGCGGGGCGCCACGCGAAAACAGGGATGCAATCCCGGCATGATCGCTCTTGATCCGACCGCTGGCCCCACCAGGGCCACCGCCACCCGCCGCCTTCGCCCCATGGCCGTCACCGCCTCGACCATGCTGCCCCTGGGAACGGCCCTGCCGTTTTCCGTGTTGCAGGAGCACCTCACCCCCGTGGTGGGCTCCATCCCCCAGGCTTTGGCCCTGGAGGGTCGGCCCGTGTTGGTGATGTTTCTCTGCCCCCACTGCCCGTTCGTCAAGCACATCGAGGCCGAACTGGGCCGCCTGGGCCGCGATCTGGGCGATCAGGCGGCCCTGATCGCCATCCGCAGCAACAGCCTCAGCAGCCACCCCCAGGACGGACCCGCTGAGATGGTGGCCCAGGCCCAGGCCCATGGCTGGACCTTTCCCTACCTGGCCGACGACAGCCAGGCGGTGGCCAAGGCCTTTCGGGCGGCCTGCACGCCCGACCTGTTTCTGTTTGATAGTGCCCACCGGCTGGCCTATCGCGGCCAGCTCGATGGCAGCCGCCCCGGCCAGCCCACTCCCTGCGACGGCCGGGACCTGCGCGGCGCCCTGGCGGCCCTGCTGGCGGGGCGGAAGCCGCTGGGGGAGCAGATCGCGGCGATCGGTTGCAACATCAAATGGCATCCCGGCCAAGAGCCGGAGTGGGCCTGAGCCACCCCTGGCGGGACTACCCGTTTGACTTAAGGTTGCCAGCATGCCCGTTCCCCCCTTCAGCCTCGAAGAGCAGCTGAGGCAGCTCGGCGACAGCCTTGATGAGGCTGTTTTGCAGGTGTTGCGCAGTGGCCAGTACATCGGCGGGGGCGTGGTCAACGCCTTCGAGACCAGCTTCGCCGCGGCCTGCTCCGTCCCCCACGCCATCGGCTGCAACAGCGGCACCGATGCCCTCACCCTGGCCCTGCGGGCCCTGGAGATTGGCCCGGGAGACGAGGTGATCACCTCCTCCTTCAGCTTTTTCGCCACCGCCGAGGCCATCAGCGCCGTGGGGGCCACGCCGGTGTTCGTGGACGTGGATCCAGCTAGCTACCTGCTCGATCTCGATCGCATCGAGGCGGCCGTCACCCCCGCCACCCGCGCCCTGCTGCCGGTCCATCTCTTTGGCCGGCCGGTGGACATGGAACGCATCAACGCCATCGCCCTGCGCCATGGCCTGCGGGTGATCGAAGATTGCGCCCAGGCCAGCGGCGCTAGCTGGGCCGGGCGCCCGGTGGGTAGCTGGGGGGATGCCGGCTGCTTCAGCTTTTTCCCCACCAAGAACCTGGGGGCCGCCGGTGATGGCGGGGCCGTGGTCTGCCGCGACAGCAGCCTGGCCCAACGCATCCGGGAGCTGGCGGTGCATGGCATGCCACGCCGTTATCTCCATACCGACCTGGGTTACAACAGCCGCCTTGATGCCCTGCAGGCGGCAGTCCTCAACGTCAAGTTGCCCCACCTGCCCCTGTGGGTGGAACGGCGCCGCCGCATCGCCCAGCGTTACCGGGAAGCCCTCGGCGACCTCCCCAACCTCCAGCTCGCCGATGCGGGCCCCGACGGCCATAGCTGGAACCAATTCGTTGTGCGGGTGCCGGGTTGTCCCGCCGATCAGGCCCGCTGTGCCGGTCGCTGCACCCCCTCCAACGACAGTGCCAGCTTCGGCCTGCCGGAAGCCTGTTGCCGCGATTGGCTCAAGCAGCAGCTCCAGGAAGAAGGGGTGATCACGATCATCTATTACCCGATCCCGATCCATCGCCAGCCGGCCTACGCCGAGCTGGGCTACGGACCCGGCAGCCTGCCGGTCACCGAGCGCCTCTGTGTCGAAGTCCTTAGCTTGCCGATCTTCCCCGAACTGGGCGACGAGCAACAGGAGCGGGTAATTATCACCCTGCGCCAGCTGGTGGGTACCGCGTCGCCGGTGTTGGCGGCCTGAGGCGCCCCCCATGGCGCTGATCGCCCGCCTGCAGGACCTGGCCCCCACCATGGCGGCCTGGCGTCGGGACCTGCACGCCCATCCCGAAACGGCCTTCGCAGAACACCGCACCGCCGCCCTGGTGGCCGAGCGGCTCGCCAGCTTTGGCTGTGAGGTGCACACCGGCCTGGCCGGTACTGGCGTGGTCGGGGTGCTGCGGGCCGGCACCAGCCAGACCGGCATCGGCCTGCGGGCCGACATGGATGCCCTGCCGATCACGGAGGCCAACACCTTTGCCCATTGCTCCCGCCACCCGGGCCGCATGCACGCCTGCGGCCACGACGGCCACACCACCATGCTGCTGGGGGCCGCCCAGTACCTGGCCGAAAGCCGACGCTTTGACGGCACCGTGGTGCTGATCTTTCAGCCGGCCGAAGAAAACGAGGGCGGCGGCCGGGTGATGGTGCAGGAGGGCCTGTTTGAGCGTTTCCCGGTGCAGGCGGTCTACGGTTTGCACAACTGGCCCGGCCTGGCGGAGGGGCGTTTTGCCGTGCGCCCTGGGCCGATGATGGCGGGCTGCGACCAGTTTGAAATCAAACTGAGCGGCCGCGGTTGCCATGCCGCCATGGCCGAGGAGGGCATCGATCCGATCGTGGCCGGCAGCGCCCTGGTGCAGGCCCTGCAAACGATCACCAGCCGCAACATCGCCGCCGCGGATGCAGCGGTAGTGAGCGTCACCCAGTTCCATGGCGGCGAAGCCTGTAATGTGATTCCGGCCAGTGTGGTGCTGCGGGGCAGCCTGCGCTATTTCCGCGATGAGGTGCGGCAGACCATCCATGGGCGCCTGCAGAGCCTGTGCGCGGGCGTGGCGGCGGCCCATGGCGCCCAGGCCGAACTGCGGCTGATTCCCGGCTATCCTCCCACCGTCAATAGCGCCGCCGAGGCGGCCACCGCCGCCGCCGCCATGGCGGCCGTCGTCGGAGCCGAGCGGGTCGACACCCACCTCCCCCCCACCATGGGCGCCGAAGACTTCGCCTACATGCTGCAGGCCCGTCCGGGGGCCTACGGCTGGATCGGCAATGGCCCGGGCACGGGGGGCTGCCTGCTGCACAATCCCCGCTACGACTTCAATGACGCATTACTGGTCATCGGAGCCAGCTATTGGGCCACCTTGGTGGAGCGGGTATTGGCCCCCTAAACCGGCACGCCTGAACCAGCCCACTGAACCAGCCCACTGAAGCGGCACCCCCAAACCAGCGGGGCTCAGGAGCCCAGTAGGGCCGTGCAAACCAACCGCTCCTGCAAGGCATCACCGCGCACCCGCCGCAGCCGGATCACCTCGGCTAGGTGGCCGGCATCTTCGGCGATGCCGCAGAAGCGGCCCGAGCCCCAGGTGTGCAGCCAGGGCAGTCCCAGAAAATAGAGCCCCGGGCTGGGGCTGACGCCACGCTCGTGGGCGGGGTAGCCCGCGCCATCGAAGACCGGCACGTCAACCCAGCTGAAATCGCTGCTGTACCCCGTACACCAGATCACGGCGGCCAGGGGTTCGACCGCCAGGTCGAGGGCTGGGGCAGGGCCAGGCAGCGGACGCCAGCAGGGTTCGTAGGGATCCTGGGGGGGAACGTCGAGGCCCTGATCGCTGATCCATAGATCGATGCTCTGGCCGATGCGGTTGAACACGGCATCAGCCTGGTCCAGGTTCGCCTCCAGGTCGTCGGCGAACTGGATTCCTTGGTCGCTGAGCTCCAGCAGGCGCCCATGCAGTTGCATGCCATTGAGGGCATGGCGGCGCAGGTCGATGTCGTGGCCGCCATCCCGACCGCTGAGGTAGTGGTTGGTCTTGGACCGCACTGCCTTGGGATCGGCATGCTCGTGGATCGGCATGGCGTAATAGCCCATGCGCTCCAGCCAATCAACTACATCCCTGCCGCGATAACGGCGGGGCGAACGCGGCGCCGAACCGACGCTGAGATGGACGCGGCGACCGGCAAAGAAGAGGTCTTCGGCAATCTGGGCGCCCGACTGGCCACTGCCGACCACCAGCACCGACCCCCCAGGCAACTGGTCGGGGTTGCGGTAGTCGCGGGCATCGAGCTGCAGCAGGCTGGCGGGCAGTCGCTGGGCCTGGGGGTGGCGCTTGGGGTGGTGATAGCCACCGATCGCCACCACCACCTGGTCGGCATGCACTTGGCCGGCACTGGTGCTGAGGCGATAGCCCTCCCCCTTGCGCTGCAATCCCTGGACACTGACTCCCTCACGCACATCAACATCGAGGTGGGCGGCAAAGCGACGCACGTAGTCGACGATGGCGTCGCGCACCATGAAACCCTCCGGGTCGTCGCCGTCGTAGGGGAAATCAGGCAACCGGCACTGCCAGTTGGGTGTCACCAAGCAGAAGCTGTCCCAGCGCTGGTGCTGCCAGGCATGGCCGATGCGGTTCTTCTCCAGCACCAGGGCGTGGATGCCATGGCGCTTCAGGCAGGCCGCCATGGCCAGGCCCGCCTGACCGGCGCCGATGATGACCACCGGCGAGGAGGACGGCAGTGGCGGGACTGTCGAGGCGACTGTTGCCGCCTGGGCGGGGACAGCGGCGGGAAATGGGGGTGTCGCTGCTAAGGGCACAGCGAATCGGCCAAAGGAATAAAAGAATTCTGATGTGAAAATGGCTAAATTCCGGTAGCCATAGCCACCAAATTAATCGGACTGGTTGCAATCGCTACACAAACTTAGGGGCTGGCCGTGCAATCTGCCCCAGTTCTGCGCCCCTGGCCCTGCTCCCCATGCCTGAAGTGACCCGTCCCGCCAATCAGCCGGGGGATTTTCTTGTTGATTACGAGCAAAAAGTCTTCCCCGATGTCAAAGCGGAACCTGGTGAAAAAGCCCTGGTCACTTTCCATACAGTTGCCTTTGAAGGTTCGATTGGTTTGGTTAATTTACTCCAAGCCAGTCGCCTGATTAACAAAGGCTTTGAAACCTCGATTCTTCTCTATGGGCCTGGCGTCACTTTGGGGGTGCAGCGCGGTTTCCCTAAATTGGGTGATGCTGCCTTTGATGGCCATCTCAACTTCAACGCCCGCCTGCAAAAATTCATGGACCAAGGGGGCAAGGTCTATGCCTGCCGTTTCGCCCTCCAAGCGCTTTACGGCCATGGTGAAGGGGCCCTGATTCCCGGCATCACTCCGGTCAACCCCCTGGATGTGCTGGACATTATTTTGCTGCATCGTAAGGAAGGGGCCTTTATTCTGGACACCTGGACCCTCTAAAGCCAGCCCAATCAATGGCGGGTTGAGCCCTACCTCACCTGTACTCCTTTCCTTAACCCCCGCAGCCTCACTCGCCAGCCCATGGCCGATCCAATCCTCGTAGCCGCCGCCCAAATCCGACCGGTGCTCTTCAGTCTGGAGGGCTCGGTCGCCCGGGTGCTGGCGGCCATGGCCGAGGCTGCGGCCGCAGGTGTGAGGTTGGTTGTTTTTCCAGAGACTTTTCTGCCCTATTACCCCTATTTCTCGTTTGTTGAGCCGGCGGTGCTGATGGGCCGCGCCCATCTCAAGCTCTACGAAGAGGCCGTCGTCGTGGAGGGGCCCGAGGTGGCCCGCATTGCCGCCGCGGCGCGCCAGTGGCGCCTGCATGTTTTGTTGGGCATCAACGAACGGGATGGGGGCAGCCTTTACAACACCCAATTGCTGATCGATGACAAGGGGGAGTTGCTGCTTAAACGTCGCAAAATTACACCTACCTATCATGAGCGCATGGTCTGGGGCCAAGGGGATGGGGCCGGCCTCCAGGTGGTAGCCACCGACCTGGGCCGTATCGGCAGCCTGGCCTGCTGGGAGCACTACAACCCCCTGGCTCGCTTCGCCTTGATGACCCAGGGGGAAGAAATCCATTGCGCCCAGTTTCCGGGGTCCCTGGTGGGCCCCATTTTCACTGAGCAGACGGCGGTGACTATGCGGCACCATGCCCTGGAAGCCGGTTGTTTTGTGGTGTGCAGCACCGCCTGGCTCGATCCCAGCGACTACGCCAGCATCACGCCCGATGTCTCATTACAGCGGGCCTTCCAGGGGGGCTGCCACACGGCGGTAATCAGTCCGGAGGGCCGCTACCTGGCCGGACCCCTGGGCGAGGGCGAGGGCCTGGCCATCGCCGAGCTCGACTTCGACCTAATAACCAAGCGCAAACGCATGATGGACAGCGTCGGGCACTACAGCCGGCCCGACCTGCTGGGACTGCGCCATGACCGCCGGCCCCACAGCCACCACGAACCAGCCCCCCTGGCCGCCGCCCCGGGCTCGCCTGCCGTCCCCGCTTCGGCCCAGCCCGCAACCATTCCGCCCCCCCCCTCTTTCTCTCCCCCCCACTCCTTTCAGCCTCTCCAAGCGGCATCACCTGCGCCGGAGCCGCTGGCACCCGAGCGTCCCAGCGGCCTTGCTTTGGCTGGGGAGGTGGCCCATGGCTGACACTGAGCCCCGCTTGGGCACCCTGCTCACCGAATTGCAAGTCCATGGCGTGGTCGATCCGGCCGTGCCGGGCAACCAGGGACGCCGGGGGGGAGCCGGTCCTTCCGACCACCGGGCCCTGACGATCGACGGCACCACCGTGATGGTGCCGGTTTACAACGCCCGCTCCCAGGCGTCGCCCTACCAGCTGCACAGCGCAGCCGACGGCTCCTTAAGCCTGGCCCAAGGGGCTTCCACCGTGCTGGCCCAGGTCCAGGTCCCGCCCGAACCAGCTTTTTATGGCCTAGAGACAGTAGAGGGCATCCCCTACCGCGCCATCGCCCTGCTGCACAGCCGCGATGTGCTGGCCACCACCCTGCAGCAAACCTGCATTCGTTTTCGTGACCGCAGCCAATCGTGCCAGTTCTGTGCCATCGAGCAATCCCTGGAGGAGGGGCGCACGCTGGTGCGCAAAACACCCCAGCAGGTGGCCGAAGTGGCGGAAGCGGCCGTGCGGCTCGATGGCGTGCGCCAACTGGTGATGACTACCGGCACCCCCAACAGCGAAGACCGGGGCGCCCGGCTGATGGCCGAAACCGCCCTGGCCGTCAAGGCGCGGGTGGATCTGCCGATCCAGGGCCAGTGCGAGCCGCCGGAGGACCCCAGCTGGTATCGGCTGATGAAAGACGCGGGTGTGGACAGCCTCGGTATGCACCTTGAGGTGGTGGAAGCAGCGGTAAGGCGCCGAATCCTGCCGGGCAAATCGGAACTCAGCCTCGATCGCTATTTCGAAGCTTTTGGCCAGGCGGTGGCGGTGTTCGGCCGCGGCCAGGTGACCACCTACCTGCTGGCGGGCCTGGGCGACAGCGCTGAGAGTCTGATTAGTTGTAGCGAACGCCTCATTCAGCTGGGGGTCTATCCCTTCGTCGTGCCTTTTGTGCCCATTGCCGGCACACCCCTGCAAGACCATCCAGCCCCCAGCACCGCCTTCATGGTTGAGGTGTACACGGCCGTAGCGGCACTGCTGCGGGCCTCCGACCTGCGGGCGGAGGCGATGGCGGCGGGCTGCGCCAAATGCGGGGCCTGCTCCGCCCTGGCTTTGTTTGAACAGCAGGCCTAACCATGCCTTTCCTGGACGGCAACAGCCTCAAGATCGGCTCCAGTCCCTGTTCGGCACCGGCGGCCTTTACCCCTTCTGTGCGCTTGGGCATTGGCGTCGATGCGGAAGATTTTCGACTCTCGCCGACGACCCATTCCGGCCTTTTCTCCTTCCACCTGTTACAAACCACCTCCCCGCTGATGCAGGGCTACTGGCAACTGCGCAGCACCATCTTCTGCCAGGAGCAGCACCTCTTCGAAGAGCACGACCGCGATGACCGGGATGACCACGCCTACCCCATCGCCGCCATCTATCCCGGCGCCGCCCAGTTCTTCGGGGTGGTTGGGGTGGTGCGGATCCTGGAGGAGAAAGCCGGAATCTGGTACGGCGGGCGGTTGGGGGTGAAGGACAGCTACCGCCGCCAGAACCAGATCGGCAAGGGGCTGATTTGGAAGGCCGTGACGACGGCCCACGGTTGGGGCGCCCAGCGCTTCCTGGCGACGGTGCAACTCCAGAACGTGCGTTTTTTCGAGCGCCTGCACTGGCACTCGCTGGAGTCCATGGACATCCGCGGCGTCCGCCACCATCTGATGGAGGCCGATCTGGCCTATTACGAGCCTGCAAGCCAACGGCGCCCTGGCCTGATGGCGGCATGAGGTCACAAGCAGACGGCCTGGAAGGCGAGGCCAGCGGCGGGGCGCATCAGAACCAGAGGGACCGAAGCAGGGCGGAGGCCGATCTGGACGGCTTGGTCCAGCGATTGTCCCAACTGGAAGGATTGCTGGGCAAGCGTGACATCCAGGCACCGGCAAGCCTCTTTGCCCACCACCCCTTCCCTGCGTTGGGGGCGGCGGCGGGCCTGGGGGATGACGCCGCCTTGGTGCCGGCAGTCCCGGGTCCCCTGTTGCTGGCCTGCGAAGGCTTGCACCCCCAGCTGGTGGCCGAGGACCCCTGGTTCGCCGGCTGGAGTGCCGTGCTGGTGAACCTCAACGACATCGCCGCCATGGGCGGGCGGCCCCTGGCCCTGGTCAACAGCCTCTGGAGCCAGGGGCCGGAACCTGCTCAGGCGTTGCTGGAGGGGATGGGCTTTGCCTGCGACAAATTCGGGGTACCGATGGTGGGGGGCCATACCAACCTGCAGAGCCCTTACACGGCCCTCTCGGTAGCGGTGTTGGGCACGGCCCCGGGGCCTGTGCTCTCGGCCCGGCTGGCGCGGCCGGGGCAGATCTGCTGTCTGCTGGCAAACCACCAAGGCGCTTTCCATCGCCACTACCCCTTCTGGGATGCGGCGACCCAAGCCGATCCCCCGCGCCTGCGGGCCCACCTTGAGCTGCTGGTGCAACTGGCCGGTGCGGGGGTGGTACGGGCCGCCAAGGACGTGAGCATGGGCGGCATCGCCGGAACGGCGGTGATGTTGGCGGAGGCGGCCGGGTGCCATTTGCAGCTTGACCTGGAAGCCATCGAATCGCCTCCTGGGGTGGCGCTGGAAGCCTGGCTGACCTGTTTCCCCAGCTATGGCTACTTGCTGGTGGTAGACCCAGCCGCCAGCGCCGATCTGGAGGCCGCCGTGGCGCCCCACCCCGAGCTGTGGTGCGGGCCTATCGGCCGCTTCGGGCCAGGCCCGGCGTCGGTGGCGTTGATCCAGGCCGGGGCCCGCTCGCTGCTGTGGCCAGGAGGGGAAGCCTTGACGGGCTTTACCGCTTCAACCAGATGACTTTTCGACTTCATCAATATGACATTTTCGCATCATCGAATTTACGGGTTGCCTGGGGCCGTCAGGTCAGAATCAGTGAATTGCTGAGGGACATCCATGCCTGAAGTTCATCTCACCCTGGAGTGGCCGGATGGCAGCACCAGCGCTCTTTATTCCCCTTCGACAGTGATCCTGCAGCGGCTGCGGCCCGGCCAAAGCCTGCCGGTATCCACCCTCAGAATCCAGGGAATCGCTGCCCTCCAGGAGGCCTCCGAGCGGGTGCGGGTTCGTTACGGCTTTGCCTGCACCCGAACTAACGAAGAACGCCACAAGCTGGAACGTATGGCTAGCCGTTTTGATGACGCGGAATGCGTCCAGATCTTGTCTTGAAAGGGTTCTCGCAGCCCCTGGCTTAGCCCTCCGCAAGACATGGGTCGGAGCGAAATCGGCAGCAACTGTTATGACCAGGCAGTTTTCTACAAATAAGAATAGTGCGTTTTTGGTTTAAGTTCTAGGCATTTTTCAATCCGCACTTTCTGTCGTCTTGGACAGTTTAATCATGGTAGAAATTCACACCCTTGCTTGCCTCGATTATCTGATGTGGCTCCGCACAGGCGATGAAGTTGCCAAGCGGACAGGTCTCAACCAATCCACAATCAGTCGCAACCTTCATAAATGCTGTGAAGCTTTTTTCTTAAATGTAAAAAAAGTAAATAACGAGTACGTTATCACTGGCAACACAGACCTGATCAATCTAGAGCGAAATGTTCACCAGCATCATCGCTGGAAAAGCTATCGCCCATTGAGAGTTGATGCGATGTTCTGGTCAGGGCGAGCCTACTTTTCAACACCGATAGAAGACTATGTCTTGGGCAACCATGACTTCATGCATGTGGCCCAACCCCTCTCCATGCTCCGCGATGGCGTACTGGATGCTTTGATTGCACCCTTCTCGGATTGCCCGGCTGCCGATGACAGCACATTAGCCAGCTTTCCCCTGGCCTACTTCCCCTGCTACCTGATCACGGTTGAATCCCATCCACTCTTTTCGATCAACCGGGAGTTAACCTTAGAAGACATAGCTGCATACCCCTCCCTTGCCCTGCCAGAAGGGGCTTTCCCGATTTTTGAAGACTATGCAAAAAGCCTGGGACTATGGAATTCACCTTCAAGTATTTTTCGCTATGATATGGAAAAATGGGAGGGCAGGAATGAAACGGAACTAACAACCTCTTTTGCTTCTATTTTTAGTGCCAATTTACATAATTCAACTCAGAAGGTATTGCCCTACAAGCTGGACATGGAGTGCGGTGATTTTCTTGTCGTTAAAAAAGAGTTTGCCAACCATCCCCTTTGCCAAAATTTGAGGCAGGTTCTCCACGATCGCTTACGGCCATGGGCCGAGCAATATCCTGAAATTCGCCTATGTCCTCCTGGGTTCTAGCTAGCCAGCGCCTAGTGATGTCGGGCCAGAAATTGAATGGCATACTGTCCTTCCAGACAATCAGTCGTCACACCTACCACATGTAGGCGGTCCCCACGCCACCGTGAACTGCCGATAAATCCATCATCCTGGGTACTTGCGGCCCAGTGCTGATCAAATCCTGCCAGCATCGTCTTCTCCATCCCTGTGCTGCGATGCCTGCCGACGATTTGATCTGGCGCCGCAGTTGGTACCCGGTGGCCTTCCTCAAGGATCTGCCGCAGGACCGTCCCACTGCCTTCACTTTGCTTGCCGAGGATTTGGTCCTCTGGCACGACCGCCAGGCCGGGCGTTGGCGGGCGTTCGCCGATGTCTGCCCCCACCGGCTCGTGCCCCTCTCCCAGGGGCGCCTCAATGACCAGGGCGAGCTGGAGTGCCCTTACCACGGTTGGTGCTTTGACGGTGAGGGGCGCTGCACCACCATCCCCCAGGCCAATCCTGGCGCCAGCATCGACACCCTGCGCAGCCGTTGCCGGTCCTACGCCACCGCCGCCGCCCAAGGTCTGCTGTTTGTGTTCAGCGGTGATCCCGCTGCGGCCGACGCCGTGCCCTTGCCCCTGGTGCCAGTGCTGCAAGAGAATCCGACCGCCTGGACCGTCCAGGATTCCTTCCGCGATTTGCCCTACGACGCCCTCACCCTGCTGGAGAACGTGCTCGATGTGAGCCATGTGCCTTTCACCCACCACGCCACTGTGGGCAAGCGTGAGACTGCCGGTCCGGTGGACCTTGAACTCACCGCCAGTGGAACGGAGGGGTTCCGTGGTCTATGGCAGGAAGGGCCCCGCCGCGGCAGTCTTGGCAGCCAGACCACCGTGTTCACAGGCCCCAGCCTGATGATCCATGACCTCACCACCAAGGGGGGCACCCGTTTCCAGACGGTGGTCTACGCCACCCCGATCCACAGAGGGTCCTGCCGACTGTTTGTGCGGTTGCCCTTTTTCTTCGGCTCCCCCTGGCCAGGTCGGTTGCTGAAACTGCGGCCCGAGTGGTTGCAACACCTCGGCAACCACGTGGTGCTCGAAGACGACCAGCTGTTCCTGCATTGGCAAGAGCGGGTGCTGGAGGAGAGGGGCGGTGGCACCTCCCTCGCCCAGGCCTGCTACTTGGCCACCCGCTCCGATCTCTACGTCCGTGCCCTGCACGAATGGGTGGATCGGGTGGGCGGCGGTCCGTTCCCCCAGACGCCCCTGCCGGATCGGCTTGGCGTCCAACCCCTGCTGGAGCGTTATGAGAGCCACACCCGCCACTGCCGCAGCTGCAGCTCGGCCGATCGGCGCTTGGCGCTGCTGCGGCCTGGCGCCTTAGTGGCAACGGCCCTGGCCTTGGTGGCCGCCGCTTGGTGGGGCCCCACCCCTGCCGGGGCCGCCTGCCTGGCTTTGGCCTTGGTGGCCGCCGGGGCCTGGATCCAGGCCGGACGTTGGCGCCAGGCCCTGCGATTTGGCTCACCCCTACCGCCCCGCAACCGCAGCTAAAACGGCAGGCCCACGCGGTTAATCCCCTGGGGCTGATCGAACACGGTTTTGCAGCAGTCTTGGCTCAGATTTGAAGACTCATTATGTCGAATCCTGGATTTTACTCCTTCATTGATGGCATCAATCTAGCCGGCCAGCATAGCTGAGCCTGGCTGATTTACCCATTCTTGCACTTGTTTCTATTGGCCCACTATTGACGAAAAATAGAGGCACTTCAGGATGAAGCTAGTCTCTTCCCCCTCGTACTCATGCTCGATCTATTATCTCCCAATCCAGATTTGTTTGGTAGCAAGAGGGATTCTGATCGGCTCTATATGGCCCTGCAGTCCTATGCCTTTGAACCACCAGGATCTCCCCCATCTTTCGCCCGTAAACTTGCCCGTGAAAACTGCTGGACCTTGAACCATGCCCATCGTGTCATCGACGAATATCGTCGCTTTGTTTATCTGGCGGTGAAGGCTGGCCATCCTGTCAGTCCCTCCAACCCGGTGGATCAGGCCTGGCACCAGCATCTGCTATGGACCCACACCTATTGGGAGGACTTTTGCCCCCGGGTTCTGGGTACGGCGCTCCATCACCATCCCTCCGGGGGCGGCAGGGGTGAGCAGCAGACCATGAAACGCTCGTATGCCCAAACCCTGGAGAGTTACCGGTCCGGTTTTGGCGAGCAGCCCCCCGCGGACATCTGGCCCCCCCTTGGAGGTGAATTTCGCCTTAGTCAGCCGATTGGTGAGGCTCAATGCTGATCGCCATTGGCTGATCCCGCGCCCTACTTGGCCCCTGCGGCTGATTCGGCTGGCCGCGATTCGCTTCCCCTCCCTTCGGCTTGCCTTTGGACTGGGGGCCCTTTCCCTGATGGTGGCCGGTTTCCAGTCGGCCCGTCAGCCGAACAATTCATTCCCGCTTTCCCTCAACGGTCCCGATTTTTTCTTGTTCTATGGGTTGATCGCCATTTTGGCGGTCATTTTGACGGGAAAATTAAGAGAAAGGCTGAGGCACACGATGATCTAAAATCCTCATAATTCAGATAAACTCTCAGCCTATGAATCAGCTTATCTCGATGGCAAAGAGGTCAAAGTTGTGCAGACTGCCCTGCTCAAGTTGTTCGATCTAGGCAGGGTTGTCTTGGATCCAGCCACCCAAACCCCCAAGGTGAAGAACGATCAGTGGCAGTCGTTAGATCCGGTGGAGCAATCCGTGGTTTCGGGTTTGCGGTGCAGCAACAGTTCCGTCGCCGCTGTGCTCAGTTCTGTCGCGGGAGAGGCCAATCTCTTTGTCCCCATTCGTCAGCGCTTGGTGGATACGGGTCTAGTTATGCGCCCCCGCCAAGCCATGTTGGTCAGTTGCTGTTGGCTTCTGGTATTGGGACCCGTGTTGGCGTTGGGCCTGGTGCGCGTACAAATGGGCATGGTGCTGAACCATCCCACCGGCTTCCTGCAATTTTTGATATATTTGTCAGGGTTGTGGGGACTGATGTCCTCCACGCCGGGCCATCGAACCGTTCAGCGACAAACCTACTGTCCACTGTCCCTGAGCAAGGGCCGGGCCTGTTGACGGACTATTCCGTTCTGGGTTTGGCGGCGTTGCCCGAGGTCCTGGCCGCCGACTTCAACACCTGGCTGCCGCCGCCGCCTAGCGCTGGCGGAGGAGGTGATGGTGGGGGTTGTGGAGGAAGTGATGGTGGGGGTTGAGGGGGCGGCTG
>CANGZM010000004.1 GCA_947458155.1 Synechococcaceae cyanobacterium | reverse complement strand
GTAGTCACGGTGGATGGTGGACTTTCGGCCCAGTGGGAGCACACCATTGTCGTCAGCAGTGATGGCTGTGAAATTCTTACCGACCGGGATTTTTGAGCTGGCCAGGGCCTGGACCCGATCAGGGCCGGGACTTGGGCTCCATCGGGCCGTAGGCCGGGCCATTGGTGCCAAACATTTGGGAATTCTTGACCTTAACTGTGCCTTAACTGTTGCCAGTTCTCCCAGCTTTGAGGGAGGCCTTGAGCCGGTTGAGATTTAGGCCAATCTGCTCAATGCCCAGCAGGCTGCCAGGTGCGTCTTCCCAACTGGCTGAGAGCACGCCGTAACTCAGACCTATCAGGCCGAGCAAAAAAAATCCTCCTGACAATCCCAGGGTGACCACTGGTGGAATGTCAATCAGGCGGCGGCTTACTAAAAAATAACTGGCAACAAACACAATCATGCCCAACAGGGTGGGGAGTCCCGTGGAAAGGCCGATGCGTCGTGCCATTCGCCGGGAAACCGCCTCGGGAATCTGGGATGGCCGAGGTGATTTGGGTCCCGTTTGGGCCTTGACCGTCTTCGAGCCGAAGGCGGAGGGTTTAGGTGGGCGGGCCATGGCCCGCCTCAGCCGCGGATGCCGAGTTTTTCGACCAGCGCTGCATAGCGCTTATCGTTTTGTTGGCGCAGGTAAGAGAGCAGCCGCTTGCGACGACCAATCATCTTGAGCAGTCCTTGACGGGAAGAGAAGTCGTGAATGTTTTTCTGAAGGTGGCCGCTAAGTTGATTGATGCGGTCGCTCAGCATCGCCACCTGCACTTCCACCGACCCGGTGTCGGTGCCATGGGTCTGATGGGTGTTGATGAGTTCTTGTTTGCGGGTGGTGGTCAGCGGCATGGACTGCTCGTAGCCCCTTTTGATCGAATCATCTACTTTACCTGGCCGAGTGCCCTGGGCAGCGAATTTCAAGCTAAGGACCGGGACAGCCATCGCAGGCATTCGCGCAGCCAGTCGTCGCTGTCTACCAGGCCAGCCTGACCTTCGCCGGCAACGGCCCGCCAGGCCCGTTGGATTTCCAAGGGTTCATAGCCCAGGGCCCCAAGGGTGAGTTCCACTTCGGCACGGCAGCCCTTGGCCAAGGTTTCCCCCTGGCTGTCGTCCGCCCAATCGGCCCCTAGGCCCGGATCTGCCGCCAGCAGCTGGGGAAAGCGGGCCTGAACTTTGCTGCGCAGTTCGACCGCCAGCCTCTCCGCCGTGCGCTTGCCCACCCCCGGCGCCTGGCTGAGTCGCCGCAGGTCCGCTGCCGCGATGGCTCGCACCAGTTCGTCGACCTCCATGGCTCCAAGCAGGGCCAGGGCCATCTGGGGACCCACGCCACTTACGGCCACCAGATCCCGAAAAAGATCACGCTCCTGACGATCGCCGAATCCGAAGAGGGTCCAGCCATCCTCGCGGACACTGTGGTGGATGTGCAGGCTCAGATCGCCACCGGCGGCTGGCAACCGTGCCCACTGCCGCAGGGTCAGCTGCACCTCATAGCCAATGCCTCCACAGATCAGTAGGAGTCCGCAGCGGTGGCCCGCCCGCCAAGGTTCGGCGACTTGACCCCGCAGCCAGCCGATCATGGGGACCCGTGCAATCTCCCCATGCTGCCCTTCAGGAGCCTTGTCCCCCGTTTAAGGCGGACCCTTGTCACGCTGGCGCTGGCCTCGGGACTGCTGTTGGCTGGCTGCAATGCCCTGGGCCAACCTCCCCGCAGCGTGCTCTTATCAGCCCTGGCCGAGCAGATCCAAACCACTCAGCTGGATGTGGCCCGGGCGATCCAGTTGGAACCCATGGGTCGGCCCCAGGTGAGTCGGGTGCGGCTGGAGTCCCAGGAGCCGATCGCGATTGGCACGGCCAAGGGTTGGCACTTGACGGGTCGCTTTGATTGGCGCCTGAGTGGCGATCCGATTCGGGTGGATAGTCCCTTCGACCTCTATCTCCAGGCTGGTGAGCGCCAGGAGACCTGGCGATTGGCCCGCCCCTTGATCCGCCAGGACGGCAGTGCCGATTGGCTCACCTATCCCTTGCCCTTGCCCGATGCGCCCCGGGCTTGAGCAATGCCTGTTTGACTCAGCAGCGCCGCTAGCAGCACCAATCCCCCGCCCAGCAGGGTGGTGGACCCCAGTTTTTCGCCAAACACCCACCAGCCCCAGAGACTGGCGAAGGCCACCTGCACGTAGCCGATGGGGGTGGCGCGGGCCGCCGGTAGGCGCGCCAGTCCTTCGGTGAGGCCCAATTGCCCGGCCTGGGTGCACAGGCCAATTGCCAACAACACGAGCAGCTCGTTACCGCTCGGTACGACCGGATTTAGCAGCACCAGGGGCAAACTCAGCAGTCCCGAGACCATCGGAAACCAGATGACGATCACGAGGGGGGATTCCGTGCTCGCCAATTCGCGCACACTCACATAGGCCAGGGAGGTGAGCATGGCTCCGGCCAGGGCCAGCAGCACCCCTTCGATGGGAAACACCCCATTAACCGGTCGTACCAGCACCAAGACACCGACCCAGCCGATCAGCAGGGCCGCCAGGCCGCGCCGGCTCGGGGATTCTCCCAGCAGAATCCAGGCCAGGGCAGCGGTCAGGGTGGGATAGAGAAATTGCAAGACCGTGGCTTCCGCCAGGGGGAGGCGCTTCAATGCCGCGAAGATGCAGCCCAGGGCCATGGTGCCCAGCAGGCCTCGCAGGGCCAGTAAGCCCCGCCGTCGCCCCCAGGGGTTGATGCCGATCAGGCGAGCCATCGCCAAACTGATGCTGAGGCCCACGATCGAGCGGGCCAGAACTAGTTCGGCCACGGGCAAGCGTGCCCCCAGATGTTTCACCCCCAGGGTCATCAAGCTGAACATGAAGGCGCTGCCCAGCAGGGCCAGAACGGCCCGTCGCCCCTGGCCAGCAGACTCTTCAGCTGTTTTATGCATCCTTTTTCTATTGCCTTGTTTCTGAATTCTTGCGGCCCGGCCCGATGGTCGGCCGCCACCCCGGCTCCTGACCGGCCGCCACCCCGGCCCCTGACCGATCCCTGCTGGCAGGGCTGGCTGGGTTAGGGGCCGAGGGCACCCACCCCTGGTGTTGTACGGCAGAATGGGTGGTCAGTAGCCCCACATCTGGGGCGTTCAGCTTCCGCCCGCGCTCGCCTGTCAACCCTTGTCCTTGCCCCGCCTCCATCCCCGCACGATCGAGGCCGTCAAGGAGCGGGCCGACATTGTCGATGTGGTCGGCGAGCATGTGCTGCTGAAGAAGAAGGGCCGTGAATTCGTGGGGCTATGCCCGTTTCACGAGGACCGATCACCGTCAATGACGGTGTCACCTGCCAAGCAGTTCTATTACTGCTTCTCCTGTGGAGCCGGCGGTAACGCCATCAAGTTTTTGATGGAATTGCAGCGCACCAGCTTCGGTGAGGTGGTGCTGGAACTGGCCCGCAAATACCAGTTGCCGGTGGAAACCCTGGAGGGACCGCAACAGGAGCGGTTGCGCCAGCAGCTTTCGCGCCGGGATCGGCTGCACCGGGTGCTGGCCTTGGCCGCCGGCTGGTTCCAGGCCCAGTTGCGTTTGCCCGAGGGGGCCGGGGCCCTGGCCTACCTGCGCGAGAGCCGGGGCCTCAGTCCGGCCAGCCTTGAAGCCTTCCAACTTGGATACGCGCCGGACCGCTGGGATGGCTTGTTGGTCCATCTGCAGGCGGTGGAGCAGCAGGCGCCTGAGTTACTGCTGGATGCCGGCCTGGTGGTTGCCCGCAAGGGGGGAGGCGGCTTTTACGACCGTTTCCGCCATCGGGTGATGGTGCCGATTCGCGACCGCCAGGGGCGGGTCATCGGCTTTGGGGGTCGCAGTCTCGATGGCGGCGAGCCCAAATACCTCAATTCACCAGAAACCGAGGTCTTTGAGAAGGGTCGCCATCTCTTTGGCCTGGATCGGGCCGCCGAGGCGATCCGTCGCGATGACCGGGCGGTGGTGGTGGAGGGCTATTTCGATGTGATCGCCCTCCATGCCGCCGGCATTGCCAATTGCGTTGCCGCCCTGGGTACGGCCCTCAGCAGCCACCAAATCACCCAGTTGGGCCGACTGTGCGACAGCAAGCGCTTGATTCTCAATTTCGATGCCGACGGGGCCGGCATCCGCGCTGCCCAACGGGCCATAGGCGAGGTGGAACAACAGGCGTTACAGGGATTGCTGGAGCTGCGGGTGCTCCAGCTCCCCGCCGGCAAGGATCCTGATGAATTTCTGAGCAGCCACGGGCCTGGAGAGTATCGGGCCCTGCTGGATGGGGCCCCCCTTTGGCTGGACTGGCAGATCGAGCAGGTTCTGGCCCCCCGTGATCTCAGCCGCGCTGATGAGTTTCAGCAGGCGGTGGCGTCCCTGGTGGAGTTGTTGGGCAAGTTGCCCCAGGCCACCCACCGCACCCGCTACATCCAGCAGGTGGCCGAGCGCCTCAGCCAGGGCCGCGCCCACCTGGTGCGTTCGTTGGAGGAGGACCTGCGCCAGCAGGTCAAGGGCCAGCGCTGGCATGGGCGCTCCAGCCGCTGGGAGGCGCCTGGCAGCATCAGCCTTAAGGAACGGGCCGAAGCGGCCATTCTGCGGCTTTATCTGCACTGTCCCCACCATCGGGCCGAGGTGCGTCGCCAGCTACGGCTGGCCGAGCAACAGGATTTTGTCTTGCGCGACCACCGTTAGGTTTGGGCCACGATCGCTGAGATCGAAGAGGACCACCTGGCTCGCGGGCGGTTGGAGGCGATCGATCGGGGCGAAGATCTGGGTTTGGAACTGGGCGAGCTGGACCTTCCCCGGCTGCTGGGCGATCGCCTTGTGGTGGAGCAGAGCGATCTCCTCTCCCGTTTGACCCCCCTGCTGCAACCCAGTGATGTGGAATCGCTCGCCTTGGGCCAGCCCGGGTTGCAGCTGCGCGGGGCCATCGCCAGCCGCTCCCGACTGGTCACCCAGAATCGTTGTCGCCATTTGCTAGAGGCCTGGCGGGGCCAGGAATTGCAGACCCTGGAGCGTTGCATCGCCCGGTTGCTGCAGGCCGAAGTCTCGCCATCGCAGCCATTTGAGCCCGCTGCCGACCCCCTGCTCTGCCACGACATGGAGGGCCGCATCGACGACCTTTTCCAGCAGCTCAATGAGGAGGCCCTGCGGTTTCAAGCGGCCTACTACCGTGAACGCCGCCATCTGTTTGCCCTCGATCGGCAACGGTGCAGCAGCGACGAGGAAACTTTTGCGGCTCGAGGGAGCACTTAGGGGCCGGGAGCCTGCGATAGCGCTGGATCCTGCCTAGTTTGTTTTTACTGGAATTCTCCAATGGCCTACCCGGACTATCCCGTGCCCGTGGACGAGGCCCAACGGCTGCGGATTCTGGAAAGGTACGGGGTGGTTGACCAACCCAGCGATCCCCATTTCGAACGCCTAGTCGAGTTGGCCAGCTCGATCTTCGCCATGCCGTTAGCGGCAATCTCCTTGGTGGAGGCAAATCGCCAATGGTTTTTGGCCAGTAAGGGCCTCAAAGTACGCCAAACCCCCAGGTCCATGGCCTTCTGCGCCCATGCCATCGCCTCAAAAGGGGTGCTGGTGGTGCCCGATGCCCTCAAAGATGAGCGCTTCAGCACCAATCCCCTGGTCAGCGCTGAACCCCATGTGCGTTTTTATGCCGGGGCCCCGCTCACCAGTCCCGCTGGCCACAACCTGGGCACCATATGTGTGTTGGACCAGAAGCCCCATCTGCCCACGGCCACCCAGATTCACCAGCTGGGGCTGTTGGCGGAACTGGTGATGCGGGAGTTGGAGCTGCGGCGCCTGTCCCATGTCTGCCCGGTAACAGGCCTGCCCAATCGGGTCACGTTTTTGGCCATTGGCGAACGGGAAGTGGCCCGGGCCCGGGCCGAAGGCAAGCAACTGGCCCTGCTGTTGTTTGATGTCGACAATTTTCGGGCGATCAATAACCGTTGGGGCCACCAGGCCGGTGACCAGGTGCTAGTCGATCTTTGCCATCTGGGCTGCCAGTTTTTACGGGAGCAGGATTTTGCCGGCAGGCTTGATGACGGCGCCTTTGCCCTGCTGCTGGTTGATCAGGGTCCCGATGGGGCCATGGCGGTGGCCGAGGGATTGCGCCAAGCCGTCAGCACAATGCCTGGCGTTTTCAGCCATTCGGAGCTGCGGCTCCATATCAGTGGCGGTCTCACTGTGCTGGCGGCCGCTGATAGCTGTTTTTATGATCTGGTGCGTCGCAGTGAGCAGGCCCTGCAGCTGGCCAAGGGCAATGGCCGCAACCAAATTGCCTCGTTGTTGGCGGAGGCCTGAGCTTGAGCTCAATTTTTCCTTTATCTGATTGATTTCCTAATTTTTTCTTCTCAAGTTTAATCCGACTTCCAGCTAGATCAGCGTATGCAATGGCTCAGGCCCGCGCCACCGGCACATCGCTGAGCCTGGTGGTGGCCGCCCGTGATAGACGGGAGCGTCGCATCGTCCAGGCCGGGCTGAGGCCGCAGGCCGCCCATTGCAGCGTGCCCCTGCCGAAGCGACGGTTGAGGCCATCCACCGCAGCCAGCAGGGCCTCCCTTCGTGCCTGCTCTTCGCTGGACAGCGGTGCCAGCAGGTGGTGTTGCAGCAGGCTTTCCGGTTGCAGACCCTGCAAGAGCACGCCGGCCTTGCGCAGGGGTTTGTGGGGGCGGAACAGCTGGTCGGTGAGGGGCAGGGCAGCCTTCAGCAGCACGGCCGTGTCCTGGCTGGCCAGGGGCAGCACCACGGTGGCGGCATTGCTGTAAAAAGCCGTGCCATCAAAGGGGCTGCTGCGCACGAAGACGGTGATCGCACCGGCTAGCTGCTGCTGACGACGCAGTTTTTCGGCGGCGCGGCTGAGGTAGGTGGCCACCGCTTCGCGCAGCTCGGCCCGGGTGGTGATGGGGGTGCTGAAGCTGCGGCTGACGCAGGTTTCCTGTTTGGTTGGCGCCGCTTCCAGCAGGGGCAAGCAGCTGGAACCCCGCAACTCCAGCTGCAGACGCAGCCCGACGACGCCACAGCGGCGCCGCAGCTCGCCTGGGGGCATGTCCCGCAGTTGGCGGGCATTGGCAATGCCCCGCAGGCGGCACCAGCGCGACAGCTGGCGGCCGATGCCCCACACCTCTTCGATGGCCACCGCTTCCAGCCAGGGGTCCGGATCGGCTACCGCCGCCAGATCGAACACCCCCTGCTGGCGGTATTGGGGATCCTGCTTGGCGATGCGATTAGCCAGCTTGGCCAGCACCTTGGTAGGGGCGATGCCGATGGCCACCGGCAGCCCCAGATCCCGGCGCACCCGCTGGCGCAGCGCCTGTCCCCAGGCCGTCAGGTCGGGGCCATCTGGGCCCTGGCCTGACGGGCCCTGGCCCTTTGGGCTCGTGGTCTCCAGCTCCCCGGCGCGGGGCATGCCCAGGCGGTCCCTTGCTGCGGCTTGGGCCGGGGGACGTCGCAGTCGCCCGAAGGCCTCATCAATCGAATAAACCTCCAGTTCTTCCACCCACGGTTCGAGGGTGGCCATCAGGCGCTGGCTCATGTCGGCATAAAGGCCGTAATTGGAGCTGCGCACGATCACCTGGTGCTGCTGCAGCTGCCTTTGCACCTGGAAGTAGGGCGCTCCCATGGGAATGCCCAGGGCGCGGGCTTCAGCGCTGCGCGAGACGATGCAACCGTCGTTATTGGAAAGCACAACCAGGGGCCTGCCGATGACCTCTGGATCGAGCACCGCTTCGCAGGAGGCATAGAAATTGTTGCCATCGATGAGCACGATCGCGCTGGCCATGGTCCCTGGCAGTCCATGCCATTGTAGTACATCTGTACTTACTGGTGGGGGCGGGCCGCTGGGGCTGGCGCCTAATCCAGCTCCTCGTCTTCCAGGAGCAATTGTTGAAATGAGGTGTAGAGCTCGGCGTCAGCCCCCTCCACGCGGCGGGGTCCCAGGGGCCCCGGGACCGCACGGCGCCTGGAGGTTTTGGTCTGGAGCGGCGCGGTGGCTTCGGCGGCGCTGCTGGATCTAGAGGGGCTTCCAGCCGGGGAGTTGCTTGACCCGGCCAGGTCGGTGCGTTTCGGACCACTTTCGAGTTGCCGCAATCGATCGATCAGGTGCGGCGGCACCGTGCCATCGGCGCTGGCTCGCATGAGTTCACGGAAGAGTTGCTCCGGATTGCGCTCCAGTTCCAGGGGATGGCGACCCTGGGGGGGCGGGTTCCCCTGCGAGGTCGGTGCGACAGGGGCGGGGGAAGGCAGTTTTTGGGGCAGCTGGCGGCCGAGGGCCTCCAGCCGTTCACGGCTGCGGGCATCGAAGCTCATGGGGGCGCCGATCGTCTGGAGCCCAGTGTGTCGCTTTCGGCATGCCGCTGCCCAGCCATCCTGGCGATACCAGGGAACCCTGGGGTCAGTCGCATTGCCGAGCGTGCCCCGCACGGTGGCCCAACGTCAGGGAGCCTGGGCCGAGCAACGGGCCCTGAGGCTTTTGCAAGGCAGGGGCTGGCGGCTGGTGTCGCGCAACTGGCGCTGCCGCTGGGGGGAGCTCGATCTGGTGGTCGCCAAGCCCGGGCGTTTGCTGTTGGTCGAGGTCAAAGGCCGGGGGCCTAATGACTGGGATGGGGGCGGCACGGCCGCCCTGCGCTGGCAAAAGCGTCTGCGCTTGCAGCGCGCCTGGGATTGCTGGCTGGTGGACCACCCCGCCTGGGCCGACAGACCGGTGGAGCAGGTGGCGGCCCTAGTGCCGTTGCCCCCCCGCTTGGGTCCGGTGCGCTGGATTCGGCTTGGCTGATTGCGACCCCGCAGAGCGGTTATTCAGGGGCTGGCGCCTCCGGTGCTGGCGCCTCCGGGGTTGGCGCCTCCGGGGCTGAAGCGCACCGTGCAGCGATAGCGGGGCAGGCCCCCCATGCTGCCGACGCCGATCTCCTGGCAAGCCGTGCTGTCCACCCTGGCGCCGGTGGGCACGAGCTGCAGGGCCCGTTGGCTGGCGTCCTCCTGGCTCCAGATCGATTCGGCCGTGCGGCTGGGTTGCCCCCTGGCCGCCAGCGGCCAGGGGGCCAGGGCCACCAGGGCGAGGGCAAGAGTCCCAGCCCGGAGCCCCTGGCCGCCGCGGCTGGGACGGCCCTGGACTCCGGGTCTGGGGCCGCCCTGGGCTTCGGGTCCCCGGCGGCCTGGAGCCTCAAGGGAAGGGGAGGAGGTCATGGCAGCGGGGGGACAGGCAATGTGGAAGTCTGTGCGCAGGTGGTTCATGACTTTCAGCGGCCACCGAGCGCGGCACCGCTTTGGCCAGCATTGGCTCATCGATGCCGCTGTGCTCGATCAAATTGTGGCGGCGGCGGGCCTTCAACCCCACGATCGGGTGCTGGAGGTGGGGCCTGGGCGCGGCGCCCTCACCGAGCGGTTGCTGGCTTGCAATCTGGCGGCCCTGGAGGCGATCGAACTGGATCGGGATCTGGTTGCGGGCCTGAAGCAGCGCTTCGGCCCGGACCCCCGCTTCCAGTTGATCGAGGGCGATGCGCTGCGGGTTCCGATCGAGCGCCAGGGCCCCAGGGCCTGCACCAAGGTGGTGGCCAACATTCCTTACAACATCACTGGCCCCCTGTTGCAAAGGCTGGTGGGCAGCCTGGAGGCACCGCTGACTCCCCCCTTCGAGCGCCTGGTGTTGCTGGTGCAGCGGGAGGTGGGCGAGCGCATCCGGGCCCAACCGGGAACGTCGGCCTATGCGGCCTTGAGTGTGCGCATGCAGCTGCTGGGCCACTGCCGTTTGGTCTGCCCCGTGCCTCCCCGCTGTTTCAAGCCACCACCGAAGGTCGATTCGGAGGTGCTGCTGATCGAACCGTTGGCCGCCGGCTCCCGCCTCTCCGCCGCTGGGGCTGGGGTACTCGATCCGCTGCTGCGGCGTTGTTTCGCTTCGCGGCGCAAGATGTTGCGCAACACCCTCGCCGGTCTTCTGCCTGCCGAACAGCTGCAGGGCGTCGCCGGGGCCGCCGGTGTCGATTTGGCGGCCCGGCCCCAGGACCTCTCCCCCAGCCGCTGGCTCGCCCTGGCGGCCGGCTTGAATCCGGCCATTCCTGCTGCGGCGTTCGCGCCCCCCGCTGATGGCTGAACTGACCGTATTGGCCCCGGCCAAGATCAATCTGCATCTCGAAGTGCTGGGACTGCGCAGCGATGGCTTCCACGAGCTGGCGATGGTGATGCAGACCCTTGATCTGGTCGACCGTATCGATTTGCGCCCGACCGCCGACGCCTGTCTCAGCCTCTCCTGTGATGACCCCAGCCTCAGCAGCGGTCCCGACAACCTCATCCTGAGGGCGGCCGAAGGGTTGCGCGCCAGGCTGGGATTGCCGGAACTGGGGGCGGCGATCAGGCTCCAGAAAAGGATTCCGGTGGGAGCCGGGTTGGCGGGGGGCTCCAGCGACGCTGCTGCCACCTTGCTGGGACTCCAGCTGCTCTGGGGCGTTGCCCTGGAGCCGGTCGCCTTGATGGAGCTGGCGGCCGCCTTGGGTTCGGATGTGCCCTACTGCCTGAGCGGAGGGTTGCAATTAAGTTTTGGCAAGGGGGAGCGGTTGGAGCCCTCAGACGCTTTGGCGGGCCGGTGCCTCGGGGTGTTGCTGGTGAAGCATCCCGAAGCCAGCGTCGCCACGCCCTGGGCTTACGGCCGCTGCCGGGAGTTGCGCGGCGATTTTTATCTGGATTGCGAGGCCGATTTTGAGCAGAGACGCCAGGCCCTGCGCCAGGGAGCGCTCCTGGCTGCTCTGCAGAACCAGTCATCGCTGCCTCCCCTGCGCAACGACCTCCAGTCGGTTGTGGCGCCTGAGGTGAACAGCGTTGGTCGTGCCCTCGATCTGCTGCGCCAGGCCCCCGGGGCCCTAGCGGTGGCGATGAGCGGTTCTGGCCCCAGTGTGTTTGCGCTGTTTGCCGATGGGGCCGGGGCTGAACGGGCGGCCGCGACCCTGGCCGAACCCCTGGCGGCTGGTGGATTGGCTTGGTGGTGCACTCGCACCAGAGCGACAGGTGTCAGCCTGGAGGCTGATTCCAGCTCCCCATGAGTGACGCCCTCTCCCCGTCCAATGGTTCCGACCCCCAGGGGCCCCGTAAGGGACCGCTTAGCTTCCTGATCGGTGCCCTCACCAGTGGCTTGCTGGCCTGGCTTGCCCTGGGGCTGAGCCGGCGGGTCCTGGCCCATTACGCCAGCCACCCACCTCAGTTCAGCTCGGCGATCGCCCAAAACATCGCTACGGCGATGAAGACCCTGATTGTGGGCATGTGTTTTTTGGCCAGCTTCAGCTTCGCCTTCATCGGGCTAGGTCTGGTAGTGGTGTTTGTGCGCTCCTTGGTGGTGGCCAAACCTGGTTCAGCCGCCTGAAACCGCAGGTCGCTGCCGCAGTCTGAGATAGGTTGGCTCCACCCTTGGCCGATGTCAGATCGTGGCCGAAACCCTGCTGTTCAATGCCCTGCGCGAAGCCATTGATGAGGAGATGGCTCGAGATCCGAATGTTTGTGTGATGGGGGAAGACGTGGGCCACTACGGCGGCTCTTACAAAGTCACCAAGGATCTGCACCAGAAGTATGGCGAGTTGAGGGTTCTCGATACACCCATTGCTGAAAATGCATTTACGGGAATGGCCGTTGGAGCTGCCATGACGGGCTTAAGGCCGATTGTGGAAGGCATGAATATGGGATTTCTGCTGCTGGCGTTTAACCAGATCTCTAACAATATGGGAATGCTTCGCTATACTAGCGGTGGCAATTATACTATCCCAACCGTTGTGCGAGGCCCCGGTGGTGTAGGCCGCCAATTGGGGGCTGAACACAGCCAGCGTTTAGAGGCTTATTTCCATGCGGTTCCTGGGATCAAAATTGTCGCCTGTAGCACGCCCACCAATGCTAAGGGGCTGATGAAGGCGGCGATTCGAGATAACAATCCAGTGGTATTTTTTGAACACGTTTTACTTTACAATCTTTCCGAAGAAATTCCAGCTGGGGAGTATACTTGTGCTTTGGATCAGGCTGAAATTGTCAGAAGCGGAAAGGATTTAACAATTCTGACCTATTCCCGAATGCGCCATCATTGCCTTAAGGCGGTGCAGCAATTAGAGACTGAGGGTGTTGATGTTGAGTTGATTGATCTTATCAGTCTAAAACCCTTTGATTTGGACACAATTACCGCTTCTATACGCAAGACACATCGTGTCATTATTGTTGAAGAGTGTATGAAAACTGGCGGGATTGGGGCTGAGCTTATTGCCCTGATCACGGAAAACTGCTTCGATGAACTAGATGCCCGCCCCATACGGCTCTCATCCCAGGATATCCCAACTCCTTACAATGGTAAACTTGAAAATCTCACAATTATTCAGCCCCACCAAATTGTGACCGCGGCTAAGAACATTACTAGCGGTGCCCTCTGACCATGGGACGTCAACAAGGTTGGTTTGCCTTCATTCTGGCGCTGGCAATCAGCGCCGCAGTGGTTCTTTATACCAATGGTTTGAGGCTCGGTCTCGACCTGCGGGGGGGCAGTCAGCTCACCCTGCAGGTGTTGCCAGCTGGAGCCATTCAACAAGTTGATCGTGAACAACTGGAAGCGGTCAAGGATGTGCTTGATCGCCGCATCAATGGCCTCGGTGTGGCTGAATCCACCCTGCAGACCGTCGGCAATGACCAGTTGGTGCTGCAGCTTCCCGGGGAACAGGACCCCAGCCGGGCGGCCAAGGTGCTGGGAACCACCGCCTTGCTTGAATTTCGCGCCCAGAAGCCAGGTACCGAAAATCAGATGCAGGGCCTTTTGACCCTGAAACGCCAAGCCGAGGCAATCCTGGAGAGCACCCGCCCCACCCCGGGTTCTCCGGCGCCCCCGGCTTCTCCCCTCAAGGCGGCCGATTTGGCTAAGGCGATGGCCCCCCTTGGCATCAAGGTTTCGCCTAACGCCAGTGAAGCGGACCAACTCGACCAACTCCTCAATGAGGTCAACCGCCGCATCCTTTCCCTCTACGGACCCCCTCTGCTCACTGGTCGTGACCTGACAAGTGCCGGCAGGCAGCAACAGTCAAGCGGAGATTCCTGGGAAGTGACCCTCGGATTTGATCGGGCCGGAGGCGAGAAGTTTGCCGGTCTCACCCAGTCCATTGCCGGCACCGGGCGCGTTCTGGGAATAGTTTTGGATGGCCGTTCAATCAGCGAAGCCACCGTCGGACCTCAATTTAAAGCGGCCGGGATTACGGGAGGTTCCGCCAGTATTTCTGGCAACTTCACGGCGGAAGCCGCCAGGGATCTTGAGGTTCAGTTGCGCGGGGGATCCTTACCCCTACCTGTCAAGATCGTCGAAGTCAAAACCGTGGGTCCCTCCCTCGGTGCCGAAAATATCCGCACCAGCCTGCTCGCCGGCTCTGCCGGACTTGGGTTAGTGGGCCTCTTCATGGTTCTGGTCTATCGACTCCCAGGCCTTGTTTCGGTATTAACCCTGAGTCTCTACGCACTCTTCAACTTAGCAATCTATTCTGCCCTCCAGGTCACCCTGACCCTGCCGGGTATCGCCGGTTTCATCCTTTCGGTGGGGATGGCCGTGGATGCCAACGTATTGATCTTTGAGCGAGTCAAGGAGGAGTTGCGCTCAGGCAATTCTTTAATCCGTTCTATCGATACCGGTTTCTCGCTGGCCTTCTCTTCGATTCTCGATGGCCATGTCACGGGGCTCATTAGTTGCCTGGCTCTGTTTTTTCTCGGTACCGGGCTCGTCAAGGGTTTTGCGGTCACCCTGTTCATTGGTTTGGCCCTCAGCCTGTTCACCGCCCTCACCTGCACCCGCACCCTGCTGCGGCTGCTGATGAGTTATCCGGGCCTGCGGCGCCCCACCAACTTTCTTCCCGCTCGCCAGCTGCCTTCGGCGCTCTGAAGTTGCCTTTCTTCCCTTGAGTATTCCTACTCCTCGCTTCCGCATCAGCCGTTATCGCCGGACCGCCTGGGTCGGTTCTGCCATAGCCTGTGCCCTCAGCCTGCTGGGCATGTTTCTCTGCTGGCGTAACCCAACCATCGCGGCACCCTTGGTCCCCGGCCTCGATTTCACCGGTGGCACCCAGATCCAGTTGGAGCGGGCCTGTGCTCCCGGAGCCTGCCCGGCCTTGACCGTTTCTGAAATCCAGGCCCAGCTCGGCGGACTCACCTTGCCCCAGGAAGGCCAGGAACGGTCCCCCAACCTCTCCAGCACCGGAGTACAACTGCTGGATGGCGGCAAGACTTTGGTGTTGCGGCTTCCAGCTCTGAGCACTGAACAGGGTAGGGCCGTTGTGGATCAGATCTCGGCTCGCGTTGGACCCTTGCTGCCCGAGGGTACGGCGATCAACACCATCGGGCCCACCCTGGGCTCTCGGCTGCTGCGGGCTAGCCTGATTTCCCTCTTGGTGAGCTTTGCGGCGATTGCGGCTTATATAACCTTTCGCTACAATGGTGTCTTTGCCTTTCTTGCCCTGGTCTGTCTTGCCCACGACGTTTTGATCACCTGTGGTGTTTTCGCCTGGTTGGGTCTGCTTAGGGGTGTAGAAGTCGATTCGCTATTTGCAGTTTCCCTGATCACCGTGGCGGGCTATTCAGTCACCGATACTGTTGTCGTTTACGACCGCATCAGGGAACAGAGCAAGGCTTTGGCCCAATTGCCAATTTCTGAACAGGTTGATGTGGCCGTTGATGCCACGCTCACCCGTTCTCTGTACACCTCTCTCACCACCCTGCTGCCTCTATTTGGCTTGATTTTCTTTGGCGGCAGCAGTCTTTTCTGGTTTGCAGTTGCCTTGGCGATTGGCATTGCTGTTGGCAGCTGGTCCAGTATTGGTTTGGCACCCACCTTGCTACCCCTGTTCTCGGCCAGGTCCGCACGATGAAAGATAGAAATTCTGAACTTCCCAGAGGAAGTTTTCGCTTTCTACCACTCTTGCTTGGATTGCTTGCCCTTCTTGATCTAAGGGTCGAGTTGATTCTTTTGTTTGATCACATTACCTGGACATCCTTGGCAGAGGGATTGCGCAACCATATTTTGGCTGTAACCGTTCTGTTGGCCCTGCCTTCACTTTGGCGCCACTATCGCTGATGCGTTCTGTCCCAATCCACCCCCTAGACCTGAGAGTATTTGTTTTAGATTGATCACCAATTATCCATGATATCGCGCACGATAATCTCCTTGCCCATCACTTGCATCACCACAACCAGGGGAAGGGCAAGCAGCAGGCCAGGTAGGCCAAGCAGGGCACCCAAACACAACTGGGAGATCAGGGCTACGGTGGGCAGCAGATTGACCGTACGACTCAGCAAAACCGGTGTAAGCACAAACGCCTCGGCGTTCTGAATCACCAGGCGCAACAGCAAAACTTGCAGCATTTTCGCCGGAGACACCAGCAGCAGGGCAACCGCCATCGGTAGCAAGGTGGCGGCGGTGGGGCCCACGGTCGGAACGAAGGTCAGAAGGCCACTGATCAGGGCACACAACAGGGCCAGGGGCACTCCCAAAAGGGAAAGACCAGCCCAAGTTGCCACAAACACCAGAACGGCGGATAGGGTCATGCCTGCAAGCCAGCCCCCCAGGGCTTCGCGACATTCCCCCAGCAAAACGGTCATGCGCGGCCGGTAGAACTGGGGCGTGGCGGCCAGCAGCAAACGTTGGTGGCTGCGGGGGTCAAGGGCAAACAACACGGCCAGCAGAGCCATCAACAGGGCCTGCAAGGTGCTGTTGGCGGCGCCGCCGGCGAAACCGAGGAGCTGTTGGCCCAGGGGCTGGAAGCGTTCGAGGCTGGCGCCATTGAGCCATTGCTCTTCGAGGTTGCGCAGCCAGGGCAACTTGGTCAGTAAATCGGCAAGGTGGCTCGGCACGCTGGGAATCAGTTCAGCCAGTTGCTTGGCCTGCTGCAGCACCTCGGGCAGCAGCAGGGAGATGAGCAGGCCTCCGAAGGTCACCAGCACCACGAGTTCGATCGCCAGGGCTGTCTGGCGATTGACGGGCAGGATGCGACGCAGCAGGGTCACGGGCACATCCAGGGCCACTGCCAGGACAATTGAGCCAAAAAGCACCAGCAATACCCAGCGCAGTTCCCAGGCCAGCAGCCCGAGCACAACAAGGGCAAGAAAGCCGATAAGGATGCGGGCGTTCATGGAAGGGCTGGTGGGCGTCGGGGTGGAGTCCATGGATCAAGGATGTCCCGAATCAAGACTTCGCGCAGGATGACCTGGGCGCAGACCGCAAGGGGAAGGGCCAGTACAAGTCCCAGGGGACCGAACATAAGTGTGAACAGTAACTGGGCAGAAAGGGTCAGTCCCGGTAAGAGCTTGAGCTGGTGCTGCATCACCGAGGGGGTGATCAAATAGCTTTCAAAATTCTGAATTATGATGTAAAAAATCAACACCAGCACCGCTTTCCAGGGGGCCTCGAGCAAGGCCGCCGAGATTGGAAATATGGTGCTGAGGGTTGGACCAATGTTGGGAATGATGTTGAGTAGACCAGCCAACATGGCGTTGGCCGCCACCTGCTTAACCCCCAGGATGGAAAGTCCAATGGCGGCCATGGTGCCGACGCAGACTGAGCTGATCAGTACCCCCACCATCCAGGCGCTCAGGGCTTCTCCGCATTGCAGCAGTACGGCCCGGGCTCGTGGGCGATAGAAGGACGGCACCAATTGCAGGGCCACTTCCCGGTAGGCATGGGGTTGGGTGGTGATCATTACGGCCACCGCCAACACGAAAAGGAACTGGATCAGGCCATTGCCGATGTTGCCGGCCAGTCCAAGCAGTCGGATGAGCGCCTTACTCAAGCTCTCCCCTAACGCACCTTGGCGATCGCCAGAACTGGGCAGGGCCGATTTCAGCCAGTCGAGCTGATCACCGCTGTTGCCATACACCATGCTGAAGCTGCCTGCCAGTCCCTCATGCACCAGCTTGACCAATTTGGTGCTGGCGGCCGGCAGCTTGCCGATCAGCTCTCCAAACTGTTGAACGAATGGTGGAATCAGGGTTGTCCCCGCCACCAACAAGATCAGGAGTACACCCAACAGGCTCAGTAAAACGGCTAGGGGCCGGGAGCTCCCCAGCCGTTTCTGTACAGCCCCCACCAAGGTGCAGAGCGCCATGGCAAGGACGACACCGGCAAAGATCAACAGGACGGCTTGCCTCAGCGACCAGAGCAGGGCAAGGGCCGCGACGAAAGCCAGCAATCCAAGCCACTTGCCGAAGGTCAAGCTTCTTTGTCCTCTTGGGCGTCTTTTTCAGGGCCACCGGAGAAACCGAGTCCATGGCTCTCGGCGTAGCGCTGGGCAAAGCGCATGAATCGCTCGAAATCAGCAGTGGTCTTCCAGGTGTAGGTGGCTTCCAGGGCGCTTGCCTTGCCGTTGACGAAGCGGGCATTGACCTCTCGGCTCACCAGCTCCCCTTCCTCATCGACAAGAAACATGCCAGTGATGTCTCCAAAGCTTTCTGGAGCCAAGGCTTTGGGCTCTTCGAAGACAAAGGTCGCCTGGCCGGTCCGTCCGTCGCGCGAACGGGTCAGACGAATGTCAGGCACGACCGGTTCATCCGTGCCGCGGAAGAACTGGATGGCGGCGGCCATGGGCAACGTCGAAAGGGGGATCTTACGTGGACCGATGGCTTGCCTGACATAGTGGATAGCTGCAGCATGTCCGTCCGGTCGGTCCACCGCCATGCTTTCGGGTCCCCCGGTCTCCAGCACGCTTGGCAGTGATGAGCTGCTTGATCGCTTTCTCCAAGCCTCTGGTCGCCAGCAGCGCTCCCTTGTGGCGGCCGTAGAGGCCCGTGCTGGTGACTTGATCCCCCTGATCATCGGCAGGTTGGCCGAGATCGACTCCCGCGGTGACAGTTGGTCGGCGGGGTTCTTGGTCCAGTTGCTGCTCCAGGGGGCTAGTGCCGAGCAAGTAGAGGCCTTTTGGCAACGCCATCCCCAGGGTTGGCTGGAGGCGAAAAGCGGTGCCGGTCTGGATTACACCAGCCTGCAGCGCCATCTCATGGATCAGCAATTCGAGGCTGCCGATCGCTTGACCAGCGAGCACCTGCGCCAGTTGGCCGGTTCCGAAGCCCTGAGGCGGGGTTATGTGTACTTCAGCGAAGTCCCGTCCATGCCTGCTAAGGACCTGGAGACTCTTGATCGCCTCTGGGTGGTTTACTCCCGAGGGCGCTTTGGCTTTTCGGTCCAGGGTCGTCTTTTGCTGGCCTGTGGAGGCAAGTGGGACCGCCTCTGGCCGCGCCTGGGCTGGAAACAGGAAGGAATCTGGACCCGCTATCCGGGGTCCTTCCATTGGAGCCTTGAGGCCCCCGAAGGGCACATGCCGCTCGTCAATCAGCTCCGCGGCGTCAGGTTGATGGATGCCTTGTTGTCTCACCCTGGCCTGGCTCCCCGTTGGCAGCGCCAGACGGAGCCAGTCGGGGGTTAGCTTCAGAATCGAATGCTGCCGATAGGTCCTGGCGATGCCTTGGCGCTGGGCCGATTTCATCACCCCCTCCACCTTGCAGCTCTCCCCTTTGGTCGAGCTGCTTTTAGAGCCTGCCCTCGGGCATGGCTCCGCAGATGATTTACACCTGGGTCTCCATGAGGCCCTCGTCAATGCCGTTCGCCATGGCAACGGCTGTGATCCCTCAAAATGCCTGAGGGTGCGCCGCATTGTGACCACACACTGGTTGGTTTGGCAGGTCCAGGATGAGGGTCCCGGTCTGCCTGCCCAGGCCCGTAAAGAGTTCAAACGACCGGCCATTGAGGCAGTTTCCGGGCGGGGATTGTTCCTCATCCAGCACTGTTTTGACGATGTGCGCTGGAGCCCCCGAGGAAATCGCTTGCAATTGGCGGTGCGTCGCCGACGCCTCAGCGGCCGTGGGAAGGACAACCGGGATCCCTGATCTCTCCCTTCAGCCAGCCGAGGGCGTGCTCCAACAGGGCAATGGCCTCTTGGCCTGTGCCCTGGGTCGACAGGTGTGGGGCTGACGGCTCGGATTCACGGAGCAGCAAAACCAGGGCGGAGCTGATCTGCTCGGCGGCGCGGCGCTGGCGCTGGCTTTTGAGAGCATGCCATTGGCGATCATTGATGCAGAGGCTGCGTTGCAGTTCTGTTGCCAGCGGCAGGGCCTGCTCAGGCCAGCGCTGGTGGGTCGGCGTCATCGGCAAGTCTGGGGAGATGTCAGTCAACACTGGACGGAAGCAAGGATTCAGGACCATCCTGGCCCCATTACCGCCTTGCCCATGATGGGATCCCCCTCCAGCAGGTTTGAGCGCCGCCAAAGGGTGCGGCGAGAGGCGGGCCTTTGGGCACGGCGCTCTCGGCCGCGCCGACACCACCGCCTGCCGCGGCCAGCGCCAGCCCTTGGAGCCACTCCTGGGGTCCTGCACCATCTGGCGGCCCTGCTGACCCTGGCCAGCCGGCCCCGGGGTTCGGTCGAGGCCGACAAACTGGGCCGTCAGCAAAGGCGCCAACGCCAGCACCTGGCCCTGGTGCGGCGGCTGCTGGATCCCCTGCCGGTTTCGCTGCGAGCTGGTGGTCATGCCGCCGAGCTTTTTTGGCGGGTGGTGCGCTTTGGCGGAGCTGGCATGCTTCTGGCCTGGTGGCTGATGCGTTAAAGGGGTTTACTAGCCGCCCAGACTCGACTCATGAAATGGGTTTCGGCCGTAATGTCCACGAAGCCGCTTTGACGCAGTCGGGCCCCAATATCGTCTGAGATGTAGTCGCGGTAATAGGGCTCGTGGAAGACCCGACGGAAGTTTTCCATAGCCACTGAGTATTGCGGCGAATCGGCCAGTTGAACCGAATCGGCCAGGACGAAAACGCCCCCTGGCTCCAACACCCTGAAGGCTTCTAGCAGCACGTTGGCCCGGGCTGCACCTGGGAGTTCGTGCATCAGAAACACACAGGTGGCCGCTTGCATGCTGGCTTCGGCAAAGGGCATGGCCTCGGCATTGCCCTGCACCAGCTGGGGAAGCTCGCCGGGGAGTTGACTCAGCCAACTGTTGGCTTGGCGCAGGTAAGCGGCTGAGAGATCCAGTCCCACGAGGTGACTTTGGGGCAGGGCACCACGGATCTGGCGGAGGGTCCGTCCGGTGCCTGCGGCGATGTCGAGCACCCGCAAAGAACTTGCTGGCCGCGCCGCAAAGGCCGCCAGTCCTTTGACTAAGGGATTTAGCAAGCGACGACGCATGGGATCGGCTGCGCCATTGAAAAGGATCTCCACCTGCAGGTCGTAGAGCGAGGCGGAATGGTCGCTGAGGTAACCGTCGGTTTGATGGTGAAAGTTTTGGAGGTAGTAATCCGGAAAGGCTTCCGGTTCCACATCTTGAGGTAGGTCTCGTACCTGGCGTCTGGCACGGCGGTTCCAGGTCAAGGGCATGTCAAGCCAGACGAGGGGATACCGGGTGGCCCAATCGAGCCAAGGGGCGTCAAAAAGCAGGGATGCGGGATAAAGACCCGCTTCAGCCTCTTGCCAGTCCTGCTCCAGAAGGCGTTCCATGGCCGCCCTCAGCTCTTTCAGCATTTCGGGGGGCACCGGCATGGTAACCGGGGCTGCGGATGGGGCCACCCACTGCAAGAGCCTGGTGCTCACCTCTTTGTGGGCCAGCCCCATCAAACTCTTGCCCCCCTGCAAACCCAGATAGGCAAATTTGGTGAGGGGGTCTGCCATGCCGGGTCTCTTGTGGACTTCCATTTGAGCAGGTGGGGGCGGGGTAACGTGGATTCTTGACCCCGCCAGTTTTGATCAAGCGTCGTAGTACATCACGAATTCGTGGGGGTGGGGTCGCTGGCGCAGCTGTTGGACCTCTTCGTATTTGAGGGCGATCCAGTTGCTGATGAATTCTTCGCTGAACACACCGCCGGCGAGCAGATAATCCTTGTCAGCATCCAGGGCTTCTAAAGCTCCGTTGAGGGAAGCGGGCACGGTATTGATCCGCGACAGCTCATCGGCGGAGAGCTCGAAGAGGTCCACGTCGGTGCCATCGCCTGGATCGATCTGGTTGTTGATGCCATCAATGCCGGCCATCAGCATGGCGGCAAAGCCGATGTAGGGGTTGGAGAGGGCGTCACCGGAGCGGAATTCAAGGCGCTTGGCCTTGGGATTGGGACCTGTCAGGGGGATGCGAACGGCTGCGGAGCGGTTGCCCTGGGAATAGACCAGATTTACCGGTGCCTCGAAGCCTGGCACCAAACGCTTGTAGCTATTGGTGGTGGGGTTGGTGAAAGCCAGGAAACTGGGGGCATGCTTGAGCAAGCCGCCGATGTACCAACGGGCTGTTTGGGAAAGGTTGGCGTAGGTCCCTTCACCGAAGAAAAGGGGCTGACCGGCTTTCCAGAGGCTTTGGTGCACATGCATGCCGGAGCCGTTATCACCAAAGATGGGCTTTGGCATGAATGTGGCAGTTTTTCCATATTTTTTGGCTATATTGCGAACAACATATTTGTAGATCATTACGTTGTCTGCTGCGCTGATCAATTCGGCAAACTTGATTCCTAATTCGTGTTGGGCTGTTGCTACTTCGTGATGTTGCTTTTCGATTGGAACCCCAAGGGAACCCATGGTGAGAAGCATTTCGCTACGAATATCCTGAAGGGTATCGTTAGGAGCGACAGGAAAATAACCTTCTTTAAGTTGAATTTTATAGGCTAAATTGGCCCCTTCTTCAATGCGATCGCTGTTCCAAGGGGCTTCAATAGAGTCAACTTGGTAGAAGCTTGTGCCGTTGCTGCTTTTGTAGCGGACGTCGTCAAAAATGAAAAATTCGGGCTCGGGTCCGAAATAGGCCGTATCTGCTAATCCCGTTGAAGCTAGATAGTCCAAGGCTTTTTGCGCCAAGGCCCGGGGACAACGGGCGTAAGGAAGGCCGCTACGGGGTTCCTTGATGGAGCAAATCAAGCTGAGGGTTTTGTGGCTGTAGAAAGGATCGATCCAGGCCGTGGCGGGGTCCGGCACCATATCCATGTCGGATTCGTTGATCGCCTTCCAGCCTCGGATCGAGGAACCGTCGAAGGCCACGCCTGTGGTGAAGGAGGCTTCATCGATGAGGTCTTTGCAGACGGTGAGATGCTGCCATTTGCCGTGTAGATCGACAAACTTGAGATCGATCAGTTCGATCCCTTCCTCTTTAATACGACGAAGAACGTCCTGGGCGGTCGGGGACATCTGAATGATCCGTGGTATGGGGACCGCCCTAGCGGGACGGATTGCTGGGAAGGTAAGCAGCGATACCCACCGATTTTGTATCCGATGACACCAAAAAACCTTGCATCCCAGTGTTCTCCCCCCGACGGGGATGGTCCCTCTCCACCGCCGGGCCTGCGTAACCGTTTCTGTCAGATTCTCGAAAAGCTGCCTCCAGCAAGGAATCTGGCTGATAGCGAGTGCTAGTTTCCGGCAAAGGTGAGTCACTCGGTTCCTTCCATGCGCGACGCCATCAGCGGTGTGATTGGCCGCTACGACCAGCTTGGTCGCTATCTAGATCGCGATGCCATCGCCCGTATCGAGGCGTTTTACAGCCAGTTGACTGTGCGACTGGCTGCCGTCGAATTGATCAATCGCGAAGCGTCAACCATCGTGCGCGAAGCCTCCCAAAGGCTTTGGCTAGAGGATCCCGAATTGATTCTTCCTGGTGGAAACGCCTACACCACTAGGCGCCTGGCAGCCTGTCTGCGGGACATGGACTACTTTCTGCGTTACGCCAGCTATTCGCTGCTGGCCGATGACGTCACCATCCTTGACGAGCGGGTCCTCAACGGGTTGGACGACACCTATAAGAGTCTTGGCGTTCCCACCGGCCCCACGGTGCGCGGCATCGCCCTGCTGGCCGATGTGATCTCCGAAATGTTGTTGGGCCAGGGCGGTGGCGATGCCAGGTTGATCGACAGCGTGGTGCGGGCTCCTTTTCTGCATCTCTGTCGAGGTCTGGCCTCCTCCAACGTGAGGGCTCGCTGAGCAGGGACACCCTCGCCTACTCTCCCCTCACCCGTTTCCTCTGCCCGCAGGCCTTGGCCCTTCCTGTTCTGCCTAACGTCTCAAACCAGCATCGAATTGGGGTCGCCCCCATTTCCACACCGGAAAGACTGCTGCTCGGTCCCGGACCCTCCAACGCCCATCCCAAGGTGTTGGAAGCCCTTGCTCGCATGCCGATCGGTCACCTCGATCCACTCTATCTAGAGCTGATGCTTGAGGTGCAGGAGTTACTGCGTTACGCCTGGCAGACCGACAACAGGCTCACCCTGCCCATGAGCGGCACCGGCAGCGCGGCCATGGAAGCAGCCATAGCCAACATGATCGAACCGGGGGATCGGGTGGTGGTTGCTGTGAATGGTTATTTCGGCCTGCGCCTAGCCGACATGGCTGGCCGCTACGGAGCCGAGGTCATCACCATCGAACGTCCCTGGGGCGAAGCCTTCAGCCTTGAGGAGATTGGGGCCGCCTTGGAGGCCCATCACCCCAGTTTGTTGGCGATCGTCCACGCCGAAACCTCCACCGGCATCTGCCAGCCCATTGAGGGCATTGGCGACCTCTGTCGGGCCCACGACGCCCTGCTGCTGGTCGACACGGTGACTTCTTTGGGGGCCGTTCCCCTCTTCTTGGACGACTGGAAGATCGACCTGGCCTACAGCTGCAGCCAGAAAGGACTCAGCTGTCCCCCTGGCCTGGGTCCCTTCAGCATGGGTCCAAGGGCCGAGCAGAAGCTGGCCAGCCGCAAGGGCAAGGTGCCCAATTGGTACCTAGACATCTCGTTGCTCAATAATTACTGGGGCAGCGATCGTGTGTATCACCACACCGCTCCGGTCAACATGAACTACGGCATGCGTGAAGCCCTGCGGCTGCTTTCTGAAGAGGGCCTGGAGCAAGCCTGGGCCCGTCATCGCAGCAATGCTGAACGGCTCTGGACTGGTCTTGAGCGCCTGGGTCTTCAGTTGTTGGTTCCCGAGCCCCTGCGCCTGCCCACCCTCACCACGGTGAGAATTCCCGAAGGTGTTGATGGCAAGGCCTTCAGTCGCCATCTCCTCGATCAATTCGGGATTGAAGTCGGTGGCGGTCTGGGCGTGCTGGCCGGCAAGGTCTGGCGGATCGGGCTGATGGGTTACAACAGCACCCCCGCCAACGTAGATCGCCTGCTCAACCTGCTGGAAAGCGAGCTTCCCGCCTTCTTGCCAACCGTGCCTGCCGCCGTCGCTGCCTGAACCAGTTCTCCAGCAACTGGCGCCCCTCCTCTGCCAGAATCCCGCCCTGGACCCGCATCCCATGGTGGGCACTGGGATGGTTGGCGAGATCCAGGCAACCCCCAAGGGCGCCGCGCTTCGGATCCGGTGCCCCATAGACGACCTGCCCCATCCTGGCTTGAACCAGGGCACCAGCGCACATTGGGCAGGGTTCAAGGGTCACCAGCAGGCTGCAGCCGTTGAAGCGCCAGTCGCCCCGCAGGGCAGCCGCTTGCCTGAGCGCCACCAGCTCGGCATGGCCTAGGGGATTCTGTTGGCGATGGCGCACGTTGCTGCCCCAGCCGATGGCCATTCCCCTTTCATCGAGAATCACCGCTGCCACCGGCACCTCCCCCTCCATTCCCACCCGCTGGGCGAGGCGCAGTAGGCGAGCCATCCAGAGGTAGTGGTCAGTGCCCCCATCCATAACCTTGAGGCCCTCCTTGGTGGTGGGAAGCCATTTTTTGATCCGCTGGCCGACGCCAGGCACAATGGCAGCACGACAGAATTCCGCCGTTGGCCAGTGCGCCCCCTTTCCAGCGGCAGACTGAGCCGCTGATCGCCCTTTCCCCTTTCGCTGATCCCGACGAGGTCGATCCGGCGCTGGAGGACTTTTTACATCGTGCCTCCAGCCTCCTCTGCGGTTGGTTGGGACGCAGCAGCAAAGGCACCCCCCTGCCTGGCCTCATCGCTATGCCTGCGATTGAACCGGAAGGGGTGGGACTTTCCCCCGACCGCCTTCTTGCTGATCTGCAAATGGTGATGGAGGGCGCCTACAACCCCAGCCATCCCGGGTCCCTCGCCCACCTGGATCCCCCCCCCTTGGTGGCGGGCCTGGCGGCCGAATTGATCTGCGCGGGCCTGAATAACAATCTTCTGGCCGAAGAGCTCTCTCCCAGCCTCAGCCGTCTGGAGAAAAGTCTCTGTGGCTGGTTGGCCGGGCAGATCGGCATGCCGGCCAGTGCTGGTGGGGTGGCGGCTAGTGGCGGCACTCTGAGCAATCTGATGGCCCTAGTGGTGGCCCGCCAACGGGCCGGTCTGGCCACCAACAGCGATGGGGTGGTGCTCTGCAGCGACGATGCCCATCTCTCGTTGCTCAAGGCTCTGACAGTGATGGGCCTGCCCCCGCAGGCGCTCATCCGGTTGCCGGTGGATCAGGAGGGGTCGATGGAGCCGATGGCCCTCGAGGAGACCTTGCAGGCCCTCGCCCACCAGGGTCGTCCCGTCATTGCCGTGGTGGCTACGGCCGGCACCACGGTGCGGGGCGCCGTGGATCCGCTGGGCCCCATCGCCGACCTCTGCCAACGTTTTGGCCATTGGCTCCATGTCGATGGGGCAATCGGGGCGGTGTTTGCCCTCGCCGACCTCCCCTTGGCAGCGTTGGAGGGTCTGGGCCGGGCCGATTCGATCACGGTCAATCCCCAAAAGCTGTTGGGTATTCCCAAGACATCCTCCCTGCTGCTGCTCGCCGATCCTTCGCTGTTGAAGTCCACCTTCGCTACCGGTTTGCCCTACATGGAGCCCAGTTGGAGCCTTGGCCATGGGGGGGAAGAGGGTCTGCAGGGGACCCGTTCGGCTGAGATTCTGAAATTGTGGCTTGGGCTGCGCCACCTCGGCCAGGCCGGCATCGAGTCCTTGCTAGTGGGGGCGCTGGCGCGGCGGCGGCGGCTGCAGGAGTTGCTCCTCGTTGATGAGCGACTGGTGCTCCGCAGCGGCTCCCTTCATCTGCTGGCTTTTGCCCCTGCAGGTCTCGATGCCGCGGCGAGCGACAACTGGAGTCGGCGGATGCGCGAACGACTTCTGGCCGAAGGGCTGTTGCTTTCCCGCCCCCTGTATCAGGGCCGCCACCACCTCAAAGCGGTCCTGGGGAATCCCCATACCCGTTCCCAGCACCTGGAGCATCTCGCGGCTCTGGTGCTGCAGCAGCACCTTTGATCCGGGTGGGGCAGGTCTCCAATTACGGTTGGATCTTGCCCCCGATACTCCTTTGATGGCAACGCCGCCCAGCGATGTCCGTTCCCGTTGGGTGGCCCTTGTCACCGGCGCCCTATCGATCCTGATCGCCGTTGTCTATCTGCTGCTGGTCACCTGGCTTGATCGCCAGGGCCCCCTGCTGCCTCCTCCCCCCGAGGCCCTGGGCCTCGCTGCTGCACCTGCGGCGGCAGCCGCCGTTCCTGACGGCGTTGCCAGGGTTCCACCACGCGGCTGAGGGCCACTTCCAGAAAGCGGTGCAGGGCTCCTTCGCGCTTGTTCAGCTCGTACTGCTTTTGGAGCACCTCCCGGACGCCACCATCGCCCCAGTCTTGGTCCTGGCGGAAGTAGGTGATGAAGCTGCGTCCTGCCACCCGCGTCAGCCAGGCGGCCGTCACCGCCTGAACCGCACGACTGAGGAGCAGGGCCGGCAGGTTCAAGCTCAGGGCGCCGCTGATCAGACCCATCCCGCCTTTGATCAGACCCAACCCCGCCAGGGTGCGGCCCACGGAGAGAGCCAGATCCTGGGCCGCCTCCCGGCTGAGGCTCACCCCGTAGAGGCGGCCGATCTCGAGCACCATCTGGGCATTGACCGCCGCCGTTCCCAGCAGGTCCACACCCGGCAGGGGATTCACCAGCAACACACCCGCCCCTATCCACATGTAGCGCTCCACGATCGTCTCGGCATCCCGGCCCCGTTGGCGATCTAGCAGTTGCTGGCTGGCTTCACCCAACTGGCGGCTTTGCAGCAGCAGGTTGTCGGCGATCAACTCTTCGCCGTCGGCCCGTAAAACCGCCGCCATCCGCCTGAGCAGCCCCTGGACCTCCGCAGGGGGTTGCAGGGGGCGGCCCCCCGGCCTCGGCACGCTTTGGGGAGCGGCGCTGGCGGCAATGACATCCTCAGGGGCAATGCGGCCAGCGCTTCGCTGGCGTAAGAGGGCCAGCAGTCGTTCCTCCTCCCGTTCGCCCCGCAGGTCGCATTTGTTGAGGACCAGCAGCAGGCGTTTGCCCAAGCTGGCCAGGGTGTCGAACACCTCCTGCTCCGCCGCCCGCAGGTCGCCATCCACCACCAGCAGCAGCAGGTCTGCTTTGGCGGCTCGGCGGCGGGCAAACTCTTCCCGCTGTCGGCCCTCATGACCCCCTTCAAGGATACCTGGGGTGTCCTCGAGGATCACGGCCCTGGGCAGGCCCTCCAGCCGCAGTCGGTAACGCGCGCTGCGCTCGGTGGAGCCCATGGCCGCCGCCACGCTGCCCACCAGCTCGTTGAGCAGGGCTCGGATCAGGGAGGTCTTGCCCGTGGAGCCGCTACCAAAGACGGCGATTTCCAGGTCGCCCCGTTCCAGTTCGGCCTGCAGGCGCTGGCGTTCCTGGCGCAGGGCTTCCCGCTCTACCTCGTCACGCACCCGATCAAGGGTTTGGTCGATGGCCTCCAGGTGGCGGGAGGCGGCTTCCCGGCGGCTGCTAGCTGGGGGTTGGGGTGGGCTGGAGCGGCGAGGGCGGCCGTTGCCGCCGCGGCGCCACCAGGGCAGCACCAACTGGACCAGCCCCAGGGCCAGGGCCGCCAGCAGCAGCAACACCAAGGGGGCGACCAGCCAGCCCGGCAGCCAATAGCTCAACTGCCAGATCAACTGGTTGAAGCCCTGCAGCACGGCGGCGACCAAGAACAACGCCACCAGGCCCAGGCCGATTCCCATCCACAGGCGCATCCTGGGCATCAGGGTGAGGCGGCGCGGATTATTTCTCCCCAGAGTCCGGCTGCTAGGGCGCTGGTGGCTCGGGTCGGACGGTTGTCGTCATTGCCCATCCAGACCCCCATGACCCAGTGCCGCTCGGGCTCATAGCCCACGAAAAGCAGGTCCCGCCCCTCGTTGGTGGTGCCGGTTTTGCCTCCTGAGCGGCCTCCTACGTAGGCCGCCGTGCCGGTGCCGTTGCTGACCACTCCCCGGAGCAGTTCCTGCAGGGTCACCGCTGTACTGGCGGCCATGGCGCGCCGACCGACGTTGTGCAAGTTGGGGGTGTCTCGACCTCCTCGGCAGGGGTACTCGCCGGGCTTGCTGGTGCTGGTGCCAGGGCCTGGTTTAGCTGTTAAGCCGCTGCCCGAATCCCCTTCGCCGCTATGGCAACGTTCGGCGTCGGTGAGCTTGCGAATGGTGCTGGGGGCATGCCAGATGCCGTTGTTGGCGACGGCCCCGTAGGCGGCAGTCAACTCCAGCAGGGTCACCTCACTTTGGCCAAGGGCAAGTCCAGGCACTGGTTCGAGGGGGCTGGTGATGCCAAGATCCCTAGCTTTCTGGGTGAGGGCGGTGAGGCCCACACGACGGGCCAGGCGCAACGCGGCCGTGTTGCTGCTGATGGCCAGGGCCTGCCGCAGGCTGATCAGGCCCCCGCAGGCACTATCGAAAAACTGGCCTTGCCAGCGCAGGGGACCGCAGGCGATGGAATCGCCAGCCCGGGCTCCCTGTTCAATCGCCACGGCGTAGGGAATCAGCTTGAAGGTGCTGCCCGGTTGTCTCTGGGCCATGGTGGCCCGGTTGAACTGGCTCTGGCGGTAATCACGGCCCCCGGCAATCGCCAGGATGCCGCTGTTGCGGCTATCGAGCACCACCACAGCCCCTTCGCTGACGCCCAGCCCGGCGCTGGCTAAAAGCTTTTGCCGCAGCAGGCGCTCCACCAGGTTTTGTAAAGCTGGATCGAGATGGGTGTCGATGAGGTAGTTGCCCTCGGCTGCCACATCGCTACCCACCAGGTTCTCCAGATCACGGCGCACCTGGTCGCTGTAGAAGGGAGCCACTTGGCGCGATCTGGAGCGGCAGGCGTTGGCCGCCAGCTCAATGGGGGCCCTGCGGGCGCGGTGGGCCTTGTCTGAACTGATGCGGCCGGTGGATTCCATTTTGGCCAGGACGCCGTTGCGGGCGGCCAGGGCGGCCTGGGGGTCAAGGCAGGGGTCGTAGCCATTCGGTGAGGGCAGCAGTCCCACCAGCAGGGCTGCCTGTTCCAGGTTGAGGCGTTTGGCTGGACGATCGAAGTAGCGACGGGCAGCATCTTCGAAGCCCCAGCCCACCCCCAGATACACCCGGTTGAGATAGCTGCGCAGCAGTTCGGCCTTGCTGAAGCGGGCTTCCAGTTGCAGTGCCACCAACAGCTCGCGCCATTTGCGGGCGAGGGTTTCCCCCTGGCCCACCTGGTCGGGGTAGAGGCTGCGGGCCAACTGTTGCGTCAGGGTGCTGCCCCCCTCCAAGACGCGGCCCCCTATCAAGTTGGTCACCAGGGCCCGTCCCGTTCCGATCGGATCAACCCCTGGATGCCACCAGAAACGACTGTCCTCACTGGCGAGGAGGGCCTGGATCAGCATCGGCGAAAACTGTTCCAGGGAGCGCAGCTCGCGATGGTGCTGGTCCTCCGCTGTGGCGATCGGTCGGCTTTCCCGGTCGTAGAGCACGAGGGGCCCCCGGACCGCAGCCAGACTGCCCCGAATCGGCACTTGCAGGTACGACAGGGTTAACAGCAGAGCACCAGCCAGGGCACCGCCCGCCAGGCTGGCCGCCGCCAAGTGCCGCCAACGCTTCTGGCCGTGCCAACGGGGGGTCTCAAAGGTGAGTTCCGGCAGGCCCCCTTCCTGGTTCGGTCCAAAGCGCACGCCGTCGCCGTCGCGCAGCACCAGCTGCTTCACCCTGCGGCCTTGCCACCACAAGCCATTGGTGGAGTCGCAGTCGCTCAGGAGCCAGTCCCGACCCCGTTGTTCAAGCAGGGCATGGCGGCGGCTGACGGCGGCATGGTCGATCACCACATCGGAGCCTGACTCCCGTCCGATGCGGTAGCAACTGCCGTGGAGAGGGACCGATTTGGGTTCTGCGCCCGGCAAATGCAGCAGTAGCTGGGCTTCGCCAGGGGAATGGCGAGGCCGTGTCCGTGGGCTGGGAACAACGCGTTCAGGGGGTGCGGGAACCACGGGAGCGGCGCTGGGGCGCAAGCAGATGGATGGCGAAGCAGGCCACGGCCAAATTGATGGCGATGTCGGCGATGTTGAAAATCGGAAACGAGATGGGCATCAATTCCAGGAAGTCGACCACTGCCCCCAGCCGCCAACGGTCCAGACCATTGCCTGCCGCTCCCCCGAGCAGGAAGCCAAAGGCCAAGGCCTGCCAGCGGTCTGTCGGGGGCTCGCGCAGGATCCAAAGCAACAGGCCCAGGCTCACCAACAGGCTTATCCAGCCCAGCAGTTGGGGATTGCCGCTGAACAGGCTCCAGGCGGCACCGGTATTGCTGACCCGGCGCAGCTGCAGCAGTCCTGGCAGCAAAGGGTGCCCTTCCCCTGCAGGCAGTCGGCCGAGGGCCCATGCCTTGCTGAGTTGGTCGAAAAGGAGCGACAAGCTGGCCAGGAGCAAGGCAAGCAGCTTGCGGCGATTGGGCCCCGGATCTTGGCTTGGGGAGGGGTAGCTGGCGTTCACGATTCGATTAAAAGCAGGTGGCGCAGGGGCCAGGCCAGCACTCCGGCCGCACAGCAAAGCAGGAGCTGGGGGAACACTGCCATCGCATAGCCGCTGAGCATGGGGAAGCCATTGGTCCCCCAGCGGCCCACCAGGGCCCCCAGCAATAGGTTGGCCATGCCGCAAAACTGCAGTACCAGTAAGCCGATGGCCGCCGCGCCCGCCAGGGCCAGGGGATCATTCATGCCGTTCTGGCGCGACAGTTTGCCGGTGATCCAGGCCGCTGGCAGAAAACCGGCCAGGAAGCCGAAGCCCGGATCGAGGAGGTAACTGGGGCCGCCGCCACCGTGAAAAACCGGGAGTTGGAACAGGCCGATGCTGAGATAAGCGGCTGCTGCCAGCAAGCCTGCACGATGCCCCCCCACCAGGGCCGTGAGCAGCAGGGCAGGCACCTGCAGGGTCACGCCAAGGGGGCGCATGGCCAGGGTGCCCTGGTCGGCGAAGGGGAAGGCGGCTGGAATCAGGCCACCGGCCACGATCAGCAAGAGACCGGCGATCGCACCACTCCAGGTGGCTAGGGCCCGCAACATCGCATTACCGGATAGCTACCCATCCTGCAGTAGCTAGGTTCACCTGGAAAGGGCGTGAACCTGCGCCCCCTGCCGCCATGCCCGGCTCTTCCCCATTTCTCTCCGCTTCCTCGGGCCCCGCCTCCGAGTCCAGCGAGGCACTGCCACCTGCCCCTGAGATTGCCCTGGCGGTCGGCGATCCCGTGCGCATGGTCGGCGTGCCGCCCTATCTAAAAACCGCTGATCCGATGCCGATGTTGCGGCCATCGGATCTGGTGGACAGCGGCGAAATCGGCCAGGTGCTTGAAGTGCGCGCTCTCGGCCAGTTCGCGGTCCGGTTCCGCCGCGGCGCGTTTCTGTTGCGCCGGGCGGATCTCAGTCCTGTGACAGCCCCTGGCTAAGGGGGTGATCATCCCAGAGCGCCGCCGCCGTGTCGAGGCCCTCGGCTGGCCCGACAAGACTGAGGCTGGGATGGCGCAGCCAGCGGCCAGCGGCTTCCAGGAGATCGTCCGGGGTGAGGCGAGAGGCCTGCTCCAGGGTGCGTTCCACGTGATTTTCGGGAAGCCCGTGGCTCAGCACCAAGGAGAGCCGCTCGGCGATCTGAGAGCAGGTTTGCCGTCCCATGGCATCTTGGCCGCGGAACTTGGCCTGGGCCAGCTCCATCTCGGCTGGGCTGAGGGGCTCCTCCAGCAGGCGTGTCCATTCGTCCAGCAGGCAGTGGCTGGCTTCTTCGGCCCGATCCGCCGAACTGGAGAGATGCATCACGAAGGGAGCAGCGCCGGATCGGGCCGGCATGTGCACCCCCACGTCGTAGGCCAGGCCTCGCTCCTCCCGCATCACCTGGAACAGGCGGGCGGACATGCCCGCCCCCAGATGGGTTTGGAGTAGCCGTAAAGCTGGCCCGTCGGGATGGCCCAGGGGCAGGGTTGGGGTGCCCAGCATCAACACCAGTTGCTCAGTGTCCTGCTCCTGCAGCTCAATGCTGCCGTAGATGGCTGAACGGGGTTTGCTTTCGCCGGCCCAGGCGGGCGGCAGGGTCGTCGTCCAGGGGCTGGGGAGCAGAGGGGTCTCCAGCAACGTCTGGAGGTCGGGCGGAACGGTTCCGCAAAGCACCAGCACGGCCCCCTGGGCCCCCAGGCCGCTGACGAGGGACTGCAGATCTGGGCCCTGCAGGGTGGCCAGTTCGGCTTCCACCCCTAAGGGGTCATGGCCGTAGGGCCCTTCGCCATAGAGCAGGGCGCGCAGACCGTCATGGGCCAGTTGAAAGGGATCTTCCCGCTGCCGTCGCAGGGTTTGAAGGTTGAGTTGGCGCTCCAATGCGACCTGGTCGGCCTCCAATCGGGGCCGCCGCACCATCTCCAGGAGCAGGGGCAACAGGACATCGGCATCCTCGGCGGCGCAATGCAGCCCGACCATCAAGGCGTCCTCACTGGCCTCCGCCCGCAGGGAGGCTCCGCGCCCCTCGACGAAATCGGCCATGGCTTCGGCATCCAGGGAGCCACAACCCCGGGTCATCAGTCCGGCCAGTAGCTGGTGGGCGCCCCGCTGATGCAGGGGATCGGCGCTACTGCCGCCGCGCAGGACCAGCCTTGCCGCCAGCAGGGAAGGGCCGGGGCGTTCCTGGACCACAACGGGCAGTCCGCCCCTGAGGGCGAAACGTTGCTGGTTCGTCATGCCGGCACCGCCTCAAGTACCGAGGCCAGGCCCGGATCAAAGCCGCTGAGGACCTGCTGTTGCAGGGTCTCGGGGGTCCAGCGCTGCAGCATCTCCAGGGGGCTGGCGAGGCGGTTATCCCGCCGCCAGAGCTGATTACTGCCGATCAAGCCGGCCACTCCAGCCGCCGATTCAAGGCCGAAGCGATAGCTGTTGGCCACCAGTCGCTGGGCCCGTTCCCATTCCTCCATACCAATCGGTGCTGCCATCACCTCCTGCCAGACCTCGGTGATCACTTGGCGCACCGCCTCCAGATCCTCGGGTTCGCAGACCGCCTCCAGCAGGGCCAGGCTGCCGCCCTGCATGGCGTGGAGGTCGAGATCGATGCTTTCCACCAATTGCAGGTCTTCCCGCAGGCGGTCGACCAGTCGGCTGCGGCGACCCTCTGACAAAACCGTCGTTGCCAGGTCGCTGCCAATCAAGGCCTCCAGATTCCCGGCTGGAGGTTGGACCCAGGCCATCAAAAGGCGGGCCGCTTCCAGCCGGGGCAAGGCCAGGCGATGCTCACCCGGTAGCACATGCAGGGGTGGGGGCTGGCTGGTGTCGCTTGGATCCCCGTTCGTAAGGGCCCCCAGGGGTCCAAGGGCGGCCCGGGTGGCCAGTTGGCCATCGGCGATGGCCCCGGCCAGGGAAAGCACGCAGCCCCCAGGTCGGTACAACCTTTGGTGGAAGGCGGCCATCGCCTCGGGGTCATGGTGTAGAAGCGACTCCCGGTCGCCCAGAATTGGCAGGCTGTAGGGATGACCAGGGCAAGCTTCGGCCAGGAGTCTTTGCAGGGCCACCTCTTCTGGTTGATCTTCGCTCTGGGCGAGTTCTTCAAGCACCACCTGGCGCTCCATGGTGAAGGCCTCCGCTTCAAGGCGGGGGCGCAAAACCAGATCTAGCAACAGATCCAGGGCTTCAGCCGCTGCGTTTGGAGGAATCAGAACGTGGAAATGAACATCATCGAAACCGGTGGCAGCATTGGTCATGCCCCCTAGGGCCTCGACGCGACGATCGAATTCGCCTGCGGCCAAATCATCACTGCCCTTGAACACCATGTGCTCCAGGAAGTGGGCCATGCCGTGCTCCTGCGGCCGCTCAAAACAGCTGCCGGCCTGACACCAGAAGTCGATGCAGACCAGGGGAGCTTCGGGCAGGGGCAGGCTCACCAGTTCGACCCCATTGGCGAGTCGCTGCCGTTGGGGATCCCCCAGGCCGCTCAGCAACGGGGCTAAAGAACCCCTCGTCTCACTCATGGATGCGTGGCAGGATCGCCATTCTGCGTGGCTGGGCGTCCCTTTGTCCTCTCCCCATGGTTCGGGCCTGCCGGACGGGCCCGTGGCCCCTAAGGTTCAACCGTCCGATCGGGCCCCTGGGGCCCTTTCCCCAGATCCAGCCGCCGGCGTCCATCCCTTGGTGGATGCTCTGGCTGAGCGGATCCGCGCCAGTCGGGAAGGATTGCCTGGCTTGGCCCCGCTGCCGATCGATCCCGAGCTGGAAGCGATCAGCGGCAGTCTTGATGGCGAAAGGCTATTCATTCGCAATGAATTACATCGCTGTCAAGGTCTGCGCAAGCTGCATCTTGAAACCGCCCGGTTAGGGGCGGGATTGCAAATTCTCCACTGCGTCTTTTTCCCTGACCCCCACTTCGATTTGCCCATTTTCGGCGCCGATATTGTGGCCAGCCGGGGGGTTGTCTCGGCGGCCATCGTCGATCTTTCGCCGGTCGATGGGACCCTCAACCCGTCCTTGAGCCAACAATTGGCGGCTCAACCGCGCGGCCCTTTTGCCCAGGTGCGAGAGCTGCCCCCCTGGGGGTCCATCTTTTCTCCCCAGGTCCTGTTTGTGAGACCCCAAGGGCCGCAGGAGGAAGGGGCCTTTGTGGAAGCCGTGGCGGGCGTCCTTGCTGTGCTGGAGGCAGCTGTGCGCCAGGCGACACCCCAGGCTGGTGATGATCCCGCTACGGTGAGAAGGTGGCAGGGTCAATTGAATTATTGCCGTCAACAGAAACTGAACGACAAGACCCGCAGGGTGCTGGAGAAGGCCTTCAATCCCGCCTGGGCAGACCATTACATCGAACAACTCCTGTTCGACGATCCCCCAGAGCTGGCCTCTCACCGTTCCTTTATGCCCTGATAGGAGCGCTCGGCGGAGGGGCAGTCACCTGGATCTTGACCCAGGGCATGCCCTGGCTGCCTCGGCTCAACGGTTCTCCGGCAGCAAAAAGCGTTGGCGTCCGCAAGGCGGCGGCCCCCACCCCCCGGGCGGTTGCGGCCCTCGGTCGCCTCGAACCCGGTGGCGACATTCGCACCCTGGCGGCCCCCAGTAGCGCCTTCGATGGGGGTAGTCCGCGGATCACGGACCTGCTGGTGGTGGAGGGACAGACCGTGAAAGCAGGCCAGTTGTTGGCCCACTTCGATTCGGCCCCCAGCCAAAGGGCCGAGCGGCAGCGGGTTCGCGCCCGTCGGGTCAATCTTGTTCGCCGTTTAAATGTGGAGAGCCGTGAACTGGGCCGTTACCGCCGGCTAACTGTTGATGGCGCCATCTCCGCCGATGAACTGGACCATCGCGAGCAGCAATACCTCGAACTGCAGGGCCAGTTGCATGAAACCGAGGCGTCCTTGCTGAAGATCGAGGCCGATCTCAGCAATACCGAGTTGCGGGCCCCCATCGATGGCACGGTTTTGCGGATCCATACCCGGGTGGGAGAGCGGGCCGGTGACAAGGGCGTGCTCGAAATGGGGGACAGTGCCCGCATGGAGGCGGTGCTTGAGGTTTACGAAAGCGATATTGCCCAGGTGCGGCTAGGCCAGCGGGCCCAGATCAGCAGCGAAAACGGTGGCTTCAAGGGTCAACTCAACGGCGTCGTCACGCGCATCAGCCCCCAGGTGCGCCAGCGGCAGGTGCTTTCCACAGACCCAAGCAGCGATGCCGATGCGCGCATCGTCGAGGTGCGGCTCGGGCTTGACCCAGTGGATGCAAGGAAGGTCCAGACCTTGACTGGTCTCAAGGTGATCGGCCGGTTAGAGGCTTGAGGAGGTTCCTCTGATGCCCTCGTCTTGGCCCAGCCGCCGCATCCCCCTGGCCTGGTTGTTGCTCACCCGTCAGCCGATGCGGCTGGCGGTGGCATTGGCCGGTATTGCCTTTGCGGGCATCTTGATGTTTATGCAACTGGGCTTTCGCGATGGTCTTTTTGAGGCCAGCATCACCCTGCACAAGCTTTTTGATACCGATCTGGTGCTGATCTCTCCGCGCACGACCAGTTCGGTGTCGATGGAGGGTTTTCCCCGTCGCCGTCTTGTGCAGGCCATGGCCCATCCGTCCGTGGAGGGTGTGAGTCCGGTGCACTGGAACCTGTTGAGTTGGCGCAATCCGCAAAACCGCGCTACCCGCTCAATTCTGGTGCTGGGCTTTGAGCCCCTTGATCCGCTATTGCAGGATGACGCCTTGCGGCGCCAGGCCCCCCTGCTCAGTCAGCGGGGCAGGGTGATTTTTGATGAGCGTTCCCGCGAGGAGTTCGGACCGATTGGCCCCTGGTTCCGCCAGGGTCGCCTGATTGAAACTGAAGTGGCTGGCAAACGGGTGCGCGTAGTCGGGTTGGTTGCCTTTGGACCTTCCTTCGGCGCCGATGGCAACCTGTTTACCAGCGCTGAAACCTTCCTCTGGCTGATGCCCGACACTCCTGCAGGCAGCATTGAGTTGGGGTTGATACAGTTGGTCCCTGGCAGCGATCCCACCAAGGTGGCGGCCGATCTGCGTCGCCAATTGCCCCGGGATGTGGTGGTGTACACCAAACAGGGATTTGAGGAGTTCGAAAAGAATTACTGGGCCACCAGCACCGCCATTGGTTTCATTTTTACCCTGGGTTCGGCCATGGGTTTCGTGGTGGGTTGCGTGATTGTTTATCAGATTCTCCATGGTGATGTAAGCGACCATCTGCCCGAATACGCCACCTTGATGGCAATGGGGTATCCCTTGCGCGATCTGCTTGGGGTAGTGGCTCGCGAGGGGTTCCTGCTTTCCCTGTTGGGCTATGGACCGGCCGTGGTGGCTGCCCTTGGGTTGTATGGCCTGGTGCGTTCGGCCACCGGACTGCCCGTGGCCATGACAATTGATCGTGCCCTGCTGGTGTTCGTGCTGATCCTGGTCATGTGCATGGTCTCGGCGGGTCTGGCCATGCGGCGCCTAGCCGACGCCGATCCGGCTGAAATCTTCTGAACCCGCTCCGCGCCGTACCCACCCCCTAGTGCCGATGCTTACCCGTGGTCCCGAGGCCCTTTCCACCAGCACTTCTGGCACTTCTGGCCTCGCCAGCCTCTCGGTGCAGGGGCTGAATCATTGGTATGGCCGCGGCGCCATGGAACGCCAGGTGCTGCAAGGGGTAGATCTGGAGATCCAGCCAGGCGAGGTGGTCTTGCTGACTGGTCCTTCTGGTTGTGGCAAAACCACCCTGCTGACGCTGGTGGGCGCTTTGCGCTCGGTGATGGAGGGTTCGGTCAGGGTATTCGGTGAGGAACTTAACGGGGCCAGCCGTCAGCAGCGCCAGGGGTTACGGCGCAGCATTGGCATGATTTTTCAGGGTCACAACCTGCTGCGCTGCCTAACGGCCGAGCAAAATGTCCAGATGGGTGCCGATCTTTTGCCGGGTCTGGGCTTCCGGGCCCGCCGGGATCTGGCGCGGGAATGGTTGCGGCTCGTTGGCCTGGGCGATCAACTCGGCAAGTTGCCCCACGACCTCTCCGGCGGCCAGAAGCAACGGGTCGCCATTGCCCGCGCCCTGGCCGCCCATCCCCGCCTGCTACTTGCGGATGAGCCGACGGCGGCCCTTGATAGCCGCAGTGGGCGCGAAGTGGTCGATCTGCTGCGTTCCCTGGCCCGCGAGCAGGACTGCGCCGTGCTGATGGTGACCCACGACCCCCGTATTTTGGATGTGGCTGATCGGTTGCTGCAGATGGAGGACGGCCGCCTTTGGGACGCTGACCGACCACCCGAAGGTGCTGGGCTAAGGTGACAACACAGTTCCGAATCAAACGGCGCCCATGTCGAAACGCAGAAATCTCAAGAAAGAAAAGCAAGAACGCAACAGGGCCTACGCCCGTAAGTTCAAGAAGCGCAAGCTGCGTAATGACGGTCGTGGCGAAGGAGCTGGCAATGGTGTGACGGGCACGGCCAATAACGGTGGAGCCGCCGATTGATTTAGCGCTTCGAAGTCTGATTTCGCTTCTCCGCCGCTGCGGCTGCAGATGTTTATCAGCGTCGTTATTCCTACCTACAATCGATTGCCGATTCTGCGCCAGTGCCTTCAGGCCCTTGAGGCGCAGATTATTCAAGCTCCGCTTCAGCGCTATGAAGTGGTTCTTGTTGATGATGGCTCCACCGACGACACCGTCCGTTGGCTAGATCACCATGCCACTTCTTTTCCTCACGTACGCCTGATTCGCCAGGACCATGGGGGTCCGGCGCTTGGTCGCAATCGTGGTGTGGAAGAGTCCCGGGGCGATGTGATCGTCTTCATTGACAGCGATCTGGTGGTGACACCAGATTTTCTTATCTGCCACGCCAAGGCCCTAGAGCGCCGTTGGGCCAGTAGCGGCAATCGGCTTTGCTTTACCTACGGAGCGGTTATTAATACCGCTAATTTTGAATCTCCAACTAGTGAACCCCACAAGTTGCGTGATCTTTCCTGGGCCTATTTTGCCACCGGTAATGTGGCCATCAACCGTCAGTTACTCGAGGATACGGGTCTTTTTGACCCAGCTTTTCGTCTCTACGGTTGGGAAGACCTTGAACTTGGCGAACGTTTGCGCCTTCAGGGAGTGAAGTTGGTCCGCTGCCCTGAGGCCGTTGGCTACCACTGGCATCCGGCTCTTAGCCTGGATCAAATCCCGGATCTGGTTCGGGTTGAGCGCGAGAGGGCTCGCATGGGCTTGGTCTTTTTCCGTAAGCACCCCACCCGGCGGGTGCGCTTCATCATCCAGTTCACCTGGTTGCATCGCCTGCTTTGGGAGCTTCTCACCCTGGGAGGCCTCCTCAACGAGCGCACTCTCCGTCCCCTGCTTGCCCGATTGATCCGTCAAGGCAAGCCTGGCCTGGCCCTGGAGTTGTTGCGACTGCCCCTCAATCGCTTGGGCGTGCGCGAACTGTTTGCCGAGGCCCGGCGCCTGGGTTTGCGCTGAAATCCAGCCAAGGACCCATTTCACCGTTTGTTAGGTTGGTGCAGTTCCTTTCACACCGCACACCTGCGTGTTTCGGGTGATGGCGTTCCATCTGCTTGCCTTTCGGCAAGTTGGAATCGCGATCCCTGGCAGGTGGAGGCAAACCCGAAACCCCACTGAAAATCCATGGCCGTTGTCACGCTTGCCGAAATGATGGAGGCTGGCGCCCACTTTGGGCACCAGACCCGTCGTTGGAATCCAAAGATGTCGCGCTACATCTATTGCGCACGCAATGGTGTCCACATCATTGATCTCGTGCAGACCGCAGTCTGCATGAATAATGCCTACAAATGGACCCGCAGCGCCTCGCGTAGTGGCAAGCGTTTCCTGTTTGTGGGTACCAAGAAGCAGGCCTCAGAGGTGATTGCCCAAGAAGCCACCCGTTGCGGCGCTGCTTATGTCAACCAGCGTTGGTTGGGCGGCATGCTCACCAACTGGAGCACAATGCGGGCACGTATTGATCGCCTCAAGGATCTCGAGAGGATGGAATCTTCAGGGGCGATTGCCATGCGTCCCAAGAAGGAGGCTGCGGTGTTGCGCCGCGAACTCGACCGGCTGCAGAAGTATTTGGGGGGCCTCAAGTCCATGCGCCGTCTCCCAGACGTAGTGGTGCTAGTCGATCAGCGCCGAGAAACCAATGCGGTGCTCGAATGCCGCAAGCTTGATATTCCACTGGTGTCGATGCTTGATACCAATTGTGATCCGGATCTTTGCGACGTACCCATTCCCTGCAATGACGATGCTGTGCGTTCCGTTCAGCTCGTTCTTGGTCGTTTGGCCGATGCCATCAATGAAGGTCGCCATGGCGCCCAAGAACGGCCCCAGGAAGAAGATGGCTGAGACCAAAGCCCCTCTCCTTCTTTGCTCATAATTTTACGCCGCAGCTGCCTGCGGCGTAATTCTTTTCCCTTAGTCGTTAGCCCTTTTCCTACTTTCAACCATGGCTGAGATCAGTGCCAAGCTCGTAAAAGACCTGCGCGATAAAACCGGCGCGGGCATGATGGATTGCAAGAAAGCCCTTGCCGAATCCGAGG
>CANGZM010000003.1 GCA_947458155.1 Synechococcaceae cyanobacterium | reverse complement strand
TCGAACCGATTCAACCCGTTCTGGATTGCCCCCACGAGCAGCTCTACCGTTACGGCCGCCAGCAGCACCCCGTTGCGGTGGTGGCCAGTCGCCAGCCAGAGCCCTTGAATCGGACTGGTGCCCAGCAATGGCGCCGTGTCGGCTGTGCAGGGGCGAAACCCCCACCAGCGCTCCATCGGTGGCCAGCTTGAGGCCTCGGGCAACAAGTCGGCCAGACCTTGCTGCAGTTGCCGTTGACCACTGGGTGTCAGCCCTGCGCAGAAACCTGCTTCCGGTTCGCTGGTGGCACCCACCACCAGCAGTCCATCCTGACGCGGCACGATGTAGGTGCCAGGCCCGAACAGCACCCGAGTCAGGGCGTGGCGCGGCCCTTGGATGGAAAGCATCTGGCCTTTGACTGGAAACAAGGACAGTTGAGGCAGCAGGCGAGCGCTCCAGGCTCCGCAGGCCAGCACGGCCCGCTGGCAGGGCAGCCTGTATTCCTGGTCGTCGGCACGCCTGAGGCGCACCCCAGCCAGTCGCGCCCTGCCCTGCCCTGCAGACCCCGCTGGTTGCTTGGACTCCGTGAGCAGTTCCAGCACTTCGCTGCCTTCCTCAAAGGTCACACCCCGGGCAACACAGGCGGCCTCCAGGGCGCGCATCAGTTCGCGGCGGTTGTCGATCTGGCCGTCCTGGGCAAACAGCAGGCCGGCCTGCCAGGGGGGGCCAATGCCAGGCACCTGCTGCTCCAGCCCCGAGCGATCCAGGGGCAAGCCCCAGGGCGCTGTGGCGTAGCCATCCCGTTCGGCGTTGCTGGCAAAGGGCACGACGATGCCGCAGGGGTGGAGACCGCAACCCAGACCGCTGTCCGCCTCGATGGTCGCGACCCAGGCGGGGATCAGCTCCAGGCTGCGTTGGCCCAGGGCCAACAACGGACCTTGTAGCCCCTCGGCGTGGGGGGCCAGCATGCCGGCTGCGACAAAGCCCGCAGCCTCGCTGCGGCGGCGACTCAGCACGTGAACCGACTCGCCACGGCGAGCCAGGCCATGGGCGATGGCTAGCCCCAGCAGGCCTCCGCCCAAAACCAAGATGGTTTCTTGAGCTTGGCTGGCCATTGGTCTGGGATTAGCGATTGGCAGGCACCGGCCCCTTGCGGGGAACCAAAAGCAGGGCTCTACCAGCCGGATCTGCCACCGCTGCGTCGGCCTTCAAGCTTTTGCCTTGGGACCAGTGCAGCAGCAGGGCGCGGAGGGGGCCGCCATCGCTGCTGGCAGGGGCGGGCAGGTTGAAGTGGGTACCACCCTCAACCAACACAAGCTGGCTGCGGTCCAAGGGATAGAGATGAAAGGGATCAAGGGCCTCCGGTTGGACGGGCACCACGATGTCACTGCTGCCAGAAATCAATAACACCGGTTTCTGCAGATCGACCAGGCCAGTGGCAAAGACCAGGGCTTGGGGGGGACTCACGGCGACGACACGCACGATGCGGGGATCGGCCAGGGAAGCGTCCGTTGCTGCGGGCAGGAAGGTGCACTGCAGCACCCAGCTCAGGTTGCGTTCGGGATTGTTGGTGTTCTTGCAGGCCTGCCAGAGAGTGGCCTGGAGGCTGCGGGCGCCGGCCAGTTGGAGGGCGGTGGTGCCACCCCAGGAATGGCCGATGAAGGTGAGGGTCCTGGCCGGGAGGCCTTCTGCTCCGGGAATCTGACCGTTTTCCAGGGCGTCCAGCACCGCCTTGACATCCCTGGGGCGGCGCAGGAATTCGCGCGGATCGGGTGGCGGCGCATTGCCGGCCAGCATCTGGGCTTGTTGGCTGATGTCACTGCCGGGATGGCGGGGTAGTAATACTGGCGATCCATGGCTGGCGAGATGTTGCGCCCAACCGAGAAAACTGGTGGGCGCATCCCATAGTCCATGGGAGATGACGACGGCGGGCAAGCTGGGCGGGCCTACCGGGCGCACTAGGGTGACCTCCAGCGATTCCTTCCCGTTAACGGGGGGCAGCTTCACCACCCGGGTCGTGATGGCGAAAGGGCCTCGCCCCAAAGCCTCCGAGGGCGCCGCCGGCAGGCGGGGAAGCGTTTTCAGCAGCGCGGTGATCTTTTCGTCGTTCTGATTGATTTGCCTGAGGAAAATGGCGGCACGGTCCAGGCGGATCGAGACTTTCTGGCCAGGGATGGCCTGCAGCAGGTTCAGCAGCGTTGCTTGGCGGCCTTCAGCCATGAGTTTGCGTAGGCCCGCCTGGACTGGCTCGGAGTCCAATACTTTGGCTTCGTTGCCATCGACATCAATCAACCGTTTCAAGATCAGCTCGACCTGGCGGGCCATCGGCGCGTCGAGATGGTCCTGCATCGGCAGGGGTTGATTCAGCAACTCCTGCAGCCGCAGCGCATAGACGCCATTGGTGGCCCTGTTCAGCTCCGCCAGATCGCTATTTCCCGTCCAGAGGGCATCGGGGTTGACCAACTCGGCGATCCGAACCGAAAAATCTTCTTGGAGTAACGGCAGGCGGATCTGCAAAACATCAATGGCCCTGGCTGATCCCGGGGTCAGCAGCAGAACACTGCCCAGGGCGGTGGCTACCGCAGGCGAGCGCAAGGGCTGCGTGAGCCACTGACGGCAGCGCCGCCGCAGCTGGCACAAAAGGAAAGCCAAGGCAGGCCAGAAATACATTGCCAATAGTGTCTCGCAGCAGCTGGACTCGTGGACTGCAAGGTGCTCCAGGGCTCAGCCGGCGCAGCCAGCTCCGTCGGCGTGCGTTCCAAGGCGCCCACCGGCCGCATCGCGCTAGGCGTTCCCGCCTCCCCGGAGGAAAGCACAGAACCAGGATGCTTTTGAGCGCAGCCGCGATCATCTGGCGGCAACGCCCTTAGCCCCTGATATCCCGAACTCTGACCGGGCCCAGGCTCGCCCCGCCCCGCCGCCTTGGGAGATGCCGTCCGGCCAGCAAGGGGGCGCCGGGCTGCTCGAGTCGCCCAATCTGCCGGCCCCGCTCAGAGCTGGCGCAACAGCCCTCGCCCTGGCCCGCGAACACGACGAAGGCGTGACTGGGGAGTAGGTCAAGCCGCCCAATTCCGTCAAAATGGCGATGATGAAAAATGGCCAAATCTTTGCCTATTGCTTAAGTTTGCTAATCTCATGGCTAAGGATTAGACTTTGCGCGGAGTTGGGTGAGTTTGAAATGATCTTGCTGTCTGTCCATTCATGCATGATTTTCATCTCCCTGACATCGATTGGCCGCATTTCTAAATCTTGGTTTGCACGGCGCTGTGAAAAGCTAATACGTATTGAATAGTTTGGGCTTGAAAGTGCGAAAAAGCGGGGAAAAAGCCGGTGACTGGATTTGAACCTGCGACCTACTGATTACGAATCAGTTGCTCTACCACTGAGCTACACCGGCATCCTAAAGAAATTAGCATTCGCCCCTCTCCCTCCGTTGCCATGGCTTTGCCACCCCGTCCTGATCTGGATCCCGATTTACGTCGCCGCCTCCTGCTCGAGTCCCGCACCCCATGGAGAGGTCTGCGCAGGGCCCTCTGGTTTGCCTTGTTGGCTTCGGCCGGTCTTGGGCTGGCAACGATGGCATTGAGACTCTCTGCGGGCTCCGAGGTGGCCTCAACCGATCTCTTGATCCAGAGCCTCGCCGTTCTGGTTTGCGGCGGGCTCCTCTGGTGGGATCGCAACCGTGAGCTCGGCGATGTCCCCCCCAGGGATCCATGAAACCTCATTCTCGACGCCTGGGTCGGCGATGGCGGCTGGCGGGGCGGTTCGGGGTGGGGAAGGCGGACTGGCTTGGTTTTCCCCTTGAAAAGGGGCGAGAAGCAGTAGCGGCAGGCCCAGGCTGAGCCGCTGTGCGGCGATTGTTTCGCTGGTCATGGCCGCCACCATGGGCACGGCATCAGTGGGCCGGCAGAGCAACCAGAGGGATTGAAGCAGTTGTTGCCATTGCCACAGCATCACGGCCAGAACGGCGGCTGACAACAGCAGGGCCAACAGGCGGGGGCTTGCCGAAAGGGGTGAATAGGGATGGGCCAGGGCCGCGTGGTTGTCGATCCACCACAGCATGGGCAGCAGGAGCAGTGTGCCAAACGCCAAGCCGAGGCGAAGTGTCAAGCCCTCCTGGAGACGACTGAGGCTCTGTTGGATGGGCCGGCGTCCCCGCAAGGGGGTCTGCAGCAACAGCAGCGACCAGACATCGGCAGGACGCCGCCATAGCAGCAAGGCTGGCGCCAAAGCGCCGAGCATCCAGCACAACATCCTCTCTAGGCCAGGCCAGGGTCCTGGGTCTTGGCCTGCGAGCAGCAGCAGTAGCAACAGGGCCTCCAGGGGCAGCACCCCCAGGGATACCAGTTGCAGCCACAACAACGGCTCAGCGCGCGGGTTCACGCGCCTTAGCCGGCCAGGGTGCGGCGTTGGGTGACCAGGCGGTAGGCCTCGACCCGATCACCGTCCTGCCAGGAGGAGAAACGGTCGCAGCCAATGCCGCATTCAAAGCCGGTGGCCACTTCCTTGACATCATCCTTGTTGCGACGCAAGGAATCGAGGTCGCCCTCGTAGACCAGCTCCTTGCCCCGTCGGATACGCACCTTGCAATTGCGCTGCAGCTTGCCGCTGGTGACATAGCAACCAGCCACGGCACTTTTGCCGATGCTGAACACCGCCCGAACCTCGGCCTCGCCCAGGGACTCCTCCACCAACTCGGGTTCCAGCAGACCTTCCATGGCTAGCTGGATGTCCTCCAGCAGTTTGTAGATGACGTCGTAGTCCCGTACATCAACGCCGGTCAGGTCGGCAGCCCGTTTAGCACCGGAGGCCATGGAGGTATTGAATCCAACAATCACGGCTCCCGACGCGGCGGCTAGGTCGACATCGGTTTCGGTGATCTCGCCAGGGGCCGAGAGCAGAACCCGGACTTGGACCTCTTCCTGGGGCAACTGCTCGAGGGCGCCCAGAATGGCTTCCACACTCCCCTGCACGTCTGCTTTCAGGATCAGGTTGAGCTCCTTGAGCTCGCCCTCGCTGACCTGGCTTGACATTGAGGCCAAGGAGACCCGTCGGGAGGCCATCTGCTGGGCCAGTCGGGTGGCGCGGGCTTCATTGGCCCTGTCTCCAACCACGGCCCGAGCCGACTTCTCGTCGAGATAAACCTCAAACTCGTCGCCGGCGGTGGGCACCTCACTGAAGCCAAGCGCTTCGACGGCACTGGAGGGACCGGCCTGTTTGACCCGCTTGCCGGTGTCATCCACCATGGCTCGCACCTTGCCGAGCACAGGACCTGCGGCCAAAACATCGCCAGCGCGGAGGGTGCCGTTTTGGATCAGCAAGGTGGCTACGGGGCCCTTGGCCTTATCCAGGTGGGCCTCAATCACGGTGCCGCGTGCCAGGCGGTCGGGATTGGCCTGCAGGTCTTCGACATCGGAGACCAACAGGATCATTTCCAGCAGTTTGTCGATGTTCTCGCCCTTGATGGCGCTTACCGGCACCATCACGGTGTTGCCACCCCAATCCTCCGCCACTAGGTCGTGGCCGGAGAGTTCCTGCTTGACCCGATCGGGGGAGGCCCCCTCCTTATCGATCTTGTTGATGGCCACCACGATTGGGACCTCGGCGGCCCTGGCGTGGCTGATGGCCTCCAGGGTCTGGGGCCGCACACCATCATCGGCGGCAACGACCAGAACGGCGATGTCGGTGACCTTGGTGCCACGGGCACGCATGGCGGTGAAGGCTTCGTGTCCTGGGGTATCGAGGAAGGTGATGCGGTGTTCTTCGCCGCCTTGGGACACCTGAACCTGGTATGCACCGATGTGCTGGGTAATTCCACCGGCTTCGCCAGCCGCCACCCGAGTCTTGCGGATGGCGTCCAGCAGGCTGGTTTTGCCGTGGTCGACGTGACCCATCACCGTGACCACCGGCGGCCGCCGGATCAGGTGGGCGAGATCGCTGGCCTCGATCATTTCCACGGTTTTCTTAGCCGCGGATTCGACGTCGTCTTCGAGTACAGGAACGCCGAATTCGTCCGATACGGTCTCGATCGTGGGGAGATCGAGTGTCTGGGTGACGGTGGCGATGATGCCCTTGAAGAACAAGGACTTGATGATTTCGGAGCTTTCGACTCCCAAACGGTCCGCCAATTCCTGCACCGTGAGGTTGCCCTCCGGCACAATCAGCATCTCGGGCCGCTGGGACTTGGCCTCCCGGGCCGCCCGCAGCTCCATGGCGCGGCGGCGCTGGCGTTGGCGGGTGGTTTCTTTTTTGCGCTTGCGAACGGCCACCGTTGGCTTGATCGCGGCCGCAGCGCTGCTGCGGGGCTTGGCGGGCCGGGCCAGGCTGGCTTGGAGCACCAGTGCCTCCTGTTCGCCTGCGTAGCCACCGGTTTCAGCCGTGAGGGCATCATCGTTTTCGCCGATGATGTGGACTTTCTGGCGCTGTTTCTGGGGCGACCGGCTGCGCAATGCCTCCAGTTTTGCACTGTCATCCCAGTCAGGACGCCGGGCCCGGGTGGCGGGAGTTCCGGCCACTGGCGGACGGAAGCCGGGTCGTTTGGGCGGCGCCGCCGTGGGAGCCGCTGTGGGGCGCACCAGCTCGGTATCGCCGCTGGCGTTTTCGGTTCCCTGGCGCCGGGGGGCGGCAGGCGCTGGACGACCATTGGGCGTCTGCAGCTGCATCAGCTCGCCAGGTGCCATCGGCTTGCGCATGCCAGCCGGCATTCCAGGCCGACCAGAGGCCGTCGGCCGACCGCTGCTTGGGGTGCCTGGGCCGGCACTGTCCCGGCGGATCGGCTTGCCCACCAATTCCAACGGAGTGACTCCTGGCCGTCCGGGTCCTGGGGAGGGGCGTGAACCCGGTGCCGCTGGCCGACTGCCGGCCGTGCCCGCACGCACCGGAGCTGGAGCCCCGGGCCTTTGAGGCCGGGAGGATGGGGGTGCCGGTCGAGCCGCTGGTGGGGCAGGACGGGCAGACGGTGGCGCCGATCGAGCCGCTGGTGGGGCAGGTCGCACCGAAGGGGGTGGCGGCGGTTTGATGGAGGGTGCTGCCGCCTTGATTACGGGTGCAGGTGGCTTGTTACCAGGTGCCGCAGGGCCCGTGCCCGCGGGTTGGGGACGACCTACCAGCTGGGGTCGGCCTCCGCCACTCACCGAGGGCGGGCGCACCGGGGCGCCTGATGCACGGGGGCCAGGGCTCGGCGGAGCGGGGCGCTGACTACCTTCTGGACGCGGTGAGGGTATGACCGGTGGCCGAGTTGGCTGGGTTGGTGCGGTCGGTTTGGCTGACTCGGGTCTACGGATCTCCTGGACCGGCCGTGGGGATGGTGCGGCGGGACGAGCCGGGGCGGCTGGTGCTGGTGCTGATGCTGGTGCAGCAGCTGCGGCTGGGGATACCGCCGTCGCTGCGGCATCAGGCTTGGCCGGTGCCGACGGATGGGTGTCGCCCTGGCCTACGGATGCTCCCGGCCGGGGCGTGGGCATATTTGCAGCAGCGTGAACCGGTTGGGGTCTGGGAGCTCCGGTTGCGGCTGGCTTGGAAGGCAGGGGCCGGGCGGCGGGAGGACTGATTATTTCGACCGGTCGGCTGGGTGGACTTGCAGGTGCTGAGGCGGCCCGAGCCGGGGCTGGCGCTGGTGGTGTGGGGGCTGCGGTGGCTGCCGGTGGGGCCGGTGCCACAGGACGGGCCGGGGGCTCTGCAGAATCAGCCCCTGGGGTGGCCCTGGTTTCCTGGTTCGCCTTCTTCAAGGCGAGGATGGTGTTGGGGCCTGGTGCAGGTGCAGATCCCCCTCCGTTGGTCTTGGTGCGGATCAGTGCCCGGATGCGGCCCGCCTCATCTTCGCTGATTGAGCTGCTATGGCTGCGTGCCGGGATGGAAAGGGTCTCGGCGGCGTCGAGGACGTCCTTGTTGTCCAGGCCCAGGTCCTTGGACAACTCATAAATTCTCATTTTGCCGCTGGTGGTCATTCAGGTCTCTGATTCGGTCGGGGGTAACCGGGGTGTCCAGGCCACAGTCGGACGCGGGCCATACCTCATCTTGCCTCAGGGGCTGCTGGAGGCGCGCCTGCAGGCTCTCAACGATAGATGCGGGCACCTGACAGCGCAGGGCCCTCTGCAGGCGCCGCCGCCGTTGGGTGTCCTGCAGACAATCATGGCTGGGGCAGACGTAGGCAGAGCGGCCCATGCCCAGGTCCAGGGCGAAGCCGCCGCCAGCCAGGCGTATGACCCGCCAAAGGTGTCGTCGGTCCGCCAGGGTCCTGCAGGCCACGCAGCGGCGCAGCACCGGGCGAGCGCCCCTCAACTTTCCTTATCCGTGTCGGTTTCTGAGGCGGCGGCGTCTGGCGGCAGATCGCTACTTGTCGCCACGTCAGTTATGGGCGCCACGTCGCCACTCTCTTGCGCTTCGTCCTCGTCCTCGTCCTCGTCTTCGGGCAAGGGGTAAAGCTCTCTGAGACGGGCGTCCTCCTCGGCTCTGATGGATTGTTCTGCGGCCAACCTGGCCTCAGCTTCCGCTTGCAGGGTTTCTTCTTCCTGCCTTTGGCTAATAAGAACGGCGACGCTTTCGTCTTCCGAGGTTTGGTTGTATTCCTGGGAATTCTTGATGTCGATTTTCCAACCCGTCAACCTTGCGGCGAGGCGCACGTTCTGACCTTCGCGACCAATTGCCAGACTGAGTTGGTCGGGAGGTACAAGCACATGGGCATGGTGCCCCTCAGGATCGACGAGCCGCACCCTGTCGACCCGGGCCGGACTGAGGGAGTGGGCGATGTATTCGCCCGGGTCAGGGGACCAACGAATGACATCAATCTTCTCACCCCGCAACTCATTGACCACTTGTTGAATACGAGAGCCCCTGGCCCCAATACAGGCGCCGACGGGATCGACCTCTCTTTCGACACTATCGACGGCCACCTTGGTGCGGGGTCCAACGGAGCGGGAGGGTGGATTTGCTTCCCGGGCAACGGCGACGATGCGCACCGAACCCTCTTGAATTTCTGGTACTTCGTTTTCAAAAAGATATACAACTAGGCCAGCATTTGAGCGTGAGATGAACAGTTGTGGCCCCCGGCGCGGCACTTCGCTCACCTCTTTCAAGAAAACCTTGAATGTGGCATTGGCGCGGTAATTGTCATTCGGCAATTGGTCTCGCCGCGGCAGTTCGGCTTCCACCTCAGGGCGGCCCAGGCCGGAACTGACTCCCATGATTACCGACTGTCGTTCGAAGCGAATCACTCGCGCCGTGAGGACGGGATCCTCAAGGTCGGCGAATTCTTCCTGAATCATGCGCCGCTGCTGATCCCGTAATTTCTGGGCCAGCACCTGCTTGGTCGTGGCGGCAGCCATGCGACCAAAGTCATCTTTTTCCGGGGTGACATCAAGTACAACGGTGTCGCCAGTTTGGGCGTCATCGGCGACTTGCCTGACTTCCTCGATCGAGATCTGGTGATCTTCGCTTTCGACATCTTCAACAATAATTTTACTTGCTAAAACTCGATAGCCTTCTTCATCGAGATCCAGGGCTACGTCGAAATTGCTGAAATAATCCTCCTCAAAGGGATCTTCGCTGATGCCCAGATAAAGGGTTCTGCGATAGCGCTCGTAGCCTTTTAGTAAGGCTTCCCGCAGGGCTGCCTCCACCACTTGCGGGGGCAGCTTTTTCTCTTCACTTATGTCCTCGATCAAGTTGTTTAGACCGGGCAGCAGAACCAGGGCCATGGGGGGAAGGGAAACAAGGGAGGGTTGGAAGACTTGGTGACGGGCTGCCTTGGGCGAAAGGCTCTGCCGGATCAGGGGCCATCGCGGGGGCTGACCAGGCGCACATGGGTAACGGAGGCCCGATTCAGGCGCAGGGTGCGGCCACGCACATTGAGCCGAACCTCAAGCGCGTCACGCCCGAGGAGAAGACCTTCGCGAATCTGTTCTGCCCCTTGCCCATCCTGCAGGGTGACCGCCACCGGAAAACCACGAAAGCTGGTGAAATCACGATCGCTCGATAGCTCCTCAGCGATGCCGGGGCTGCTCACCTCCAACACGTAGGGGCTTTCCAGCAGGTCTGCACTTTCAAGGGCCTCACCGAGGGGGCCGCTCAAGGCCGCGCAGGCGTCAAGACTGACATCGCCGCCATCGGATCGCCTCACCATCACCTGCACCGTCATGGGAATGCGGTGGCTGTGGAGATGGACGGCTACGACTTGAAGATCCGCGGCCAAGGCCACAGCGGTAGCCAGGCGCTCTAGGTCAGCAACAAGCGGGTGGGGCAAGGGAAGACAAGAGCTGGGGCGGACCGCCGCAGCTGCAGTTGTCAAACTGCCCCCTCATGACGCTGGCCGGTGGACCGGCGCAGGGGCGGAAAGGGTGTTGCCCGGCGGGCAATAAACCAGCTTAGGGGACCGGGGGTGGAGGAATTGGCCCCGATTCAGGGGGCGCTGGGCATGTCCAGAACCGGGGGTTCGGCGTAGTAATCGCTGTTGCTGACTTCGCCCCGCAGGCTTGGGTCCTGGTTAAGGCACTGGCCACACTGTTCTGGAGTGCGCAGGTACTGACAGACCCTGGCCCATAGTTTGGATCGGGTGCCAGGTGCCCCCAAGCTGAAATGGACAAGATCCTGGCCACCGGCCAAGGATTGGATCTCTACTTCGCAGAGGGTGCAGCGTCGCCGGCTGCCAGGAGAACTTGTGACCATGACCGGCGCAAGGTTCGAGGCAACCTAGGCGGCCCCATCCCATTGGAGCTGGCCAACCCTGGCTAGAGGGCCGCGAAAATGAGGATTCTTCATGGCTTCGCTGGTGATTGCGACTGATGGGGATCCGGGTGCTTGGCCGAAGGGGCTCGAACTGCGGGGGGAATCCGGCCTGAAAGGCCCCGTCTGGCATGGCAGGAATGCCCCTAGTTTCTGGTTCCAGACATGTTTGGGAGTTCTTGCCCTGATCCAGCTTTATCGCCAACTGGTTCGTCCAGTGTTGACCGTTTTGCTGGCCGCCCTGGTGATCTTGTCCCCATTGAGACCTGCGCCGGTCCTGGCCCTCAGCCCCACCACCGCCCCTGGTTTGTCCCAGGCTGGGTCCAAGTCCACCCATAGCTTCGTGGCCGAGGCGGCCCGTCGGGTGTCGCCGGCCGTCGTCCGTATCGATACGGAGCGCCAGGTGGCCAGGCCCCCCTTTGATCCGACCATGCTGGATCCGCTGCTGCGGGATTTGATGGGAGATCCATCCACCTCAATGCGGGAGCGGGGTCAGGGTTCTGGGGTTGTGATCGATGCGGCCCAGGGTCTGATCCTGACCAATGCCCATGTGGTCGATCAAGTCGATGGGGTGGCTATCACCTTTGCCGATGGTCACCAGGTTGATGCAACGGTGGTCGGGGCTGATCCGGTGACTGACCTAGCGGTCGTGCGGTTGCCCTCCCAAGGGGCGGAACTCAAAGCTGCCCCCCTCGGAGACTCCGAAGCCCTGGAAGTAGGTGACTGGGCCATTGCCCTTGGGAGTCCCTATGGCCTGGAAAGGACAGTCACCCTAGGCATTGTCAGCAGCCTGCACCGGGATATCAATAGCCTCGGTTTTGCTGACAAACGACTGGATCTCATCCAGACCGATGCCGCCATCAACCCCGGCAATTCCGGGGGGCCGTTGATCAATGCCAGTGGCGAGGTGATTGGCATCAATACACTTGTGCGATCAGGACCTGGAGCGGGCCTGGGTTTCGCCATCCCGATCAACTTGGCCAAACGGGTGGCGGACCAATTGGCCTCCGGTGGCAGGGTGATTCATCCTTACCTGGGGCTCCAGCTAGTGCCACTTACGGCAAGGGTGGCCCGCGAGAATAATCAGGATCCCAATGCCCTGTTACAACTTCCCGAGCGCGATGGTGCCCTGGTCCAGAAGGTGCTTCCCCAAAGCCCGGCTGAGGTCTCGGGACTTAAGCGGGGCGACCTGGTGGTTTCGATTGCTGAGAACCGGGTGGTCACCCCCGCTGATTTGCTTAAGAGGGTCGAACAGGCCAATGTGGGCGATCCACTCCCCCTAAAGGTGGTGAGGGGTCAGCGGGAGATACAGATTTCGATCCGGCCGGCTGCTTTGCCCCAGCAGGGTCAGTCTCCCCATCGCCAATCGCCTGGCTAATTGGATGACCGGAGCCGTGCACGTGTTTGTCGGCTCCACCCAGGGTGGTGTCGCTGCCGAAGACGGTCTTGAGTTCGCTTTCCAGGCGCTTCTTGTCGTAACGGGCGCGGATGACCCCTTGGCGGAACCAGCTCCGGCTGAAGAGATTGCGGCCCAGCTTTTGGTACTTCTCAAGCACCTCCCCCACGGACATGCCCAAGGCTAGGCATGCGGCAATGATGGCCCCTGTCGAAGTGCCGGCGATCAAATCGAAATAATCGCTGAGGCGGAAGTCAGGATCGTTGCCTGCCGTGGCGATGCCGCAGTCGCTGCTCAAGGGCCTCCAGATACCCGAGCGTCAGGATTCCTTTATGGCCACCGCCATCCAGCGCCAGGATGCGCTTGGGACCGGGGCCCATGAGGTAGAGATCCTTCGAGAGCTGGCGGTATCGGGGGGGGGCATGGGGAACCGGATCGGGCCATTGCGAATCCATCCTGGCCCCAGCACAATGCCTATGAGGCTGCGGTTTGGGGGGATGAGGAAAGGCGCGTTGTAAGATCTGCGTTTGTTGAATTCGCTGCGAAACCGCTGTGGCCAATAACAAGTCTTCCAAGAAGCGCATCGAGATCGCCGAACGCAACCGTCTGCGCAACCGCACCTACAAGTCGGCCCTGCGCACCTTGATGAAGCGCTGCTTTGTCGCCTGCAGCAGCTACGGCCAGAATCCTGGTCCTGATTCCAAGGCTGCCGTTGAGTCCTCCCTGAACGCCGCCTTCAGCAAGATCGACAAGGCCGTGAAGGTTGGCGTGATGCATCGCAATACTGGTTCCAACCAAAAATCCAGGCTCAGTGCGGCGGTAAAGCAGGTTCTTGAGCCGGGCACGGGCACGGGCACTGGCGCTGTGGCGGCCTGAGGGCGCCGTGGCCTGGTGCAGCCTCCTTGCTACCGTCACGCCGCTCGGTTTGAGAGGTAACACTTGGCTATTGACGATCTTCAGCAACGTATGAAGCAAGCCGTTGCTGCGGCTGCGGTTGAGCAAATCAAGGACGGCATGGTGGTTGGCCTGGGTTCCGGCTCCACGGCGGCGCTGATGATTGAGGGCTTGGCGGAGAAGCTCCGCAGTGGTGATTTACGCGACATCACTGGCGTTACAACCTCTTTTCAAGGGGAAGTCCTGGCAACTGAACTCGGCATTCCCCTCAAGAGCCTGAACGCAATCAATCAGATCGACCTGGCCATTGATGGCGCAGACGAGGTCGATCCGGCTTTTCAGCTCATCAAGGGGGGGGGAGCCTGTCATGTCCAGGAGAAGCTGGTGGCTCGACGGGCCAAACGCTTCGTCGTGGTCGTGGATGCCAGCAAGTTGGTGGAACGGCTCAACCTTTCCTTTCTGTTACCCGTTGAGGTATTGCCTGGGGCCTGGCGTCAGGTGAAGGCGGAACTGGCTGACCTGGGTGGCGAATCCGAGCTGCGCATGGCCGTTCGCAAGGCCGGGCCGGTGGTGACGGATCAGGGAAACCTGGTACTGGATGTCAGGTTTGCCGGCGGTATCGCCGACCCGGTCACCCTTGAGTCAACAGTTAACAATCTTCCTGGTGTGCTCGAAAACGGACTGTTCGTGAATCTCACCGACCAGGTGCTTGTTGGCGAGATCGTTGCTGGCGAAGCTCGGGTCCGCGATCTGATCCGTCGTTGATGGAGCAAGCGGATCAGCCAGACCGCTCCCAGTTGAAGACCCCAAAGTCGCTTCCGGGCATGGGGTTTTGAACTAGGAACTTTCCATTGGATCCCTCCGCTCGCTTGATCGCCATAACAAGCTGACTGGGCAAGCGGCTCTGGCCAAAGGCCTCCTCTGGGTTTGGCCCTTGCCTTGGCCACCCATGCTGGGCGACCCCGCAGGGGACTCAGGGAACTGCCAACCGTTGCCTGACTGACTCGGCGTGGCTATGGAGCCCTTCGCTTTCGGCCAGGGTGATCACGGCGGGGCCGGTGGCCTCAAGCGCGGTTTGATTGAAGCCGATCAAGCTTGTGTGGCGCAGGAAGGTTTCGACGCTCAAGGCTCCACTGAAACGGGCGGTGCCGCTGGTGGGGAGGGTGTGGTTGGGCCCGGCAAGGTAATCCCCTACGGCCTCTGGAGTCCAGGGCCCAAGAAAGATGGCCCCGGCGTTGCGGATGTGCTCGGCCAGGGGTTCGGGATGCTCCACCAGCAGCTCAAGGTGCTCGGGGGCGAAGCGGTCACTGAGGCGGGCCGCAGCTTCAAGGTCTGCGCAGACCACGATCAGGCCCCAATCTTCCAGGGCTGAACGGGTGATGGCCGCCCGTGGGTGGTTTGCCAGTTGGTTGTCGATGGCCCTGGGGACAGCCGCCGCCAGCTCGGCGCTGGTGGTGATCAGGATCGCCGCCGCCAAGGGATCGTGTTCGGCCTGGGCCATCAGATCGGCAGCGACATGCTCCGCCCTGGCGGTGTGGTCAGCAATGACCAGGATCTCGCTGGGGCCCGCCAGGGAGTCGATGCCCACCTGGCCGTACACCGCTTTTTTGGCCAAGGTCACCCAGAGGTTTCCCGGCCCGCTGATCACATCCACCCTGGGTACGGTTTCGGTACCCCAGGCCAGGGCAGCGATCGCCTGGGCTCCGCCGACCTGGATGACTTCGTTGATGCCGCATAGATGGGCTGCGGCCATGACCGTTGGGTTAGGTAGCCCCCCCTGACCCGGTGGGGTGACCATGACGATGCGTTCGACGCCAGCAACCCTTGCCGGAATGGCGTTCATCAACACGGTGCTGGGATAGGCCGCCCGACCTCCTGGAACGTAAAGCCCAGCCCTCTGCACGGGCCGCCAGCGGCGGCCAAGCTTCTCCCCATGGGGACCTACCACGGCCAGGTCAGCCGGCAGCTGGCGACGATGAAAATCGAGAATGCGGCGATGGGCCAGTTCCAGGGCTTGGCGCAGCTCGATGGTTGTGGATGCCCAGGCGGCCTGTAGTTGACTGCTGTCTAGCCGAAGGGGCTGGGGCCGCACTCCGTCGAAACGTTCACTGAGGTCGAGCAGGGCGGCGTCACCCTGGAGGCGCACCTGTTCCAGGATGGCGGCCACCGTTTCTTCTTCTTGGCGCCGTCGGCTACCGCCGGTGCGTTCGGCAATGGCCTCCAGTCTGGCGCCGGCGGCCTCACCATCCGGTAGGCAAGTCAGGGCCACGGGAGTAGGGGCGGCCATGGATTGGGAAGCGGACGCAATCAAGCTCTGATTTCGCATCGTTGCTTGAGGCTAGGGTCCGGGGCTCAGCTCAGCTCGGCACTGCGACGCAGGCCCCGGCCACAATGGCTAAACATCGGGCCCACCCGCCTCCATGGCCTCCTTGCCTGTCGTTGATCCCCCCCCTGATGCAGGGGCCGCCCCAGCCCCTTTGGTGGATTCCCATTGCCACATTGTTTTCCGACAGTTCGAAGACGATCTCGATGGGTTGGCCGCCCGCTGGCGGCAGGCCGGGGTGCGGGCCCTGGTCCATGCCTGTGTCGAGCCGGGCGAGATTGCGGCAATCCGCGCCCTGGCGGATCGCTTCCCCGAAATGCGCTACTCGGTGGGAGTCCACCCCCTGGACACCGAGCATTGGCAAGCTGATACGGCGAAGGTGCTGCGGCAGGCCGCCCTGGCCGACGATCGGGTCGTTGCCATCGGTGAACTGGGGTTGGATCTCTTTCGCCAGAAGAATCTTGAAGAGCAGCTGGCCATGTTGAGGCCCCAGCTTGATCTGGCCCGCGAGCTGGATCTCCCCGTGATCATCCATTGCCGGGATGCCTCCGAGCCCATGCTGGCCGAACTGCGGCAACGGCATCGCCAGGGCGCAGGCCTGAAGGGGGTCATGCACTGCTGGGGGGGCACCCCTGCCGAAATGGAGGCCTTTTTGGAACTGGGCCTTTTCATTAGCTTCAGCGGTACGGTGACCTTCCCCAAGGCGCTGGATACCCATGAATGCGCACGCCTCGTACCGGCCGAGCGCCTCTTGGTTGAAACCGATTGCCCCTTCCTGGCCCCTGTTCCCCGCCGGGGTCAGCGCAATGAACCAGCCCATGTGGCCCTGGTGGCCGAGCGGGTGGCGGAGCTGCGGGGCGAAAGCCTGGCCAGCCTGGCTCGTAGTAGCTCTGCCAACGCCATGGCACTGTTCGGCTTGAAGCTTGAAATGGTATGATTTGAGATTGGCCTGGCAGCGGAAACGCTTCCATTTCCATCCTGGTTATTCAAGCTCTGGTGTCCCCAGCCCCTTACTCCGCCTCGGCAACCGCCGAATCGGCTCTCTTCCGGTCCATCCGGTGAGAGAGGTTGGTGGTAACAGCCGTTCCCCCTCGGGGGGACGGCTGTTCGCGTCGGCATCGTCCTTGGGACTCCCCTAGGAATCTATGCGGATCTGACACCAGGGACTCTTCCAGTCCGTCCCTTCTTTTTCGTTCCTGCAGGTCCACCGCATGAGCAGCGCGATCCAGGTCGCCAAGACCGTCACTTATCTTCCCGATCTCGTGGAGGTACAGCGGGCGAGCTTCAAATGGTTCCTGGAAAAGGGCCTGATCGAGGAACTTGACAGCTTTTCGCCGATCACCGACTACACCGGCAAGCTTGAATTGCATTTTATAGGCAATGAATATCGCCTCAAGCGGCCCCGTCACGATGTGGAGGAGGCGAAGCGTCGCGACGCCACATTTGCCTCTCAGATGTATGTAACTTGCCGGCTTGTCAATAAGGAAACTGGGGAAATCAAGGAGCAAGAAGTTTTTATTGGTGAACTGCCGCTGATGACAGAGCGCGGCACTTTCATCATCAATGGTGCCGAAAGGGTCATTGTGAATCAGATTGTTCGCAGTCCTGGAGTATATTTTAAGGATGAGCAGGACAAGAATGGGCGGAAAACATTTAATGCCAGCCTCATCCCCAATCGGGGTGCCTGGCTTAAGTTTGAGACCGATAAAAATGATCTGCTTCACGTTCGCGTTGACAAGACTCGTAAGATCAACGCCCACGTCTTGATGAGGGCCATCGGCCTTTCAGATAATGATGTTTTAGATAAGCTTCGCCATCCTGAGTATTACCAAAAGTCGATTGAGGCCGCGAATGACGAGGGCATCAGTTCGGAAGACCAGGCTCTGCTAGAGCTTTACAAAAAACTGCGCCCAGGCGAACCCCCCTCGGTGAGTGGTGGTCAGCAGTTGCTTCACAGCCGATTCTTTGATCCTAAGAGGTATGACCTCGGTCGCGTCGGGCGCTACAAAATCAATAAAAAACTTCGCCTCACAATCCCCGACGCCGTGCGCACCCTCACCCCTGAGGATGTGCTTTCTACCATCGACTACCTAATAAATCTTGAGCTCGATGTTGGTGGAGCTTCCCTTGACGATATTGACCATCTTGGTAACCGTCGGGTGCGCTCAGTTGGCGAATTGCTTCAAAACCAGGTCCGTGTCGGACTTAATCGCCTTGAAAGGATCATTAAGGAGCGCATGACTGTAGGTGAAACCGATTCGCTCACTCCAGCTCAGTTGGTCAATCCCAAACCCTTGGTGGCGGCGATCAAGGAGTTCTTTGGCTCCAGCCAACTGAGCCAGTTCATGGATCAAACGAATCCTCTGGCAGAACTCACTCACAAACGTCGAATCAGTGCCCTCGGTCCTGGGGGCCTGACCAGGGAGCGGGCGGGATTTGCTGTTCGCGATATCCATCCTTCCCATTATGGACGGATTTGCCCCATCGAGACCCCGGAAGGTCCTAACGCTGGCCTGATTGGCTCCCTGGCGACCCACGCCAGGGTTAACGAATATGGCTTCATTGAAACGCCGTTCTGGAAGGTGGAAAACGGGGTCGTCATCAAGCAGGGTGCCCCTATTTATCTCTCGGCTGACCTGGAAGACGAATGCCGCATCGCCCCTGGTGACGTAGCCACGGATTCCGAGGGGAACATCACGGTTGATCTGGTGCCGGTGCGCTACCGCCAGGATTTCGAAAAGGTGCCCCCCCAGCAGGTCGATTACGTGCAGCTTTCACCGGTGCAGGTGATCTCCGTGGCAACGTCGCTGATTCCCTTTTTAGAGCATGACGACGCCAACCGGGCCCTGATGGGCTCAAACATGCAGCGTCAAGCCGTGCCCCTGCTCCGTCCTGAAAGGCCCTTGGTGGGTACCGGCCTGGAAACCCAGGTTGCTCGTGACTCAGGCATGGTGCCAATTACCCGGGTCAACGGTACCGTTACCTTCGTGGATGCCACCGCGATCGTGATCCGCGATGAGGAAGGCTACGAACATGTGCATCATTTGCAAAAGTATCAACGCTCTAATCAGGACACTTGCCTCAACCAGCGTCCGATCGTCAAGCTTGGCGATCCGGTGATAGCTGGCCAAGTGTTGGCAAATGGTTCTGCCTGTGAAGGCGGTGAGATCGCCTTAGGACAGAACGTATTGATTGCCTATATGCCCTGGGAAGGGTATAACTACGAGGATGCTATTCTCGTCAGTGAACGACTTGTTCAGGACGACCTATACACATCTGTCCATATTGAGAAGTACGAGATAGAAGCCCGTCAGACTAAGCTTGGCCCCGAGGAAATTACCCGTGAAATCCCCAACGTTGCCGAAGAGAGCCTTGGCAATTTGGATGAAATGGGCATCATCCGTATTGGCGCTTATGTAGAATCAGGTGATATTTTGGTTGGCAAGGTGACTCCCAAGGGTGAATCTGACCAGCCTCCCGAAGAGAAATTGTTACGGGCCATCTTCGGTGAGAAAGCCCGAGATGTTCGCGACAATTCCCTTCGGGTTCCTAGTACGGAGCGTGGCCGTGTTGTAGACGTTCGCATCTATACTCGTGAACAGGGCGACGAACTACCTCCTGGTGCCAACATGGTTGTCAGGGTTTATGTAGCACAAAGGCGTAAGATCCAGGTGGGGGATAAGATGGCTGGCCGTCACGGTAACAAGGGAATTATTAGTCGTATCCTTCCGCGACAAGATATGCCCTATCTACCAGATGGTACCCCTATTGACATTGTGCTCAACCCCCTAGGCGTGCCATCGCGGATGAACGTGGGTCAGGTTTTCGAGTGTTTGATGGGCTGGGCTTCCTCCCACCTCGGTTGCCGGGTGAAGGTCGTGCCTTTCGATGAAATGCATGGGGCCGAGAAGTCCAAACAGACTGTCCAGGCTTACCTAGAAGAGGCGGCAAAGCAACCCGGTAAGGAATGGGTCTATGACCCTGAGAATCCTGGCAAGATTCAGCTCATTGATGGTCGTACTGGTGAAGCATTCGATCAACCGGTGACTGTTGGTTATGCTCACATCCTTAAACTAGTTCACCTTGTTGACGACAAGATTCACGCCCGTTCAACTGGTCCTTACTCCCTAGTCACCCAGCAGCCCTTGGGGGGTAAGGCCCAGCAGGGCGGCCAGCGATTGGGAGAAATGGAAGTCTGGGCTCTCGAAGCCTATGGCGCTGCCTACACCTTGCAGGAGTTGTTAACGGTCAAGTCCGATGACATGCAGGGCAGGAACGAAGCTCTCAATGCCATTGTCAAGGGCAAACCCATACCGCGTCCCGGGACTCCAGAATCCTTCAAGGTTTTGATGCGCGAGCTCCAATCCCTTGGTCTAGATATTGCCGTCTATACCGATAGCGGTGAAGAAGTAGATCTCATGCAGGATGTCAACCCCCGTCGCAGTACCCCTAGCCGTCCCACCTATGAGTCCCTGGGGGTCGCGGATTATGACGACGACTGATCTTTTGATCACCAACTGGTCCGAATGACTGTTCGTTCCGTTTCCCTGTCTGCCTTCATTCCTTGAGTTAGCGAGCGCTCCCCACACCCCGATGTCCAACAGCAACCTTCGCACCGAAAACCACTTCGACTACGTCAAGATCACGCTCGCTTCTCCCGAGCGGATCATGCAGTGGGGGCAACGCACACTACCCAATGGTCAGGTGGTTGGTGAGGTGACCAAACCAGAAACGATCAATTACCGCACCCTCAAGCCCGAGATGGATGGGCTTTTCTGTGAGAAGATTTTTGGCCCTTCCAAGGACTGGGAATGCCATTGTGGTAAGTATAAACGGGTTCGTCACCGGGGCATTGTTTGCGAGCGCTGCGGCGTAGAGGTTACCGAAAGCCGGGTCCGTCGTCACCGCATGGGGTTTATCAAGCTGGCGGCTCCGGTATCCCATGTTTGGTATCTCAAGGGTATCCCAAGTTATGTGGCAATCCTTTTGGATATGCCGCTCAGGGATGTGGAGCAAATAGTTTATTTTAATTGCTATGTTGTACTAGATCCAGGCGATCACAAAGATCTCACCTATAAGCAGCTTTTGACAGAGGATGAGTGGTTGGAGATAGAAGATCAGATTTTTGCCGAAGACTCCGAAATTGAGAATGAACCGATTGTCGGTATTGGTGCCGAAGCCCTAAAGCAACTGCTTGAGGATCTCCAACTCAATGAGATCGCCGAACAGCTTCGCGAGGAGATCAGTGCAAGTAAGGGACAAAAACGGGCCAAACTTATCAAGCGGCTTCGGGTGATCGATAATTTCATCGCCACCAATGCCCGTCCCGATTGGATGGTGCTTGATGTTATTCCGGTGATTCCTCCGGATTTGCGTCCCATGGTGCAACTCGATGGCGGGCGCTTTGCCACAAGTGATCTCAATGACCTCTACCGCAGGGTGATTAACCGTAATAATCGCTTGGCCCGGCTCCAGGAAATTCTCGCCCCCGAAATCATTGTGCGCAACGAAAAGCGCATGTTGCAAGAGGCTGTTGATGCCCTGATAGATAATGGCAGACGTGGACGAACTGTGGTCGGGGCTAATAATCGTGCCCTCAAGTCACTGAGCGATATCATTGAGGGCAAGCAGGGGCGTTTCCGTCAAAATCTTCTTGGTAAACGGGTCGATTATTCAGGCCGTTCCGTGATTGTGGTTGGTCCCAAGCTCAAGATGCATCAGTGCGGTCTGCCCAAGGAAATGGCGATCGAACTGTTCCAACCCTTCGTGATTCATCGTCTCATTCGTCAAAATATAGTTAATAATATCAAGGCCGCCAAGAAGTTGATTCAGCGTGCTGATGATGAGGTTATGCAAGTTCTCCAAGAGGTAATCGAAGGCCATCCGATTCTCCTTAACCGTGCCCCCACCCTGCACCGTCTCGGTATTCAGGCGTTTGAGCCCAAGCTTGTCGATGGCCGCGCGATTCAGCTGCATCCACTGGTCTGCCCAGCCTTCAATGCTGACTTTGATGGTGACCAGATGGCCGTCCATGTGCCCCTGGCGATTGAGGCCCAGACCGAGGCGCGTATGTTGATGCTGGCTAGCAACAACATTCTGTCCCCAGCTACTGGCGAACCTATTATTACACCTTCTCAAGATATGGTGCTTGGTGCTTATTATTTGACTGCTGTAGATAGGGCGCGTGTACGGCCTGAATTTGGGGATAGATCACGAACTTTTTCGGATCTCAGTGATGTTATTGCCGCCTTTGAGGAAAAGCATCTCCATCTCCACGATTGGGTCTGGGTGCGGTTTAACGGACAAGTCGATGATGACGATGAAGCCGAAACTCCACTCAAGGAGGAAACCCTCAGTGATGGTACCCGGATCGAACAGTGGCGCCAACGCCGAGATCGTTTCGACGAAGAAGGGGCCTTGATTAGTCGTTACCTTCTCACCACCGTCGGTCGTGTTGTGATCAACCAGACCATCCTCGGCGCAGTCGCTGCCAACTAACGCCCCGCTTCCCGTCCCTTTCCGTTTACTTCGCTCCCCTTCCTCCGCGCGCCGCCATGACCGCCACCCCCGCCAAGAAAACGAGTAAAAAATCTGCTAAAACGAGCAAATCTGGCTTGCCCGCAGAGGTCAGCCGTCCTACTACTAACCAGGCACCTCCGTTTCGCAACCGGATCATAGATAAAAAGGCCCTTCGTAATCTGGTGGCTTGGGCTTACAAGCACCATGGCACTGCGGCAACGGCGGCAATGGCCGACGAACTCAAGGATCTCGGCTTCCACTACGCCACCCAGGCGGCTGTGTCAATATCTGTAGATGATTTGCGCATCCCTGGAGACAAAGCCGCACTCCTTGCTGAGGCGGAACAGCAAATCACCGAAACCGAAGAGCGCTATCGGCTCGGAGAGATTACCGAGGTGGAGCGTCATACCAAGGTGATCGACACCTGGACCGAAACTAATGAGCGTCTCGTCGCCGCTGTACGTCGCAACTTCAATGACAACGACCCCCTAAATTCAGTATGGATGATGGCCAACTCCGGTGCCCGCGGCAATATGTCGCAGGTGCGCCAGTTGGTGGGCATGCGCGGCCTGATGGCTAACCCCCAGGGGGAAATCATCGATTTACCGATTCGTACCAATTTCCGCGAGGGTCTAACGGTCACCGAGTATGTGATTTCCTCCTATGGGGCCCGTAAGGGTCTCGTAGACACGGCCTTGCGTACGGCAGATTCTGGCTATCTCACCCGGCGTCTGGTGGATGTTGCCCAGGACGTAATCGTGCGCGAAGAGGATTGTGGCACAACTCGCGGCATCTTGATTGAGGCGGACGAGAAAGGTCGTTTTGCCAGCAAACTGGTTGGTCGCCTCGCCGCCGAACCTGTCGTTGCTGCCGATGGCACAGTGATGGTGGAACGGGATGGCCAGATGGATCCCCCTTTGAGCCGGGCTATTGAGGCGGCAGGCATTACCACCGTTATGGTCCGCTCGCCGTTGACTTGCGAGGCGTCCCGTTCGGTTTGCCGCAAGTGCTATGGCTGGGCCTTGGCTCACAACCAGTTGGTTGACTTGGGAGAGGCTGTTGGCATCATTGCCGCCCAATCCATTGGGGAGCCTGGCACTCAGCTCACCATGCGTACGTTCCACACAGGTGGTGTTTCCACCGCAGAGACCGGTGTGGTGCGCTCCCTAGTGGAAGGCGAGGTGGAATTTGATGGTCGGGCCCGTGTGCGGCCCCACCGCACACCCCATGGGGTGGAGGCCCAATTGGCCGAGACTGACTTCGGCCTCAGTGTCAAGCCGAGTGGCAAGGGCAAGTTGCAGAAACTGGATATCACTTCGGGTTCAATCCTGTTCGTAGCCAATGGTCAGATGGTTCCATCTGATACGATTCTCGCCCAGATTTCTTCCGGTGCTGCCGTCAAGAAGAGTGTCGAAAAGGCTACCAAAGATGTGATTTGTGATCTGGCCGGCCAGGTTCGTTTCGAAGAGGTGATCCAACCCCGTGAGGTCACCGATCGACAAGGTAATATCACCCACAAGGCCCAGCGTTTGGGTAGACTTTGGGTTTTTAGTGGAGACGTTTATAATCTGCCACCCAATGCGCAACCTGTTGTAGAGGGTAATAAACCAGTTCATACCGGTGATGTGTTGGCGGAAAGCCGTCTTGTCAGTGAATATGGCGGAGCTGTGCGTCTACGTGAGTCCGCTGGTGATTCGCGCGAGGTACAGATTGTCACTGCAAGCGTAATTCTTAAAGACTGTAAATTGCTGGGTGAATCAACCCATTCTGGTGAGATTTGGCATTTAGAGGATAAGGATAATTCTCGTTATCTCTTGAAAACAGCTCCGGGCAGTAAGATCGGTGCCGGTGAGGTAATCGCTGAGTTGGCCGACGATCGTTTTCGCACCCAGACCGGTGGTATCGTTCGTTTTGCTCCTGGTCTTTCTATAAAGAAAGCCCGCTCTGCTAAGCATGGGTACGAGGTGAGTAAGGGGGGTACTTTGTTGTGGATTCCCCAGGAAACCCACGAAATCAACAAAGATATTTCTTTGTTGATGATTGAAGACGGCCAATGGATTGAGGCCGGCACCGAAGTCGTCAAGGATATCTTCAGTCAGACCGCCGGGATTGTGACGGTGACCCAGAAGAATGACATTCTGCGCGAAATTATTGTTCGTTCAGGATCTGTCCATTTGATAGCTGACAGCAAAGTACTTTCTCTTTACAGCGGTGAAGGCCGTATGGTGAATCCAGGCGAAGAGATTGCCCCAGGTCATACGGCTGAAGCAATGGTTTTTGTTGAGGCTGTCGATACTCCTGAAGGAGGCGCCGTGCTATTGCGTCCTGTCGAGGAATATTCCATCCCTGATGAAGCCCATTTGCCCGAGTTGGCTATGGTCAAGCAGACTGGGGGGCCATCGCTTTCGCTTAAGGCCAGCCAGCGCTTGACCTTCAAGGACGGGGAGTTAATCAAATCGGTTGAAGGTGTTGAGCTTCTGCGTACCCAGTTGATTCTGGAAACTTTTGATACAACTCCCCAAATGACCGTCGATGTTGAGGCTATTGCCGATAAGCGGTCCAAGACGATTGAGCGCCTTCAGCTAGTGATTCTGGAAACCTTGCTGGTGCGTCGGGACACGCTTTCCGACGCCAGCCATGGTTCCACCCATACTGAACTTCAGGTCGAAGACAACACCTCCGTCAAGCGCGGCGATGTGGTGGCCACAACCCAGATCCTTTGCAAGGACGATGGCGTGGTGCAGTTACCTGAAGCGATCCCCGGGGAACCGATTCGTCGCTTGATTGTGGAGCGTGCAGGTGACACTCGCACGCTCGATTTGGGCTCGGCAGCTCCTGTTGTCGCCGTGGGTCAGCGCCTGGTGGATGGTGATCTTCTCGCCGAGGACTTCAAGGCTCCTTGTTGCGGCCAGGTGGAAGCCATTGATGGTTCCATCTTGACTATCCGTTTGGGACGGCCCTACATGGTTTCTCCTGATTCCGTGTTGCATGTGCGCGATGGCGAGCTGGTGCAACGGGGCGATGGGCTGGCACTTTTGGTTTTTGAGCGCCAGAAGACTGGTGACATTGTTCAGGGTCTACCGCGGATTGAAGAGTTGCTTGAGGCCCGTCGGCCCCGGGAATCAGCGGTGCTTTGCCGCAAGGCGGGCACGGTGCAGATCAAGCAGGTGGATGAGGATGACTCAATCACCGTCACGGTGATTGAGAGCGATGACGCGATCACCGAGTATCCGATTCTGTTGGGACGCACAGTGATGGTCAGCGATGGCCAACAGGTTCGGGCCGGCGAAATGCTGACAGATGGTCCGATCAATCCCCACGAGCTGCTTGAGTGTCACTTTGAGGATCTGCGCAGCCGCAAACCCACCATGGAGGCGGCCCAAGAGGCGATATCCCATCTCCAGTTCCGCATGGTGACCGAGGTGCAAAACGTCTACAAATCCCAGGGGGTTTCAATTGATGACAAGCACATTGAGGTCATCGTCCGCCAGATGACCAGCAAGGTGCGAATTGAGGATGCTGGTGATACCACCCTGCTGCCTGGGGAGCTGATTGAGTTGCGTCAGGTGGAGCAGGTTAATTCGGCCATGGCAATCACCGGCGGCGCCCCTGCGGAGTTCACTCCAGTGCTGTTGGGCATCACCAAGGCCTCCCTTAATACAGATAGCTTCATCTCGGCAGCCAGCTTCCAGGAAACGACCCGGGTGTTGACCGAGGCTGCCATTGAAGGTAAGAGTGATTGGCTCCGGGGCCTTAAGGAGAACGTCATTATCGGGCGCCTGATTCCCGCTGGTACTGGCTTCAGCGGTTTCGAGGAAGAACTGCGCGCCGAGGCGGGACCCCATCCCGACATTCTTGCCGAGGAGGGCAGTGGTTTCCGGCGGATGCAGAATCTGCGACCCGATTACACGGTGGAGATGCCTTCACCGCCCTTGACCACCGCCGTGCTCGACGACCCTTCCGATGAAGATCTGGAAGCTACTCGCAGTCGCCATGGGATTGAGGCCACCACCAGTGGCTTTGCCGCCTTTGCCCGTCCTGGTTTCGACGACGATGCGTTGCAGGAGGATCTGATCCCGGACCCCGATGCTCTTGAGGGTCTCCAGGAGGAGGGTTTATTGAGCGATGACTGACGCCATTTTGAAGCAACAGACCCAACGAACGTCCCTCGGCACGCCAGTCCCCCAGCGGGCCTTGCCCCGCTGGGGTTTCCATAGCCACAACGAGCGCTTGCACGGGCGCATCGCGATGCTGGGGTTCATCGCCCTGGTGTTGGTGGAGTGGAAGCTAGGCCACGGAATCCTGATTCGGCCGTGACTACCACCGGGCCTGCTGCCAGTCCCGTCCTTGTTCCCCCCACACCCCTACTGGGCCTGGACCAGGCCCAACTGGAGGCCTGGGTCCAGGCTGAAGGTCAGCCGGCATACCGTGGCCGCCAGCTGCACCAATGGATCTACTCCCGATCGGCCCGCAGTGTGGAGGCCATCACCGTGCTGCCCAAGGCCTGGCGGCAGCGCTGGCCCCAGCCCGGCCCCGATCCAATCGGACGCCTCGCGGAGCTTCACCGCTCCACGGCCCAGGATGGCACCGTCAAGCTGTTGTTGGCCACAGGTGATGGACTTAGCCTGGAGACAGTGGGCATCCCCAGCCCAGACCGTCTAACGGTGTGTGTCAGCAGCCAGGTGGGCTGCCCGATGGCCTGCCGCTTCTGTGCCACGGGTAAGCAGGGCTTGCAGCGCTCGTTGCAACTCCACGAAATCGTCGACCAGGTGCTGAGTGTGGGCGAAGTGATGGGGCGCCGGCCCACCCATGTGGTGTTCATGGGCATGGGGGAGCCGTTGCTCAACATTGACACCGTGCTGGCGGCGATAGATTGCTTCTGCCGTGAACTGGGCATGGCCCAGCGGCAGATCACCGTGAGCACGGTGGGAGTCGCCTCCAGCCTGCCGGGTTTTGCCGAACGGGCCATCAATCGCCTGGGTCGCGCCCAGTTCACCCTGGCGGTCAGCCTCCATGCCCCCGACCAGGCACTGCGGGAGCAGCTGATTCCAACGGCCCGTTCCTATCCCATTGAGGATTTGCTCGAGGATTGCCGTGCATACGTGGCCCTGACCGGCCGCAGAGTCAGCTTTGAATACATCCTGCTGGGCGGGCTCAATGATCAACGCCGTCACGCCGAGGCTTTGGCCCAGTTGTTGCGGGGTTTCCAGAGCCACGTCAATTTAATTCCCTACAACCCCATCGACGAGGAAGATTTCCATCGGCCCACGACCCAGCAGGTGGAAGCCTTTCGCCGCATCCTGCAAGATCGCCAAATCGCCGTGAGTATCCGCGCCAGCCGCGGCCTCGATCAAGACGCAGCTTGCGGGCAGCTAAGGCGCAGATTCGGTGATCCGGCTCAGTCTGAAAGGATCGATTTTCAAAGATAGAGTAAGGATGCTGGATTGTTTAAATGCCCTGGTTCATCAAGACAGAAACCTTGCGGGTGCCTGCGGCCGAGGCCAGGCCCCATCTGGCGGCCCATCGCGATTGGGTGGTTGGCCTGCGCTCCCAGGGCATTCGTCTCAGCAGTGGCTATCTGGTGGATTGGGAGGGACGTCCGGGCGGGGGAGGTTTATTGGTGCTAGAGGCGGCCGATTACGCTGCGGCCGAGACCTTGATCCGCCAGGACCCGATGTTGCTTGGCGATTGTGTGGAGTGGAGCTTGCACAAGTGGGTTGGGGCTGCGGGAGATTTGGGTGTGGCTTAAAGATTGGCTGCGTAAGTGCTATGGAGATGCTCAAGAAACATCTCCTCGTGCCAAGAAAGTACCATCAATTTCCTGGGCGCATTGACTTTCTAGCTGCACCGGTGATGGCGTTAGGAGCAGGGTATTGCCAGGGTTCCAAGAGTGGGATTTAAATTATGCATGATCTTGGCATTGCTTCAAAAATACATAATTTTGCAAACAAAAAGGTGGGACCGAAGCCCCACCTAGGAATGATCTAGGTTTCTAGATCCAATGAATTAGATCTGGCAAATGATCAATAATCGAAATCACCACCCATGCCGCCTGGGCCACCTGCAGGAGCGGCCTCTTTCTTCTCGGGAAGATCGGCGACGATACATTCGGTAGTTAGCACCATACCGGCAATCGAAGCTGCATTCTGCAGGCCGGAGCGGGTAACCTTGGCGGGATCAACAATACCGGCGGCCAGCATGTCGACATATTCGCCGGTGGCAGCATTGTAGCCTTCGTTGAAGGGCTTGTTGCGCACATGCTCTGCGACAACGGCGCCATTGGCTCCGCCATTTTGGGCAATGCGCATTAGGGGAGCCGTCAGGGATGAGGCCACAATCTGGGCACCAATCAGCTCCTCACCGGAGAGATTGAGAGCGGCCCATTCTTCAAGAACAGGGGCTAGGTGGGCCAGGGTCGTACCGCCACCAGGAACGATGCCCTCTTCAACGGCCGCCTTGGTGGCGTTGATGGCATCTTCCAGGCGCAGCTTCTTGTCCTTCATCTCGGTCTCGGTGGCGGCACCCACCTTGACCACGGCCACACCACCGCTCAGTTTGGCCAGACGTTCCTGCAGCTTCTCTTTGTCATAGGAGGAGTCGGTTTCGTCCATCTGCTTGCGGATCTGCTCACAGCGGGCTTTTACCGCCGTCTCATTGCCTTCGGCGACGATGGTGGTGGTGTCTTTGTTGATGGTGATGCGACGGGCTGTGCCGAGCATCTCGACCTTGGCGTTCTCCAACTTGAGACCGGCATCTTCGGTGATGAGCTGGCCATTAGTCAGCACCGCGATGTCTTCAAGCATGGCCTTGCGGCGATCGCCGAAACCAGGGGCCTTTACTGCGGCCACGTTCAGTACACCGCGCAGGCGATTGACCACCAGGGTGGCGAGGGCTTCTTTCTCAATGTCCTCAGCGATGATCAGCAGGGGCTTGCCGGTGCGGGCGATCTGTTCGAGAACGGGCACCAGGTCTTGCACTAGGCCGATTTTCTTATCGGTGATCAGGATGTACGGATCATCCAGCACTGCCTCCATGCGCTCGGTATCGGTGGCGAAGTAAGGGGAGATATAACCCTTGTCGAAGCGCATCCCTTCGGTGACTTCGAGTTCGGTGGTCATCGATTTGCCTTCTTCGAGGGAGATGACGCCCTCCTTGCCCACCTTGTCCATGGCGTCGGCAATCATCCGACCAACTTCTTCGTCGTTGCCGGCGGAAATGGTGCCCACCTGGGCGATGGCAATACTGTCGCTAATTGGCTTGGCGTGCTCTTGAATCTTGCCCACTAGGAATTCGGAGGCCTTGTCGATACCACGCTTCAAGGTGATGGCATTGGCGCCGGCAGCCACGTTGCGCAGACCTGCCTTAACCATGGCGTGGGCCAGGACCGTGGCAGTGGTGGTGCCGTCACCGGCGGCATCATTGGTTTTGCTGGCGGCCTGGCGGATCAGGGCAACACCAGTATTTTCGATGTGGTCTTCTAGTTCGATCTCTTTGGCGATGGTGACACCGTCATTGATGATCTGGGGAGCGCCAAATTTCTTTTCAAGTACCACGTTGCGACCCTTGGGACCAAGGGTGACGGCAACGGCCTCGGCCAAAATGTCAATGCCCCTTTCAAGGGCACGGCGGGCCTGTTCGTTGTAAATAATGCGTTTTGCCATTTTAAGTAAAGCGTGGGGAAAGGGAAAAGGGGCTTAAAAAGTTCTAAAGGCTCAGCTCAACGTTCAGTTGACGATGGCCAGGATGTCCTTCTCGGATAGCAGAACGAATTCATCTGTGCCGAGCTTGATATCAGTGCCGGCGTACTTGCTGTAGAGGACTTTGTCGCCAATACTCACTTCTGGAGCCTGGCGGGAGCCGTCTTCATTGCGTTTGCCGGGACCCACCTGAACCACTTCACCCACCTGGGGCTTTTCCTTGGCGGTATCAGGAAGAAGTATGCCTCCGGAGGTGCGCTCTTCGGATTCGGAAACCTTGATGAAAATCCGATCTCCGAGAGGTTTAACCGTCGAGACGCTGAGAGAAACAGCAGCCATGAAGTTCGTAATACGTAGGACGCGGGAGTCAGGTGGTGAAGCACCCCAGCGACGGCGGGGGCCGACGTCACGGGCTGGGTTCGGCCCCGGAAGCAGCAAAAGCTGGCACTCGAAACTCCCGATTGCCAACCTATGGCAACGGCCCTCTGCCACGGGCCTTTCAGGTTGTTCGGTTGACCGAACTGCCATCCCTGGCCGGCTTCAGCGGCCAATGGGCCAGTGGGGCATGGCTGGTGGTAAGGTTGCGCCGCTTTGGACGGGTCTGGAGATCTGCCAACAGCGTCCCGCGTCCCCACCCTTTCCTCCTTATGGCAGCTGCTGCTTCCGCCGCTTCCGGCACCAAAGGCATCGTCAAGCAGGTGATTGGTCCGGTGCTTGATGTGGAGTTCCCGGCCGGCAAGCTGCCCAGGATCTATAACGCCTTACGGATTGAAGGCAAGAATTCAGCGGGCCAAGATATCGCCCTGACTGCCGAGGTCCAGCAGTTGCTTGGGGACCACAGGGTTCGCGCGGTGGCCATGAGCACCACCGATGGGCTTGTCCGCGGCATGGACGCCGTTGATACGGGGTCCCCGATCTGCGTTCCAGTGGGAGAAGCAACCCTGGGGCGCATCTTTAACGTGCTTGGTGAACCCGTAGACGAAAAGGGCCCGGTCAGCACAAGTACTACTGCCCCCATCCATCGGGAAGCCCCCAAGCTTACCGACCTGGAAACCAAGCCTAAGGTGTTTGAAACGGGTATCAAGGTAATTGACCTTCTCGCACCCTATCGCCAAGGTGGCAAGGTTGGCCTTTTTGGTGGCGCCGGCGTTGGCAAGACGGTGCTTATTCAGGAACTGATCAATAACATCGCCAAAGAGCACGGTGGGGTTTCAGTATTTGGAGGCGTAGGCGAGCGCACCCGCGAAGGCAATGACCTCTACGAGGAATTCAAGGAATCGGGGGTTATCAATGCCGACGATCTCACCAAATCTAAGGTGGCCCTCTGCTACGGCCAGATGAATGAACCTCCTGGCGCCCGCATGCGGGTTGGCCTCTCGGCTTTGACAATGGCTGAGCATTTTCGCGACGTAAATAAGCAAGATGTCTTGTTGTTTATTGACAACATCTTCCGCTTTGTACAAGCTGGCTCAGAAGTCAGCGCCCTTTTGGGACGTATGCCTTCTGCAGTGGGATATCAGCCGACTCTCGGTACGGACGTGGGCCAATTGCAAGAACGCATCACCTCCACTCTTGAAGGTTCCATTACGTCCATTCAGGCCGTCTATGTCCCTGCCGACGACCTCACCGACCCGGCTCCAGCCACCACTTTTGCTCACCTTGATGCCACCACTGTGCTGAGTCGCGGTCTTGCTTCTAAGGGCATCTATCCGGCGGTTGATCCCCTAGATTCCACCAGCACCATGCTGCAACCTGCAGTAGTTGGTGATGAGCATTACCGCACCGCCCGGGCTGTGCAATCTACCCTGCAACGCTATAAGGAACTCCAGGACATCATTGCAATTCTGGGTCTCGATGAACTTTCCGAAGACGACCGGCGCACGGTTGACCGTGCTCGCAAGATCGAGAAATTTCTATCCCAGCCTTTCTTTGTTGCTGAAATCTTTACCGGTCAATCCGGTGAATATGTCAAGCTCGAAGACACCATCAAGGGCTTTAACATGATTCTTGCTGGTGAACTGGATGATCTTCCTGAGGCTGCCTTTTATCTCGTCGGCAATATTGATCAAGTCAAGGCAAAAGCTCAGAAAATACTCGCCGACTCGAAGGCTTGATCATGACTTTCAACTTAAGGGTTCTTTCTCCTGACAAAAGTGTGTTTGATGGTGTCGCCGATGAAGTGATCCTTCCAAGCACTAGTGGTCAGATGGGCATCCTCACCGGCCATGTTTCCATGCTCACCGCTTTAGACGATGGGGTTTTGCGGATTCGTGAGGGCAATGCATGGCAGTCCATTGCCCTGATGGGTGGCTTTGCCGAAGTTGATGCCAATGAAGTCACGGTGCTTGTTAATGGCGCCGAATTGGCCCGTGACATCGACTCCGCCAAGGCCGAAAAGGAGCTCGAAGCGGCGATCCAAGCCGCAGCGGCATTGGAAAACCAGCCGACCAGCATCGCCAAGGTAAAAGCCCTGCAAACTCTCTCTCAGGCCCGTGTCCGGGTAGCTGCCACCAAGGCAATTTGAGCGAAAAAAATCATCAACCAAGCCAAGCTTTACTAAGCTGTTTGGTTGAGTCTCATTAAAGCCGGCCGGTAGGCCGGCTTTTTGATTGAATCCCTGGAACAACCCCGGGACCTTACTTAGGTCTCAGGCGGTTCCGCAGAAAGTGACGTCAGGGAATTTGAGTTTGGCCTCTTCCAAGGATTTACCCCGTCCCTCTTCCTGCCAGTAGTTGATCACCTCGGTGGCTTTGTTGAGGATCTCAACTCGCTCATTATCGGTGATCCAGCTCTTGCGCTCCAATTCTGTCTTGAGAGTTTCCCAGGCGTCTTCACGGGGCCAGAAGAAATAGGCCGTCAGGGGGCTGGGTCCGCCACCGACGATCTGGTCGACAGCCAAGGCCACGTTGTCTGGCAACCAAAGGATCTTGAGGAGGAAGCGTCCCTCATCGGCCTTAGGGGTGTAGCCAGAGGGCACACCATCCTCATCAATGGTGGCGGTGGCTAAGGCGGCACTGCCGCCGCGCAGCACCGGGCGGCCTTGAGTCACCTCGCTGGCGGCCGTCGGATCGGCGACGTCATCGAATGCGGCAGCAAACACCGCCTCGTCACTGATCGTCTCGGCTGCTGTCATGGTTGGTGCGCTCAAGGCAGAAGGATAATCACCTAACCTATCAGTCCTGCTGCTATTGGTCCCTGAGTCCCCGCGCCCTGGTTCTCTTCGACATTGATGGCGTCATCCGGGATGTTGGCGGCAGTTACCGCCGCGCCCTCAGTGAAACCGTTTATCACTACAGCGGTTATCTCCCCACAGCCGCTGAAATCGATGCCCTCAAGGGTGAAGGCCTCTGGAACAACGACTGGGAAGCCTCCCTTGAACTGTTGCGGCGCCGAGGCACCAGCTCTCTCTTGCCGACTTTTGATGACATTGTCGCGGTTTTCAGCGAGGCCTACTTCGGCGGCGACCCCCATGGGGATCCCGCCAACTGGAAGGGCTTCATCGGCAATGAAACCTTGCTGGTGCCTCCTGAATTCTTCAACACCCTCAACGACGCAGGGTTTGCCTGGGGCTTCGTCAGTGGCGCGGAACCCCCATCCTGCCGCTATGTGCTGGAGCAACGCCTGGGGCTGGTCGACCCACCCTTGATCGCGATGGGGGATGCCCCCGACAAACCCAATCCCCAAGGGCTTCTCAGGCTGACGGCTTTGCTGCTGGGCCGCCACCAGGCTCCAGGTCTTGGCCCCCTGGCCCCACCGGTTGCCTATCTGGGAGACACGGTCACAGATGTGTTCACCCTGCAGCGGGCCCGCCAGGCGGTGCCAGATCAACGCTGGCGTGCCCTGGCAGTGGCTCCGCCCCACTTGCACGCTGTTGAAGCGCAATCGGCCCGGGGGGATTATGAAGAGCAGCTCTTACGGGCCGGGGCCGAGGCGATTCTGGCCACCACAGCCGCAGTGATCGAAGCCATGGAGGCCTGGCTGGGCGAAATCGACCAGGAGTGAACCTCACTGAACTTCAGCGAGCCATGATGACGCGCCCCTTGGACCGCACCCAGTCCTGAAACCTGAAGCCGAGCGGAAGGTCAGGGGCGCAGCAGTTCGCTGGCGACCAATTCAACCGCCTCCGGCCGGGCCATTAACTCGTGGTGGGCCAGGTGGAGCGGGAAGGCCAGTCGACGGCCGACGGGCAAGACGGCGGTCCAGCCGGGCACGACCATCACATCGGCCACGCAATAAATGCTGCAGCAATCGATGGCCGCCAGGGGGCCCGGATCCCCATTCAATCGACGCAACAAGTCGCTCCCCAGCTTCATGTCGGCCACCGAGGCCAGGGGCCAGCGGGGCCATACCTGAGCCGCCAGGGTGCCTTGCTGGGGGCTGGCCACACTGGTGAAGCGCCTCACCCGCTGGTGGCCCCCCTGCAATTGGATCCAGGTGCGGCTGATCAGCCCCCCCATCGAGAAGCCCATCACATCCAGGATCTGATCGGGCCCAAACGCGGTCTCAATTGCTTGATTGAGTTGGATTGCCAGCTCATCCAGGGGCACCACACCCAAGCCATGGGGCAGATGGGGAGTGAAGGGGGTGCCGCGGCGGCCGGCCAGGGTGCGCTTGAGGGTGTTGAAGAGGTCAGGCGTGTCCCAGAGGCCATGGACCAGCACCAAGGGGGGGGAGACAACATCAAGCGGGGATCCAGGTGACTGCAAGGGCTGGGGGCCAAGATGCCCATCCTGGTCACGCGGAGCCGCCCGCTGCAAAGCCACCGCGACCGCTTGGCAACCGGCCCATTGACGGTCAAATGAATCAGCGAAATTTGTCTTTAATCATGGTTTCAACGATTCTGGGATGGTCCTTTCGCCTTGGACCTTGATGAGCGCCATTGGATCGCGGTCTGGCCATGGTGAAAAGCACAATGCAAGCCGGGTCGGTTGGTTAAGGGCAGTGGTTCTGGGGGCTAATGACGGGGCCATCTCCGTCGCCAGCCTGGTGGTGGGAATCTCCGCCTCAGGTGCCCCCCGCAGCCAGATCCTGCTCTCCGGACTGGCAGCTACCGTCGCAGGCGCCGCCTCGATGGCTGCAGGAGAGTTCGTTTCGGTGCAATCCCAGGCCGATACCGAAAAGGCTGATCTGGCTAAAGAGCGACTGGAACTGCGGCTAGACCCCGCTGGCGAACTCGCCGAACTGACGAGCATCTACATCTCCCGGGGTCTGGATCCTGAGTTGGCCCGGCGGGTGGCCGAACGATTGAGCCAGCACGACGCCTTGGCAGCCCACGCCCGCGATGAACTGGGTTTGAGTGAAATTTTGCGGGCCCGGCCGATTCAAGCTGCCGCGGCCTCCGCCGCCAGTTTTTTGATTGGGGCGCTGCTCCCCTTGATCACGATCGTGTTCAGCCCCGCCAATCGCATCACCGAAGTAACTACTGCTGCCGCCCTGGTGGCCTTGGTGGTCCTGGGGGCCCTTTCCGCCCATGCCGGCGGATCATCCAGGCGTCGCAGTGCCCTGCGCATGCTCTTTTGGGGGGCCCTGGCCATGGGGTTGACGGCCCTAGTGGGTCACTTGTTTGGGGCCGTGGTTTGAGGGCCAAAAGCTGCAGCAATCGTCTTGCCGACACTGATCCCTCGCCAGCCATCGCGCCGATTCGCCGGGCCCATGGGCTTCTTCCCTGGCGAAGCCCATGGGCCTACAGAGACTGATCACAGCGCGGCACCCAAGGCGCAGTGCCGCTGGACCGGACCGTGGCCTTGAAGTAAGTCAGGGACGCTCAGTCGTCTGGATACAGCAGGGAAGCCAGTTCCTCCGGATCAACGTCGTAAACCCGCGCCAGGGTGGTCTCGATGGCACTGGTGACCACATCGGGCAAAAAGCGCATGGCATTGAGGGCATCGTCGGCGATGTCCTCGGTCAGCAGGGGTTCTCCGCCGAGTTTCTCATCGTTGATAACGGCCATCACCCAGCTCTGGTAGGCCGTCACCAGATCGGCGAACTCAAGTTCGGGATCATTGAAATCGATGGCCATGGGTCCTCTCCTGGAGGTCGCTCCATGCAGTTTGCCCGCTGACGGTGAAGATGGCTCGATGTCATCCTGGCCCCCTCACCCAACGACCATGGTCGGGTTGGGGGACTCCCTTGGCCTGGCGACCGCGCTGACTCTTTTTTGAGCGCAAACCAGCCACCCATGGACTGCTGGCCATTGCCTGGGACTGAGGGGATTATTCCCATCGGCTGCATGAAGAATTGGCAACGACTGTCCTTTGCACCATGGCGGCGTCACCGCGGTTGAGCATCATCGATAGGTCTTGCTCTGATGCGTTGCCCCATCCGCAGCGACGGCCTCTCGCCCTGGCGGGAGGAACCCTCATCTCCCTTCTCGCCTTGTTCACCGGCCTGGGAGCGCCCAGCCCCGCCCATGCTGAAACCGTGGTGGAGCGGGTGGCCCGCACCGGCGTGCTCACCCTGGGCGGTCGCACCGACCTGATCCCGGGCTCCTACGTGGATGCCAACGGTCAACTCGTCGGTGTCTCCCTGGATGTGGCGACCCGCATCGCCGCTGAGCTGGCCCGGTATCTCAACAAACCCATCCGCGTTGATTTCCGCCGCGTCGACAGCCCCGACGCCTTGTTCAAGCTGGTGAGTCAAGGGGAAGTGGACCTGGCCTGTGGGGTGCAGTTCACCTGGGAGAGGGAAATGTACGCGGACTACACCCTGCCTTACAGCCTTTCCGGTATCAGGTTGCTGACACGCAACGCTTCACTCAACGGCAGTCCGGAGGGATTGATCGGGAAACGAATTGGTGTGCTGAGCGGCAGCCTCGGCGAAGCGCGGATCAAGGATCTGCAACCGAAGGCCAACCTGGTTCCCCTGAACGACCTGCAGAGCGGTGTGCGCTCCCTGCTGGCCGGCCGCCTTGATGCGGTGGCGGGAGACTCCCTCACCCTGGCTGGCACTTTGACGGCCTTTACGGCCGGCTTGCCCAAGGGCACCACGCTCGACCTGGTCCCCCGGGAGCCTTTTGGCCGCTATGGGGTGGGTTGCATCCTTCCCGAGAACAATTCCACCTTCCGCAATCTGGCCAACCTGGCTGTGGCGGGATTGCTGCAGGGCTATCTAGATGGGGAACCCGCGGCTGCGGCCACGGTGAATCGCTGGTTCGGTCCCAGCGGCATCCTGCAGCTGCCCCCGGAACTCATCCGCAGCTTCTTTGAGTCGGTACTGTTCTCTGTGGAGCGGGTGGGAGCCCCCGTAAGGATGGCCCCGGCGGCGCAGCCGAATCCCCAATCCCCCTCCGCCCCTCGCTAGAGCCATGACCCTTCCCTCCCGCTCCGGCCTGCTCGGCTTTTTGTTGGCGCTGCCGGCCCTAGGCTTGCCAGCATCCAAGGCTGCCCTGAATCCGGCCCCTGATCCGGCCGTGCCCCTTGAGGCAACGACTGAAATCGAACGGGCCGCACAGCCTCTGACGTCGGTGGAAGCGCGGCTGCAAAGGCTTGCGGCGGTGATCCGCTCCCAAGAGCAAGACTTGGCCGCTGGCGATCGCCCCGCTGAGGAGATGCTGACTGCGGTTGCCTGGGGCAATGGCAATGGCCGTAGGGCCTTTGTCAATGGTCACCCCTATTACGGTCGGCCCGGTTTCCTCAATGGCGGTGGCGGTTGGCGCAATGGCGGGGCCGCCTGGAGGAATGGGGGGGGCGGCAGTGCCTGGCGCAACGGTGGCGGGGGCTTCCGTAATTGGTGAGCAGCAAGCTCCACCTTCCACAGGCTTCCGGGTCCGAACCCAACCCGTTCGGACCCTTGGCCCTGTTGGTCATCCAACCAACCCCTTATTGCAATCTCGACTGCGATTACTGCTATCTGCCCGACCGGAATAACCGCAGTCGCCTCGACCTTGAGCTCCTGGATCCGATTCTGGATAATGTGCTCACCAGCCCGTTTATCGGCCGGGATTTCACCCTGCTGTGGCATGCGGGCGAACCCCTGGCGGTGCCCCCAGATTTTTACGACGCCGCCACCACTCGAATCCGTTCTGCGGTGGAACGCCATACCCCAGGCCTGAGTATCGACCAGTCGATCCAGACCAATGGCATTCTTATTGACTCTAAGTGGTGTGAGTGTTTTCGCCGCAACGAAATCACCGTCGGCGTCAGCCTGGATGGCCCCGCCTTCCTCCATGATGCCCACCGCCGCACCCGCAGCGGCCTGGGAAGTCACGCAGCCACCCTGCGGGGTATTCAATACTTACAGCAGGAGAACCTGCCCTTCCATGTTATATCCGTCTTGACGGACGAATCCCTGGATCATGCCGAAGCCATCTTTCGGTTTTTCGTCGATCACGGCATCCGCGAAGTGGGCTTCAACATGGAGGAAACCGAAGGGGTTAACCGCCAATCCAGTTTGGACCGCCCTGATAGTGAAGCTCGTTATAAACGTTTTCTCGACGAATTCTGGGAGCTGGTGGCATCTGAACCGGGTGCTCTCAATCTGCGGGAGTTTGAAACCACTTGCAGTTTGATCTACAGCGAAGAGCGGCTAAAAGACACTGATATGAACCGTGCTTTCGTGATTGTCAATGTGGATCATCAGGGTAATTTCTCCACTTTTGACCCCGAGCTGCTGGCAGTTTCCACCGAAGAATACGGTGATTTTGTGCTTGGCAATGTGCGAAACGACAGTCTCGAAAGTGTGATCAGTACCGAGAAGTTTCAGCGCATGCAGCGCGATATGGTCGCGGGGGTTGAGCTGTGCCGATCTAGTTGCGACTACTTCGGCCTTTGCGGCGGTGGCGCTGGCAGCAACAAGTACTGGGAAACGGGTAGCTTCCGCTCGAGCGAAACCCAGGCCTGCCGCTATCGGGTCAAAACCGTGGCCGATGTGGTGATGGCAGGACTGGAGCGTTCGCTCGGGGTTGCGACATCGGTGGCCACTCCTGGGCCCACCTCTAGCCCATGCGGCTGATCGGCACCTTCCAGGATCCGGGCTACCTGGCCCTAGCCGATGCGGTGCTTGGCTTTTATGCCCGTCGCAGCGATCTGCAGCGGCGGGGCGTGGCCTTCGGCGAGGGCCCAGGGGACCATCCCCCGGCCAAGGTGTCAACCGATATCAGCCTGGTGGCGCTGGACCGCCAAGATGCCGAAGCCCATGGCCTCTCTGAGGTGGTGATTAGGGGCGTGTCGGCGGGGCTGAGGCGCTGGCTGGCGGAGCGGCCCCAGTTTCTTGAGTGTTGCCCGGAACGGTCCCTGTTCGTAAACCCTTTGTTCAATCTTCAGCACTATGGGCCAGGGGAAGGCTTCGCTGCCTGGCACTGCGACTGGAACACCAGCGACGAAGCCACCGAACCGATCCGACGGGTGCTGGCCTGGATTCTCTACTGCGACACCGTTCCTGGCGGTGGCACTGAATTTCTCTGGCAGCAGTATTGCCTTCCCGCCGAAAAAGGTACCTTGGCCATCTTTCCGGCGGGCCTCTCCCACATTCATCGCGGTCAGATCAGCCATGACCACAGCAAAACAATCGCCACCGGCTGGATCAACGCCGGCACCCTGGAGGCCTACAAACAGCGACTGCAGCAAGCTGCATGATTCGTTACGGCCTTGACCGGCTCCCAGAACCCCGATGATGGGAGATGGGTCTGGGAATGGTGGTATCAATTTCAGATAACTGGCAATGTCACTTTAACGTCGGCGTTAATCTATTTGGCTCGTCCATCAGGCCAAGCCACTCCAGTAGGTGAAGGTTTAAACCTTGACCTGGGTCGATCGCCTGGGTGGAATCCCTGGGCCGATCGTCTCTGTCATTAGCCTGAGTTGATGCATCCCACCAGTCCCCTGCCAGACCCCAGCGAAAGTTTCGACTTGATCGTGGTCGGTGGTGGCCATGCCGGCTGCGAGGCGGCGCTCACCGCTGCCCGACTCGGGGTGCGTACAGCCCTGTTCAGCCTCAACCTCGACCGCATCGCCTGGCAGCCCTGTAATCCAGCGGTCGGGGGGCCGGCCAAAAGCCAGCTTGTCCATGAGGTAGATGCCCTTGGTGGCGTCATTGGTCGCCTTGCCGACGCCACCGCCCTGCAAAAGCGGGTGCTCAACGCCAGCCGCGGCCCTGCTGTCTGGGCCCTGCGGGCCCAGACAGACAAGCGGCAATACGCCCGCCAGATGCTGCAACTGCTGCAACACACGCCCAACCTGCACCTGCGGGAGGCGATGGTCACCGGGCTCGTCGTCGAGGGAGATCCAACAACAACAGCCAGCCCTGGTTCCAGGGCACCAGCCGCCAGCGTTGTGGGGGTACGCACCTATTTCGGCAGCGCCTACGCTGCCGGCGCCGTGATCCTCACCACGGGCACCTTCCTGGGAGGCCGCATCTGGGTGGGCGACCGTTCGATGCCGGCGGGCCGCGCCGGGGAACAAGCCTCCGAAGGACTGACCGAAGCTTTGCGGCAGTTGGGCTTCGTCACCGATCGTCTCAAGACCGGAACCCCTGCCCGGGTCGATCGCCGCAGCCTGGACCTGGACCGACTGGAGGAGCAACCCAGCGACGCCCACCACCGTTTCTTTTCCTTCGATCCCAGTGCTTGGGTCAGCGGCGCCCCCATGAGCTGCCACATCACCCGCACCACCGCAGCCACCCATCAATTGATCCGGGACAACTTGCAGTTGACCCCGATCTACGGAGGCTTCATCGACAGCAAGGGCCCGCGCTATTGCCCCTCAATTGAAGACAAGATCGTGCGCTTTGCCGATAAGGACAGTCACCAGATATTTCTGGAACCCGAAGGCCGCGACACCCCCGAGATCTACGTGCAGGGCTTCTCCACAGGCCTGCCCGAACGGCTGCAACTCAGCCTGCTGCGCACCCTGCCTGGGCTGGAGAACTGCGTGATGTTGCGCCCGGCCTATGCCGTCGAATACGACTACCTGCCTGCCACCCAACTCTGGCCCACCCTGGAGAGCAAACGCATCGGCGGCCTGTTCACGGCGGGTCAGCTCAATGGCACCACGGGCTATGAAGAGGCCGCCGCCCAGGGGCTGGTGGCTGGCCTCAACGC
>CANGZM010000002.1 GCA_947458155.1 Synechococcaceae cyanobacterium | reverse complement strand
CGCCTTGGACGATGACAGCCTGTTGATGATCGTTCAACAATTTCTGCGGCCTGGAGCCATCAACCTCCAGCGCTAAACCGCCAACAAAGTAGGCTATCCCTATTGGCACAGCGAATTGTAGCCAAGGGATGCAAACGGGGAAGCATTACATCGTGCGTTGTTGTGAACAATTTATCTTAATGATGACTTTCTCGAGGGCGAGACGGAGTTTTGCTACCAGCGATGGAAGGTGATCCCAAGGGCGGGCTGTTTTGATCTCACCCACAGCATTCACCCACACGCAATGAGGTAACCGCGCCATCGGCGGCAACAAATAAATCGCTACAAGTTGGATCCTTATCATCCGGGCTGAACAGATCTATAGCAGAGGCAAAACTGTCTGAACTTGGCATCTGCCAAAGCCTTGCGCATTCCTTTACGTAATCAGCTCATGGCCCGGCAAAGAAATAAAATGTAAGAATTCTTGTCACCAAGTTATGCCAGTGCTGGGCTCAGGTAGTTGGATCGGCTGATCAGGCTCAATGGACTGGAGACCCGACAAAGACTTCAATTTCACCACAGTGCTGTGATTGGCCTTGTCCAGTGATCACACCTAAGGCCCCCAGGACCTGCTCGACCACGGAGCTCCTGGTACGTAAGCCCTCAGCGATCTGTTCGGGCGATGCGTCGCCCGAAAGTGTGACAATCCATCGACGCGGGGCTGGAGTCCGTATGGCCAGGGAGCGTGATTTTTTCTAAACCCTAACAAAAAATAGTCAAAAGGCCGTCCTGAGACGGACTGCCCTGTTTGGGAACGTTGCGCAGGCAAGGGCGCGTCAAAAACGTACGTGAGGGTTGCTGCGAGAATTTCACTAATCCATGAAAAGGGCTCAATCTAGTCAATTTTTTGCAAAATGCTGTCCAAGGAATTCACCGCAGTGGGTTAATCTAAATTTTTTTATTTTTATTGATCGTGATTGGATGTATTGAGATCTCTTTATGGCGACACCCAGATCTCAGCCCAGGTGGAACTGAGCCAGGCTATTTGCTCCACCCCTCCAAAACCAGCTTGCCGATGGCCTGGCCGCTTTCCAGGTGGGCATGGGCTTGGCCCAGGGTGTCGGCGTTGATGGGGCTGAGTCGATCGTGGCAGGTGCTGCGCAGGACGCCGCTGTCGACCAACTGGCTGATGATGCCCAGGATCACGCCCTGCTGCGCCATGTCAGCGGTGCGGTATTGCGGGCGGGTGAACATGAATTCCCAGGCGAAGCGCACGCTTTTGCTTTTGAGCACGTTGAGATCGATGGGGTTCAGGTTGCCCACAATGCAGACGATTGCCCCCTGGGGTTTGATTAACTCCGCCATCACGTTCCAATAGGTGTCGGTGTTGCTGAAATTGGCGATCACGTCGACTTCGCTGTAGCCCAGGGCCGTTAACTGGCGTGCCAGGGGTTGGCTGTGGTCGACCACGTGGTTTGCCCCCAGTTGAAGGCACCAGGCGCGGCTTTCCGGCCGCGAGGCCGTGGCGATAACTATCAAGCCGGCGCGACGGGCCAGCTGGATGGCAATCGAGCCGACGCCGCCGGCACCACCGAGAATCAACAGACTGCGACCTGCATCCGCGCCTTCGCTGTCAAGGCCGATGCGCTCAAACAGGGCCTCCCAGGCGGTGAGAGAGGTGAGGGGTAGGGCGGCGGCTTCGCCAAAGGAGAGGCTGGCCGGTTTGAAACCACAAAGGCGGCCATCCACCAGCACCTTTTGGGCATAACAGCCTGGACGGCTGATGTCACCGGCAAAAAAGACAGCGTCACCAGGGGAGAAACCACGGACTGCTCCACCCACAGCCTCGACCACCCCGGCCCCATCCCAGCCCAGAATCCTTGCTGCGCCAGGCTCCATGGGCATGGAGGCGCGCACCTTGGCGTCCACCGGGTTAACCGCCAGGGCCTCAACGCGGATCAGCAGATCCTGCTCGCCTGGGCTGGGATCGGCCAGCTCGCGCGGTTCAAAGGCGAGGGGATTGCTGTTGGGCAGGGCGCGGGTGGCGACGATGGCGTGCATTGGGGGGTTTCGTACTTGCACCAGCCTCGGCCCTGACAGCAACAGTTGAAGGACTAAACGCCGGACGGCATTGCCAGCCGCTTTCGCTCCTGGTGATTGTTTTGGGGGGCTGGGCTGAAGCTTGTTAGTGAACTAGAGCGGCAAAAGAATGCCAATTCTATAGACCGAGATCGGTCAGTGAAATGCTTTGTTTGAATCGATTTAATCAATAAAGTTTGTCACTGACACCAATGCTCAACTTTTGATGGCAAAGCCGCTGTTGCTTGATTGTTCGATTTATCCAAAGCCCAAGGGGAAGGTCAAGGCTTCCCCTTGCGCTTTGGGCAACAATGACAAATTGGGCCCCAGCAACAAGATCCCGATGGCGGCTCAACGTGGTCGCAAAACCTGCGGTAAGCCATCCCGTAGACCATCTAGCTACGAACGGGTCAGCTCGGTCAGCTGCCGATGGGGTCCAACGAGATCTCAGGAGGGCTGCTCCTGGTTTGGGGCAGGGTCGAGGGCGATGTGGTTAAGCAGGGTGGTGATGAAGGCGAAGAGCAGGAAGGGCAGAGACAATACGAAGATCATGCCGACCACCACCAGGGCGAAAATGGGGTTGTTGGCCCCCATCAGGGCCAGCCCGGCCGCCAGGCTGACGAAGATCACCAGCAGCCAGACGATGATCTGGGCGTAGATGTCCCCAAAGGTGAGGGTGCAACGGAACTGATAGGGCTGCGGGAGCTCCATGGCGGATCGGCAGGGGAACTCCCCTAGCTAAGGAAAGTTCGGTCGCCTTGGGCCAAGAAATCAACAAGTATTCTCAAGAAGGCAAGTTGATTAGGCTTGAGCTCCCGTGCCATCTGGACATGACTCCTCACGACTTGGGCCAGTTGGTTCTTTTGCTCTTGCCGGGCATGCTCCTCTCGGTCGTCCTGTTATTCACCTTTGCCGCAGGCGGCTGAACGCGGCTGAAGGCACCCTAGGCAGTGACTTTGATCAGCTTTTCCACATATTCAGCTGCCAGGCCAGCGTTCTCGTTCCCTTCTTCATAGGGTGAATGCCGAATGGGTTGAAAACCTTGACCTTACGTGCCTCGGTGATCACTTTTTTGGTCTCCGTCGGCCTGATATTGATTGGCCTTGTCGTCGGCCAAAGGGTTGACATGCTGCCCCTGCAGGCCAGTGTAAATGCCCCCGTTTATGACGAATTGTTTCGGGTTTTATTTAGCATCGGCACGATGCTGTTCTTAGGAATTTGTGGATTGTTGCTCTACAGCTTGGTGCGTTTTCGTCGCCAAGCGGGTGACTTCGGCGACGGAGCGGCCATTGAAGGTAATTTGCCTCTGGAGATTGTGTGGACTGCTATTCCCGCCGTAGTGGTTTTGTTTGTAGGTCTATATAGTTACAATATTTATGAGCGCATGGGGGGCATGGTTCCCTTGGCCGACCACAGCGTTGTGCACTCAATGCCTGCAAGCGATCCAGGCTCTGGCGATCGCGTCTGGGGTGGCATCAGCTCTGTCTCAGGCGAAAGTGCTGATTTGACCGTGGATGTAACTGCCCTCCAGTTTGCTTTCATTTTCCACTATCCCACTGGCAATATTACTACTGGAGAACTGCATGTTCCAGAAGGTGAGAAGGTGGAGTTGCGGATGAAGGCCAATGATGTCATCCATGCCTTCTGGGTTCCCCAGTTCCGTATTAAGCAAGACATTATTCCCGGCCAGCCAACGGTGCTCACCTTCACCGCCAATAGGCCAGGTACCTACCCCATCATCTGCGCCGAGCTCTGTGGTCCTTATCACGGTGGCATGCGCACCTCCGTTGTGGTCCACGACCGCGGGGATTTTGATCAGTGGGTCACTAAAAACACGCCCCCTGTCGCCTAAACCACCAACCATTTGGCCATGGAATCCACCACAGAAATGTCCGTTTCCCTGCTTCCTAACCATGGTAGTTGGCTGCGGTATTTGAGTTTCAGTCTCGATCACAAGGTCGTAGGTATTCAGTATCTTGTGACGGGATTTTTGTTTTATTTGGTTGGTGGTGTGTTGGCGGGGATGATCCGAACCGAGTTGGCCACGCCCATATCTGATTATCTAAGCCGTGAGATTTACAACGAAGTTCTGACCATGCATGGCACGATTATGATTTTTCTTTGGATCGTGCCCGTAGTCAATGGTGCCTTCGGGAATTATCTTATTCCTTTTTACGTGGGCGCGCGAGACATGGCTTTCCCCCGGCTCAATGCCGTTGCCTTCTGGATGATTCCCCCCGCTGGTCTACTACTTATTGCTAGCTTTTTCATAGGTGGTGCCTCCCAGTCTGGCTGGACCGCCTATCCCCCCCTTAGCCTTAGGACGCCAGCCCTAGGCCAGTTGATCTGGATCTTTAGTGTCTTGCTTTTGGGCGGAAGCTCAATATTGGGTGGCATTAACTTTATTGTAACCATCTTGAAATTACGGAGGCCCGGTTTGAAGATGATGCAGTTACCTATGTACTGCTGGGCCATGCTGGGTACCAGTGTTTTGGTGGTGCTGTCCACCCCAGTTCTGGCTGGAACTTTGGTGATGTTGGCATTCGATATTGTTGCCCATACTGGATTCTTTAATCCAACTATTGGGGGAAATGCGGTCGTTTATCAACACCTTTTCTGGTTTTATTCCCATCCAGCTGTTTATATTATGGTTTTGCCGGCCTTTGGCCTCGTCAGTGAAATTTTGCCTGTCCATGCCCGCAAGCCGCTGTTTGGCTATACCACCATGGTCTATTCTATTTTGGCGATTGTTTTTCTTGGACTCATAGTATGGGCCCATCACATGTTCACCAGTGGTACGCCGCCATGGATGCGCCTGTTTTTCACGATTGCCACTTCTTTCATTGCTGTTCCGACAGGTATCAAATTCTTTAATTGGCTGGCCACTCTGTGGGGAGGTAAGATTGCCCTCAATAGTGCAATACTATTTGCCTGTGCTTTTATAGTTAACTTTGTACTTGGAGGTATAACTGGTGTAGCCCTTGCCCAGGTGCCCTTCGATATTCATGTGCATGATACTTATTTTGTGGTGGCCCATTTCCATTACATTGTTTATGGAGGAACTGTGTTTATCATCTTCAGTGCTATTTATCACTGGTATCCAAAGTTTACCGGTCGGATGCTGAATGAGCCTTTAGGTGTCCTTCATTTTGTACTCACATTTGTCGGTTTTAATCTTTGTTTTGGGCCCCAGCACTGGCTGGGAATCAATGGGATGCCTCGCCGAGTTTCTGAGTATGACCCCCAATTCACCCTTATGAATCAGATCAGCAGTGTGGGGGCTTTACTGATGGCACTAAGCACTTTGCCGTTTCTGATCAACGTCATCCACAGCGCCTGGCATGGTCGGCTGGCCGGTGACAATCCCTGGCGTGCTCTGACGCCGGAGTGGCTCACCAGTTCACCGCCGCCGGTAGAAAACTGGGCTGGGCCGGCTCCCCATGTGGAACATCCCTACGGCTATGGACTTGTGGAGACCACCCCATGACCAGTCTCTCTTCCGCTTCCAGTACCACCACCTCAATGACTGCCCAGGCGATCGAGTCGACCCCAGAGCTGCAGTCCACCAGCGACCAGCACCAATCAGGAGATCACGAAGAGCATCACGGCGATTTCCGGATGTTTGGTTTGGTCCTTTTTCTTGTCGGCGATGGCATGACCTTTGCCGGGTTGTTTGCGGCCTATCTAACCTTCCGAGCCGTCAATCCCTTGCCCCCCGGCGGTGTTTATGACCTTGAGCTTATGCTCCCTACTATCAACACGGCCCTGTTGGTGGCCAGCAGCTTGACATTCCACCGTGCGGCCCGGAAATTGCGCCTAGGCGATGCCTTTGGTTGTCGCTTGTGGTTGTTGATCACCGCAGCGATGGGGGCAGCTTTTTTGGCAAGTCAGATGCTGGAATACTTCAAGTTGCCCTTTGGACTCACATCCAATCTTTTTGCTAGCACCTTTTATGTTTTGACTGGTTTTCACGGTTTGCATGTGACCCTAGGTGTAATGATGATTTTGATAGTTTGGTGGCAAGCCCGCTCCGGTGGTGCGATCAATCGTGAGTCCCATTTTGGCCTGGAAGCCGCTGAATTGTACTGGCATTTTGTTGATGGCATTTGGGTCGTTCTGTTTGGGATTATTTATCTACTTTAGGATTGCTGGTTCAGGTTTTTATGACTCTATATTGGCATTGCTATTTGACTTGCGGCTGTCTGAAGGAATGAAGTAACTTTTTCAACCTTTACATTTTTTATCTCAGTAGGTTTTGCAAGCCAAGTCGCAACTCTTCGGGAGTCGCGGCAGCTTGTAGCAGCTGGCCCACATTTAAATGTGATCAATTTATATTGATCTCTGACATCCAGCCGACCTGAGGACCGTGTGGCCATGGGTTCTCCGGCCTTAATCCTTGCAGTTTCATTTTGGGTGAGGGTCTTCATCTCGCTGGATTAGCGAAGTCCTTACCCCACAAAGGCCCCCAGAAACCAGATCCGAAAGCAAGCGGCTGCAGAAGGGGGGCAAGTACAGGGGCAAATTCAGAAAAGAGTGGATTTGGGGCTGATCTGGCGCAGGGCCCGGATGCGTTTTTCGATCGGCGGGTGGCTGGCGAACAGCCGTAGAAACCCTGGGGGTTCGTTGATTTTCAGGGTCGCCAGGGTAGGTTCGTCACGGGGATCTTGAAGATTCTCCATATTTCCGAGCCGGGACAGGGCGCTTGCCATGGTTTCGGGGTTTGTGAGGCGGGCGGCCCCGGCATCGGCCCGATATTCCCGGTGCCTGGAGAACCAAGCCGTTACCAGCGAACCCAACACACCCAACAGAATCTCCAGGGGCCACACGAGCAGCATCGTCGGGGGTGGTCCGTATTGCCTCCCTTCCTCGTTGGAGCGATTGGGCAGCAGAAAAACCACAGCCCGCGACAGGAACATCACGAAGGCGTTGATCACCCCTTGTAGCAGGGTCATCGTCACCATGTCGCCATTGCTGACATGGCTCATCTCATGGGCAAGCACTGCTTCCAGTTCTGGTTCGGGCATGCCCTGCAGGATGCCGGTGGACACCGCAACCAACGCCCGACTGGGGGAGGGGCCGGTGGCGAAGGCGTTCCATTCGGGAGATTCATAGATTCCCACTTCGGGCATTGGCACGCCAGCCCGTTGGGCTAGCCCGGCCACGGTGTCATTGAGCCAGCGCTCGGCGCCGCCGCCCCCCTGTCCCACCAGCTGGATGCCCATCATCCGCTTGGCCGATTCGGCGGAAAACTGCAGGGAGATCCAGGCTCCCACCACGCCCCAGAAAAACGAACCGATCAGCAGCGGCAACAGGGGCAGATCCGGGGGGAGCAAGCCAATGGCCGTTAGCACATTCAAGATCAACGAGATCGTGAGCATCACCGCCAGGTTGGTGAGCAAGAACAGCAGCGTGCGAAGCGCCATGGAGCGGTGTGAAGAATCTGGGGACGTTTGGTCGGTGGGAGCTAGGGACTCCCCGCTCAGATTAGACAGACTTCTTGCTTTTTTAAACACTGTTTTTGCCTGGGGGTTGCCGACCCCGCCTCCGGCCGCTCGATTAGCCCATGCGTCCCTTGATAGAGCCCAGGACAACGGGTCCGTGCCTGCCCAGCTAATTTTCATGGCCAGGATCAATGCCAACACCGCCCTTGCGGTGGTGCCCCGGGGAGATGCCAGCCCGCCTGCCCCCTAGCCTCTTGGCCCTGCAGCTTTCCTGCCATGCCCGTCCAAAACCGCTGGTCGGATAGCGACGCCCATGAGGCGATCGCCCGTTACGGGTCCCAGGGAGTGGGCCCCGATCTGGCCCTGCGCACCTACAGCGCCCGCTTGCTGGGGGCGGATCCCCAGTTGGTGCTCCATGGCGGTGGCAATACTTCCGTTAAAACCACCGTGGTGGGCCTGCTCGGTGAACCGATCTCCGTCCTATGCGTCAAGGGCAGTGGCTGGGATCTGGGCACCATTGAGCCCCCCGGCCATCCAGCGGTGCGCCTTGAACCCCTGCGCGCCCTGCGGGTACTTGATGCTCTCAGTGATGAGGCGATGGTGGCCGCCCAACGCCAGAACCTGATCGATCCCGCGGCCCCTAACCCCTCGGTGGAGGCCCTGCTGCATGCCTTTCTGCCCCACACCTTTGTCGATCACACCCACTCCACCGCCCTGCTGGCCCTCGCCGACCAGAGCGATGCTGCCCAGGTGTGCCGAGAGGTGTTTGGGGAGCGGGTCGCCCTGGTGCCCTATGTGATGCCCGGTTTTGCGTTGGCAAAGGCCTGCGCCGCTGCTTGGGAAGCCGCCGAGGCCCGGCGTCTCGCCAAGGGGGGGCCTGAGCTGGAGGGCATGGTGCTGCTGCAGCATGGTCTTTTTTCCTTTGGCGCCACGGCCGAGCAGAGCTATAGCCGCATGATCGAGCTGGTGCGGCAGGCCGAAGAATGCCTGGGCCAGGGTCGGTGCACGCTCCAGGCGGTGGCCTTGCCGGAGCCCCCGGCGCCTGCGGCGGCGTTGTTGCCAATTCTGCGGGGGGCCCTGGGCCGGGCCGCCGTCACCGCTGGCTGTCCCGCCCATTGGATTTTGGCGCTGCGCGACACCCCCCTAACCCGCTCCGTCGTGGATGACGCCCGTTTGCCGGACTGGGCCAGTCGGGGCGTGGCCACCCCGGACCATGTGATTCGCACCAAGGCCTGGCCCCTGGTGCTGCCCCCTCCCCCCGCCGCTGCCGACCGGGCCGCCGTTGATCCCGGGGCCGTGGTCGCCTGGGGAACCCAGGTGGAGGCTGCCCTGGCAACTTATCTGGCCAACTACAGGGCCTATTTCAACCGCCAGAACCAGCGCGTCGGCGGCGGTAAAACCCCCCTTGATCCCCTGCCGCGCCTGTTGGCCCTGCCTGGCCATGGCCTGATCGGTGTGGGCCGCTCCGCCGCCGATGCCGCGGTCACCGCCGACATCGCTGAAGCTTGGGCCACCACTTTGGTGGCGGCCGAGAGCATCGGCAGCTTTCGGCCCGTCAATGAGGACGACACCTTTGATATGGAGTACTGGAGCTTGGAGCAGGCCAAACTCGGCAAGGCTGCCGAGAAGCCCCTGGCCCGTCAGGTAGTACTGGTCACTGGCGGCGGCGGGGCGATCGGCGAAGCGACGGCTCGGGCCTTTGCGGCCGCCGGCGCCGACCTGGCCGTGATCGACCTCGATGGCGAGCGCGCCGCCGCCGTGGCCGCCGCCTGCGGCCCCCGCGCCCTGGGCTTGCGCTGCGATGTCACCGACTCTGCAGCGGTGCGTGCCGCCTTTGATCACTGCTGCGCCCACTTCGGCGGGGTCGATATCGTCGTTAGCAATGCTGGAGCCGCTTGGACCGGCGCCATGGCCGATCTGCCCGACGCGGAGCTGCGTAGCAGTTTCGAGCTCAATTTCTTCTCCCACCAGTCCGTCGCCCAGGCGGCAATGGCCGTGTTCCGCGCCCAGGACCGGTCTTCCATTGCCAGCAACGGCCAAGCCGCGCCCAACGGCCGGCTAGGCGGCCAGTTGCTCTTCAACGTCAGCAAGCAAGCCCTCAACCCCGGGGCCAACTTCGGTGCCTATGGCACTAGTAAGGCTGCCCTGCTCGCCCTCATGCGCCAATACGCCCTTGAGGGCGGCGATGCCAGCGTGAGAGTCAACGCCATTAATGCAGATCGTATCCGCTCCGGTCTCTTGGATGACGCCATGATTAGGGATCGGGCCGCCGCCCGGGGCATTAGCGAGGCCTCCTACATGGGCGGCAATTTGCTCGGCGCTGAGGTGCGAGCCGTTGATGTGGCCGCCGCTTTTGTGGCCCTGGCCGGCATGGAACGCACCACCGGCGCCGTGCTCACGGTCGATGGGGGCAACGTGCCCGCCATGGTGCGCTAAAGGCCTGTGGTTTCAGACCTCCACCCTGGCCAGCCATAGCCCCAGGCCCCCGGCCCCAAGCACCACCGCCAGGCACAGGCCCCCCCAGGCCGGCAGGCCCCACCTAGCCACCGCCAGGGGCGCCGCCACTGTGATCAGGCCTCCCGCCAGCAGGGGTTGCAGCAGCAGTTGTTTGATCGAAAACGCAGTCAGCACCTCTGTTCGGCCCTCCGCTTCGGCCATCTGCAACAGCAGCAGGCCACTGGCCATAACCCCGGTTGCCTGGCCAAATTCCACCAGGCTGCGTTCAAACCAGGGCGCCGGCATCAGGCGTTTCCCTAGCAGGACCACCACCCCCAGATTCCAAGTAAGCCCCGCCAGAGAAAGGGCCAGCAGCGGCTGCCAGCTTCGGGTCAGGAGTCCCATGTTCAGGGAGGCGGTTGCGGCCACAATCAGCAGATCGGCCGCCAAGGTGCCGATGCGTTGTTGCACTGGTGCCGAAGCCCAGTCCGTCAGGTTCCAGCGTTCGAGCACCCAGCGCACCAGCAAGGAAGCGAGCAGGGCCAGGGGAAACACCGGCAGGACGCTCACCAAAACGGCCACGCCTCCCCCCAAGCGATTTGCCGCCAGTCCCAGCAGCAGCTGGGCCCCCCAGCCCAGGGCCACGGCCACCCCCGCCAGGCCCAGATTCCCTAGCCAGCGGGCTACGGCCGCCCAGGGCCCAGGTTGGGCGGCCAGGGCTGGTGCGGTGGAGGAGGGTGCGGCGTCAGGAGTCGGCGGGCTTTTTCCAGGACTTTCGTCCGGTTTCTCCTGGGCAGCCAACACCGGCTTCGTTTCCGCCAACTGGGCTTCACCTTGGGATGGTGGGGTCGCCAGCCAGCCGCGCCAGCGACCCCACACCACCAGGAGCCCGCCCATCAGGCTGGCCGTCAATAGACCTACTGTCGCCATGGCCAGGCCCAGGTCCTGACCCCCCACCAGCCCGAGTCGCTCATAGGTGGGACCCATGGCCGCCGCCGATCCATGGCCCCCCTCAAAGGCCACCTCGATCAGGCAGGCCATCACCGGACTCACCCCCAGCCACGGTTGCAGCACCAACCCCACCACCAGGGCCCCCACCAGGAACTGACCGAAGGCCAGTACCAGTGCCAGCAGGATCTGGGCCCGCAGAGGCCGCCAGAGGGGACCTGGCTTGGGCAGGGGTTTGGCCACCAGCAAGGAGCCGAAAACCAGGGTTAACAGTGCCAGGGGCAGCTCGGCCCAGAAGGAGACCACCGTTGGCGGCAGCACCGGCAAGGGGCCACCGGGGGCCAGGAGCAGCCCGAGGCCCCCGGCCAGCAGGGATTCGGGCAGGCCCAGGCGCTTCATCTGGATGCCCTGGCCGATCCAGCGGCCCACCACCAGCAGCGCTGCCAAAAGGGCCAGGGGCAGCAGCGGCTTGGCCAGGGCCGCGAGGAGGGGACCGGTTTCAGTCCGTTCCAGGAAGGGCATCAAAGTTTCAGGTGGCGGCGGAAGAAGGCCTCCGTCGCCTCCAGCACCTGGATCTGCACGGCGCTGGCGCGAAACCCATGGCCCTCCTCGGCGAAGAGATGCAGTTCCACGGGCACCCCCCTTCTCGACAGTTCCAAGGCCAGCCGTTCAGTCTGGGAGGCGGGCACCACCTCATCTTGAAGACCGTGGAAAAGAATCAGGGGCGTGCGTAGCCGCTCTACCTGGTTCAGGGGCGATCGGGCTCCGTAAAGATCACGCGCCTCGGGCCAGGGGCCCACCAGCCCATCGAGATAGTGGGCCTCAAAGCGGTGGCCCACCTTCACTAGGTCCGCCAGATCGGTGACCGGGTAGCGACAAGCCCCAGCCTTGAAGATGGCTGTTTGGCCCAGGGCAGAGAGCACGGTGAACCCCGCTGCGCTGGCCCCTTCGGTTGCAACCCGCTGAGGATCCGCCCAGCCCTGGGCCAGCACGGCCTGGGCCGCGGCGACCAGGTCTGCCACATCCACCACGCCCCACTGCCCATCGAGTCGCTGGCGATAGGCACGGCCGAAGCCGGTCGAGCCGCCGTAATTGACATCCAGCACCCCCCAGCCCCGACTGGTCCAGAACTGAATTGCCGCACTCAGCCCGGTGCGGGCCATGCCGGTGGGGCCGCTGTGGCCCTTCACCAGTAGGGGTGCTCCCTGGTGCCGGCCCCCCTCTGGTGGATGAAACCAGGCGTGGGTGGGCCTGCCCGAGGCTCCCTTAAACCAGAGGGCTTGTGGCAATTGCTGGTCCCTGCGGGGACCGACGGCGGACGCCGCCGGGGTATGGCTCCAGCTCAGGTCATGCAGGTTCAGCTCAAGTCGGCCTGCCGTCGCGGTGGGTCCGCTGGCGATCGCCACCAAGGTGCCGTTCTCGGCGCATAGGCCCGCCAGGTCATCGAAGGGGAGGGCCAGGGGGTGCCAGGCCGCAGGTACTGTGGGCCCGTGGCCCTCACCTGGGAACGGCTCCGGCTCCACGGGTACCTTGCCCAACTCCCACTGGCCCTGGCGGCAGGCTGCGGCAATCAGTTGTTGGCCGTCCCAGGCACTGGTGCGCAGCCCATGGATCCACTGGGGAGCACCGAATTCGGCCTCCAGGGTCAGCAGGGGTTGCCAGTGGGGTTCGGCACCATTGGCCAGATGCTCGGCGTCCCGCAGAACCTCCAGGTTCCACCAACCGCTGCGGTCGTTGGCCACCACCAGATCATCCCCAGCCCACAGGGGCTGAAACACTGAAATGGCCACCGGCGCGGCCCCAACGGAACCGGCGATCGGGCGGACGTCGACCAGGGAGCCATCGGTATCAAATCGCCCCAGCCAGAGGCTGCTTCGCTCCCAGCTCATGTGGGGTTGTTGCCATTCGACCCAGGCCAGATGGGTTCCCGAGGGACTTAGCACCGGGTAGCCACAGAAGTCAGTTGGGCGATGCAGGGTTTGGGGTTTGCCGCCTTCCAGGGGGACCGCGACCCAAAAGTCTTCTCCCCCCAGCTCCATCACGCCGATCCAGCGATCCCGGGTCCGATCGATCAGTCCGTCGCTGAAGGCCCTTGCCCCCTGCTCCCAAGGCGCTGTCAGCTGGCGTGGCGGACCGACCGCCACCACCTCCGGCCCTGGTTCCAACCCCGCCGACAGATCCAGTCGCCAAAGACAACGATCACCGTCATGGACGAACACCGCGATCGTGCCGTCCACCGTGTAGGCGCCGCCGCCGTATCCATGGATGCGGCTACGCAGGTTCCACGGGCCGGGCGTGAGGTCCCGGGGGGGCTGACCCCGCATCCCGCAGCCCATCAAGGTGGTGCGACCATTCTCCTGGGGACGTTGTTCCAGCCAAAAAAGGCGTCCTTGGGCCAATAGCGGCTCCTTCGGAACCGCTATTGATCCCAGGGCTATAGACGCTGAGAGCGGTGCCCCCTTACCCCTTGCTGTCACCGGTGCCTCCGACTTCAGGACCCTAGAATTAATCCCATTGTTTTAGGTGTCTCTTTGGCGCGCAGCTTCGCCCAGATGGCCCGCAATGCCGAGCAGGGCAACAAGACCATGCTTGTGCCCAAGGAGCCCTCCGAAGACCCATCGCGGCGCATCCACACTCTCGGGGAGCAGGAGCTTCGCCAGACGGCCCGCCGTATCGGCAAGGTGGATGAGGCAGTGCGCGAGCTGGCTCGGGAGATGCTGCGCAGCATGTACACCGCCCGCGGCATCGGCCTTGCGGCTCCCCAGGTTGGGGTGCATCAGCAGCTGTTGGTTATCGATCTCGATCTAGAAGAGGCGGCTACCCCCCCACTGGTTTTGATCAACCCGGAAATCACCGCCGCCGGGGCCTCCTGCAATACCTATGAGGAGGGTTGTCTCAGCATCCCTGGGGTCTATCTGCAAGTGGTGCGGCCGTCCGTGGTTGAGGTCAGCTTCCGTGATGAGATGGGCCGCGCCCGGCGCCTGAAGGCCGATGGACTATTGGCTCGTTGCATTCAGCACGAGATGGACCATCTCAAGGGTGTGTTGTTCGTGGATCGGGTCACAGACACCGCCAGCCTCAGCACCGAATTGCGGCAGCATGGTTTCGAACTCGACCACGTCCAGTCGCTGCCCTGAGCCTTCCCCATGCCGATGAAACCCTTGGCCGGCGTTTTGCTCGCCCTGGCCTGTGTGCTCGGCATTGCCGCCACAGGGTCGGTGTTTGAGCTGGCCTACGGCCAACCCGATCTTGGAGTGGTGACTACACGCCTGATTTTGGCGGCCAGTATTCCCGGTTGCCTCCTGGCTTTGTTGTTCGCTATCCGCAGCAATCAGCAGACCTGAGCACCGGATTTTACTGGTCTTGCCAGCCCTGGCCCTGCCAGCCCGATCTATCTGAAAGACGGCCACTTTGATCTGTCCTGCCGCGATTGCCTCCATGTTCCCCTCGGCCCTTCGCCCAGCCCGATTCCCTGCCCTGGGTCTGGCGACCCTGCTCCCGCTCGCGTCCCTTGTCGGTGGCCTGCCGTCGCGCAGCCAGTCCCTGTTTGGGGCAGGGGAGCTGGACCAGGGCCGCTTCCTGGTGGTGGCGGCGCCGATTGGTAGCGGTAGCCGTTATCAGCTCAACATCTACGAGCAGGTACGGGGCGGCCGTCCCTGCTTCGCCGTCGCGGAGGGGCGACCGGCGGCGGTGAATCCCCTGCTGGCCAGTTTTGATTTCACCGGTGTCTGCGCCCGCTACATCGACGCCAATGGCTACTCGCTGCGGGTTGCCGATCGCGACCTTTCCTCTAGCTATCGCCTCACGGTGGTGCGCAGTCCCAGTGACACCTATTTAATGGCCATGCCGACTCGGGCGGGAGCGGGGCCCGAGATGATGGTGGCCCGCACCTTCGGCAGCGCCGGCGGTTTCCTGAAGTTTGAGCTGGAGCCGGGTTGGCGGCTGATGCGCCGGCAGTTCAAGGGCCGCAACCTCGGCCACGTTTATCTTTTCAGCGCCGCTTGGCCTTCTGCCGTAAGCGGCGCAGCCGCCACCACCCGCTGAGGAAACCCCCTCTTGCTAGGTTGCCTGACTGTTTGCGTTCACAAAGCCTTTCATGACCCAGGTCACCGTCGGCGAAAACGAAGGGATCGAATCGGCCCTCCGCCGCTTCAAGCGCCAGGTCTCCAAGGCCGGCATCTTCGCCGACCTCAAGCGGCTGCGCCACCACGAGACCCCCACTGAGAAATACAAGCGCAAAGCTCAACAGCGTCGCCGTCGCCGTTGAGTTTGGGCCTCCGCTCCCCTTTGCCTGCTGTTTGCAGCACAGGTTTTAGCTAAGGCTGACTCGCAACGAACGCTCTGGGCAGAACCATCTGCTGGTCTCGACGATCGGCTTCCATGTGTTGCTCCCGGGGGCTTTCCATGCAAACAGCCAAGCTTGGCTGCTCACCGGTTGTAATTAAGTTCTGGCAATGTTCGCCGAAGGATTCCCCAGGTTGGATCTTTCCAGATTGCTTGGTCCCTTCAGCCTGCTTCCCGAGTTGTCAGGTCAAAACTTCGGTATCCCAGGGCTTCGGAAATTTCCCCGGCTCCGACCGTCCTGACCCCTTTGAGGTCGGCCAGGGTGCGCGACACCCGCAAGATGCGATCGGAGCTGCGGGCTGAAAGACGCCGCTGCGTGATGATCGCTTCCCAAAGGTTGACGCAGGCTTGATCTAGCCCCAGCACCTCCTTGAGGGCAGCAGCGGGTAAGTCGCTGTTGGAGCAGCCCCCGGGGTTACGGCTGACCATCCGCGCTCGGGCGGTCTTCACCCGGCTTGCCACCTGGGCTGTTGTTTCCGGTCCATCTACTCCTAATTCCCCCCTGGGCCCTTCCTCCACCCTGACATCCAGGGCGGAAACCAGCTCCCTGGGCTGGGCCCTTTGCATCACCACTTGCAGATCGATGCGATCCAGGAGCGGCCCTGAGAGCCGTCCCCAGTAGCGCCGCCGGACCCCTTCTGGACAGCGGCATTCCCGCTCCCGATCCCCCCACCAGCCGCAAGGACAGGGGTTGGTGGCGGCCACCAGGGTGATCGCGCAGGGAAAGCGACAACGGTCCCGCGCCCGGCTGATCCACACCTCCCGTGCCTCCAATGGCTGCCTGAGCTGGTCGAGCACCTCCCGGCGAAACTCCGTTAGTTCGTCGAGAAAGAGCACGCCCCTATGGGCCAGGCTGAGCTCCCCTGGTCGCGGCCGGCTTCCCCCACCAACCAACGCCGCTGCTGAACAGCTGTGGTGGGGACTGCGGAAAGGGCGATGGCGAATCAGGCCTGCGCCCTCCTCCAACAGACCGGCCACGGAATGAAGTTGGGTCAGTTCCAGGGCTTCTTCCTGGGGCAGTGCTGGCAGCAGGCCGGCTAATCGCCTGGCCAGCATGGTTTTGCCACTGCCGGGGGGGCCCACCAGCAGCAGGTGGTGGCCTCCTGCGGCGGCGATTTCCAAGGCTCGCCTGCCATGGCCTTGGCCCCTTACATCCGCCAGGTCGAGGACCGGCGGGGCTGGGTGCGCCTTCGTGGCTTTGGGGGGGAGGCACAGGGGGCGTTCCGGATCGGCCAGTTGCTCAAGGGCGCCAGGCAGATCGTGGGCGCCCCACACCCGCAGTCCCTCCACCAAGGCGGCCTCGGCGGCATTGCCGGCGGCGACCAGTAGCCCCCGAGCCCCCAGGCGCCTGGCCGCCAGGGCCAGAGCCAGCACCCCACGGATCGGCCGCAGACGGCCGTCCAGTCCGAGCTCTGCCGCACTCCAAATCCCTTGCATGCGCTCTGTAGGCATTTGGTCGCTGGCCAGCAGGAGGCCGAGGGCGATGGGAAGGTCGAAGGCGGGGCCCTCCTTGCGCAGGTCCGCTGGGGCCAGGCTCACGACAACCCGGTTCAGCGGCATCCGTAGGCCACTGTTGCGCAGGGCCGCCCGCACCCGTTCCCGCGATTCCTGGACCGCCGCATCGGCCAGGCCCACCATTTGTAGCCCGGGCAAGCCGGGGCCGATGTCCACCTCAATACGCACGGCGACCGCCTCCACCCCCCTCAGGGCGCCGCTGTGGCAGTGGGCCAGGGCCATAGGGGAAGCATGTCTCTGGTAAGTAAGTGCCACCCCCTGTACCAACGGGCATCATGGGCAGAATGGCCCTATTGCCAGGGCACTGCCGGTTGCCTTGATCTCAGAGCTCCTATTTCGATGAGTGCCAGTGCGGACACGATTTTTGGGCGCATCCTGCGGGGCGAAATACCCTGCGAGGCCCTTTACAGCGACGATCTCTGCCTGGCGTTTAGGGATGTAAATCCCCAGGCGCCGGTGCATGCCCTGGTGATTCCCCGCCAGCCCATCGCCGAGTTGGCTGAGGCAGGTCTTGAGGATCAGGCGCTGCTGGGCCATCTGTTGTTGGTGGCCGCCAAGGTGGCTCGGCAGGAGGGTCTCGACAGTTGGCGCACCGTGATCAACAGCGGCGCAGAGGCGGGTCAGACCGTTTTCCACCTGCATGTCCATGTCATCGGCGGTCGCGCCCTGAGCTGGCCCCCGGGCTGATCCCTGAACCCTTGGCCCTGCAGGTTGTCAGCAGGGCAGGGGGGGGCGGGCCAGCGTGCCGCCCCATAATCCGCGCCCTGGGGCTTACTGGCTTGCGTGCTAACGGCGACAATGGCGCAAATCGCCGTTGTGCATGAATCCCGCCAAGGCCCTGCGCGAACAGCTGGGCAAACTGCAGCGGCTTGCCCAGCCCTACTTCCTTCCCTTGGAAGAGGGAAGGACAGGAGGTGGTTCCTTTCTCCTGTTGCTGGCAGCCTTGCTGGCCATTGTGGTCGGCTTGACCCTTGTGCTGCTGACGGGGGCAGTAGCCCTCAGCGGTGCCCTGATTCCGCAGCTGCAGGGTCGCTTCCTGCCAGGTGTCCCCCAGCAGGTGGCTGCCCTATGGGCTGGCCCGATCGGTTGGTTGCTCTTGGGCTTGATGGCGGCAGGGGTGTTTTGCTTTTGGCTCTATCGCGGCCAGTTGCGACAGGGGCGCTGGGTTCCTTGGGTGTTGCTTGGGGTGATTGCTCTGTTGATACTGGTTATCAATGGCATCAACGTCGGCATCAGCTTCGTCGCTCGCAATGTCGATAACTCTCTGGTGGCTTACGACCAGGATGGTTTCTGGAAAACGGTCGCCATCTATGCGTTCTGTCTGATGCTGGCTCTGCCCATCAGAGCGTTGCAGGCCTATCTGATTCCCCGCCTTGGTTTGTTGTGGCGAGAATGGTTAAGTGGTCGTCTCTTGGGACGTTATTTGAGTAATCGTGCCTATTACGAGCTGAATCCTAATGACGAAAGCACCGAGGAGATCGACAACCCTGACCAGCGCATCTCCCAGGATACTGCGAGTTTCACAAATACAAGCCTGAGTGTCTCGGTGGAGATTCTATCCGCCTTGCTTACCTTTGTCAGTTTCATTCTGGTGCTCTGGAGTATTAATTCTAGATTGGCTCTGTTGCTACTTGTCTATGCGGTTTCCGGTACTGCTTTGATTGTTTTTGCAAGTCGGCGTCTGGTGGCGCTCAATTATCAACAGCTCAAGCTTGAAGCCGATTTCCGTTACGGGCTTGTTCATATCCGTGACAATGCTGAGTCGATTGCTTTTTATCGAGGTGAAGCCCAGGAAGGCAAGGAAGCCCAGAGGCGCCTTGGCGGAGCGATCACTAACTACAACCGGCTGATTGTTTGGGAAGCTCTCATCAGTGTGATTCAGCGTTCCTACGATTATTTCTCACGTTTTCTTCCATGGTTGGTTATTGCTCCAATCTACTTTGCCAAGCAAGTCGATTTTGGTGTCTTTGGTCAGGCCAGCATTGCTTTTTCTCAGGTTCTCTTTTCCGTCAGTTACATCGTTAATAATGTTGATCGCTTGGCGGCATTCTCTGCTTCCATCAGTCGCTTGGAAGGGTTCCAAAGCAAGATCGATTCCCTGGCTGGGGGTCACGATCTCCTCGATCCATCGCTCGTCCCAGCTTCGGCGGTTGATGCCCGTCAGTTCAGCGACGCGATTGTGCTGCGCCATGCCGATCTGGTGCCTCCTCGCAGTGGACGTCACCTGATCCGTGATCTCAGCTTGACAATTGCACCAGGCGATCGCCTGCTAGTGGTAGGGCCTTCGGGCTGTGGCAAGACCTCATTTTTGCGCTTGGTAAGCGGACTCTGGACTCCGGCAGCGGGCCAGGTCGAGCGGCCGCCGGTGGGTGAACTGATGTTCATTCCGCAGAAGCCCTATATGTTGCTCGGCAGCCTGAGGGAGCAGCTCTGCTACCCCCAGTCTCCTGAAAAGTTCAGTGATGACCAGTTGCGCCATGTTCTCGAACAGGTGCGTCTGCCAGACCTGGTGCGCCGTTATCCCGATCTCGATATCAAGCAGGACTGGCCCCGGCTGCTTTCCCTGGGAGAGCAACAGCGTCTGGGTTTTGCCAGGTTGCTGCTTAACTCGCCTCGCTTTGTCGTGCTGGATGAGGCCACCAGTGCCCTGGATGTGACAACAGAACAGGCTCTCTATGGGATGCTCGTCGCTCTGGACATGGGTTTTGTCAGCGTCGGCCACCGCCCCACCCTGCGCGATTATCACGACACCGTGCTGGAGTTGGATGGCACCGGCGCCTGGCGTCTGATGCCATCCTCCAGCTATCAATTCGGTCGCTGAAGCCCCTATGAATCCCTCCACGCCTTTAGAATCAACCGACAATTTCGACGCCAAGCCCCGGGCGGACGCTGTGCCGGTGCCCCCGGCCACAAGTGCCACCACTGGTGATGTGCCGGAATTCGGCTGGAGTGCCTACGCCGAAAGGGTGAATGGCCGTTTCGCCATGGTTGGTTTTTCAGCAGTGGTGCTGATCGAAACCCTCAGTCGCGACAGCTTTCTGCATTGGGCCGGCCTGGTGCCCTGAGGCTTGGCTAGACCCAAGTCCGGTCAGGGAATTTCGATCAGGTCGACCTGCCATTGGCCATCGCGGCTGACTTCCACCGCCAATTCCCGGCCATCGGCCCGCAGCATCACCCGCCTGGGCACCCCTGGGGGATTGATGGCGATCAATTGGCTGCTCATCAGGCGACGCCGGTAGAGCAGCAATTCGGTTCTTCCCTCCAACTGCCTTACAAGAGCCAACCGTTCGCCCTTTGCTTCCACCCCCACACTCAACGGCTGGGCATCCGGCCGGTTGAGACCGGGTAGGGGCACCGGCCGCTGATCTTCCACATTCAGCAGTACTACCTGGTCACGGCCGGGTCGGTTGGAGATCAGGGCCAGCCAAGGCCCCGCCAGGCTCGGGTCTCGGCTGGGACCCAGCTCCTCCAGGCGCCGATCCAGGGGGAAGACCGGTTGGGGTGCGGTCCCCATGCAGCCAGTCAGGCTTGCCAGTGCCCCCATCCCCCCAGCGACCAAACCCAGTCGCAGGGCTTTGTGGCTCCATCCCCCTTTGATCATGGGACCTTGGGGTTGACCATGGTGCCGATGGCCAGCCCCCTAGGTAAATCCGGTTCAATCATTTTGGCCAAGTCAAATACCTGGACCAGACGGCGGCCCCTGGTACTCCCCGCAAGAGCCAAACGGCGTCCATCAGGGGCCAGGCTCAGTTGTTCGGGTTGGAGATCTCCTGGAAGTTGTAACGGCAGCAACCGGCCGCTGGCCCGATCCAAAATCAGCACTCGACTCCTGCCACCCTGCTTGCCCACCAGAGCCAGGTAGCGGCCATTCCAGCTCAAGGAGGGGGAATCATGGGGTTCAAAGCGGCGCAGGGACGGCAGCGGCACCTCTTGGCCTGAGGGCTGGGCCTGCATCATCAGGGACTGACGACCGTGGCGCTCGACAACACTGACCAACCATTCACCCTGGCCGCTGAGGGCAGGCTGTTCTCTGTCCTGGCCAGCAAAGGCAAGACCGGCAGGACCTGCCCGTCGCCGATACAAGCCAAGATCGCCGCAGCCCACAACAAAAAGGTTGATCGCCAGCAGAACCAGGGGCTTCACCCAGACTCTCAATCGTCAAAGCGGGAGCTGTTGTCCCTGCTGCTGGGGCCGCGGGAGGGTCTGGGATCGCGGGATGCGGCAGTAGGAGTTGCTGCGCTCGGGCTGTCAGGACGGCTCCGGGGGGTAGGCGGCCCTGAAAGGGGGGAGTAATCAGCATCACTCAAGTCATTGGTCGCCATGGGTTTGCCACGCAGGGGGGTCCCCTCAGGAACGCCACTTGGCGAAAGACGAGAGGAAGCCGGTGAATTGGCTGGATCGGGCCTGCGGCTGGATCGGGAAGCTGCATCGGTGCCAGGCGCTGGACGGCTACCGCGCCTGTTGTCCTGTAGTCCGTCACGATTTCGGCGGCGCTCACCGAATTCTTGGCTGCCGCTGCCGCTACGGGAGCTTGGAACAGGGCGGTAGCGGCTGGTGTCCTGGGGATCCGCCAAGGGACCCCGCTTGGGTTCTGGATCCCAGTCATCCGAGCGTGCACCCAAGCGGCTGGCGGCCTGTTCAGGGATCGCGGCCCGGCTGGAGCGCCGAGGCCTGTAAAAATCATCCTCTTCTTGCCGGGTGGGTATCCGACGTCGACTGGAGTCTTGATCCTCGAAACGGTCGACGTCCCGTTCTCGATCCCAGTCCCGCCCAAACTCGCCCCCACCACGACTGCGCAGAGGCTGGGGCTCCTCGTCATCAAAAAATGATGAGCGGCGTGCCTGCTCTGTAGTGATGCCCCGCAACCTGACGCTTTCGTAAGCGAAGAAAACAGTGGTTCCAGCTAAAAGGAATTGGCCGAACTGCAGAATCGGGTCGAGTCGCCAGCCTTGGAAGAACAAAATTCCGCCACATAGCAGGCCTATGGCCGCAAAAAAAACGTCGTAATCCCTGGCGAGGGCAGGTTTGAAGTTCCTCATGAAATAAAGGAAAGCTCCACCTACCGCCAGCACGATGCCGACGATACTGGCCCAATTAAGGCTGGCGTTGACCAAGGTCGGATCTCACAAGACTCCAGGTTGTCACCACTCTAGGCAACGTCAGGACGAATTTCCCGCTGCTTCGGGCTCAGAGGCGCCGATCCACGCGGTCGTTCTGGCTGATGAAGAAGAGGGCGATGGAAATGGGTATGACCACGATCATGGCGCCCAAGACGAGGCTGTTGAGGAAATTGCCCAGGGAAGGGGTCATGGCAGTGAGGCCGCTGTTAACGCAGGCGATCCTAGGCAGTGCCCGCTCACTTCCTACGATCAGGTCCTGTTCGCTTAGAGCTTTGTGACGGCCACTCCTGCGGCGCTGCAATCGCTCCAGTTCGGTCTCGGCGCCGTGCTCGGGCTCTGGACCCTGTTGTTCTTGTTCCGCATCGTTCTCACCTGGTATCCCCAGCTGGACCTTGAACGGGGCGTCCTACGTTGGATTCGGGTGCCGACGGAGCCGTTGTTGGCCCCGACTCGCCGTTGGATCCAACCGATCGGCGGCGTGGATGTGGCCCCCGTGATTTGGGTGGGCCTCACCAGCCTTGTGCGGGAGCTGCTGGTGGGCCAGCAGGGCCTCGTCACCCAGTTGTTGAGACAAGTCAGCGCGAACCTTGCCTGAGTTGCCACTCGCTGCCTTGTCAGGGGGAGAGCATTTCCTGCTCGACGAACTTGGTATGGATGTCACCACGCAGGAATTCTGGCCGATCGAGCAGGGCGAGGTGGAAATCGATGGTGGTGGGGATGCCTGTGATGGCACATTCCGATAGGGCCCGCCGCAGGCGCCGCAGGGCGGCATCGCGATCAACTCCCCAGACGATCAATTTGCCGATCAAAGAATCATAGAAAGGTGGGATTTCATAACCTGTATACACATGACTGTCGACCCTCACACCAGGACCGCCAGGAGGCAACCAACCAGTGATACGACCAGGGGCGGGTCGAAAATTGTGACTTGGGTCTTCAGCATTGATACGACATTCAATTGCATGGCCATGGATCTGGATCTCTTCTTGAAGCACACTGATTGGTTCACCGCCGGCAATCCGCAGCTGTTCGGCGATGAGATCAATACCCGTAACCATTTCGGTGACAGGATGCTCCACCTGAATCCGGGTATTCATCTCCATAAAGTAGAAAAGTCCACTGCGGTCCAGTAGAAATTCGACCGTGCCGGCCCCCTCGTAGCCGATGCTGCGGGCCGCTGACACCGCCGCATTGCCCATCCGCTGACGCAGATCGGTCGAGAGTCCTGGGCTGGGGGCCTCTTCCAGCAGTTTCTGGTGGCGCCGCTGCACAGAGCAATCGCGCTCACCGAGGTGCACCACATTTCCATGGCGATCGGCCAGGATCTGCACTTCGACATGGCGAGGCCGGTCGATGAATTTTTCCATGTAGAGACCTGGGTTGCCGAAGGCGGCCTCGGCCTCGCCTTGGGCTGCGCGGAACAGGGATTCAAGCTGCTCGGCCGAGGGGACAAGGCGCATGCCCCGTCCACCGCCACCAGCTGTGGCCTTGATCATCACCGGATATCCCATCGCTTCAGCCAGTCGGGCTGCGGTTTGAGGCGTGTCCAGCAGACCCTCACTGCCTGGGATGGTGGGCACCCCTACCCGCTGCATCGTGTGCTTAGCAGTGGATTTGTCTCCCATGGCTCGGATCGATTCCGGCGAGGGTCCGACAAAGGTGATGGAGTGGGCTTGGCAAATTTCAGCGAAATTGGCGTTCTCCGCTAGAAAACCGTAGCCGGGGTGAATGGCATCTGCTCCCCGGGATGTGGCGGCCGCAAGGATGTTGGGGATATTCAGATAGCTCCGACTGCTGGGGGCTTCCCCCACACAAACGGCTTCATCGGCCAGCTGGACATGCAGGGCATTGCGATCCACGGTGCTGTGAACTGCCACCGTCGCAATGCCCATCTCGCGGCAGGTGCGCAGGATCCTCAAGGCAATCTCGCCACGGTTGGCGATCAGCAGTTTGCCGATGGGCATCCCTTTCGCGTCCGGCGTGGTAGGCCATGGGAGACTGTATCAGCGCTTACCCTGGCCAGGCCTGGGTGTTGCCGTGGCCAGTGGCTGGAGGACGGGTCCGGTGGAAGGGTATATTTCGAGAGCTTGCGGCTTTGCCGAAGCTCGGAGAAGCTCGTTCATCAGATATCCTGGTGCTCGTGCCATTTATGCGGATGTGGTGGAATCGGTAGACACGCACGTTTGAGGGGCGTGTGGCTTCGGCCTTGCGAGTTCAAGTCTCGCCATCCGCATGATTTTTTTGATAAGTCCCTCCCACGTCGAGACATTTTTGTGTCTTCTCAGGCAGAGGCCGCCATTGTTTTGGTGAGTAATGGGCCCGGTGAGCTGAGCACCTGGGTCAGACCTTTGGCGCTCAGGTTGCATGATCAGTGGGCCCTGCGCCCTTGCTACCCCCATGCAATTTGCGCCCTGCACCTTGTGCTTGTTCCATGTCCCAATGGCACAGGCCAGGAAGCTGCGGTCGCCAGGCGTTGGGAGCTTTTCGAGCGGGTGTTGCCCGCCGTTCGCTTCTGGTGGTTGCTTTTGAGGCCAGGTCGCCACGGACCTTGGCCGCGTCAAGGTGTTGTGGTTTTTCTAGGTGGTGACCAATTCTGGACGGTCTTGCTTGCGGCCCGCCTCGGCTATCGCCATCTCACCTACGCCGAATGGGTGGCCCGCTGGCCCCGCTGGAATGATCGCTTGGCCCTGATGGGCTCTGCGGCCTCGTCTCGGTTGGCCCCCCGCTGGCGCAGTCGAGCCCAGGTGGTCGGTGACTTGATGGCGGATCTTGACAAAGGCCAGACGGAAGATTCCGCCATGGCTGAGGGGGAATGGATCGCCCTTTTGCCGGGTTCGAAGCGGGCCAAGCTTCAAGTGGGGATGCCGTTTTTGCTGCAGACCGCCGATTGCCTGGCCAGTCTGCGACCAGGATGTCGCTTTTTGCTGCCGGTGGCCCCAACCACCTCCGTGGCAGAGCTGATGGCATTTGCCGGACCATCAAATTCGATCACGACACATTTTGGAGGTGGCCAACCAACTTTGGAGCGCAGTGAAGATCCCAGCGGTCGTGATGTCCTTCGCACTGCCGGGGGCCAGGCCATCGTTTTGGTGCAGGAGCACCCGGCCCATGCAATCTTGAGTCAGTGCTCGCTTGCCCTGACCACGGTGGGGGCAAACACTGCGGAACTCGGGGCTCTGGGGTTGCCTATGATGGTACTTCTTCCCACCCAGCACCTGGAGGTCATGCAGGCTTGGGACGGTTGGATGGGGCTGTTAGCAAGGCTGCCATTGTTGCGGCGACTTGTTGGTGTGGCCTTGACAGCTTGGCGGCTGAGGCATAGGGGTTTTCTCGCCTGGCCCAACATCTCAGCAGGCCGCAGCGTGGTTCCAGAGCATGTGGGCTGCATCACCCCTGCTGGTATCGCTGCCGAAGCGGCACAGTGGCTTAGACACCCGGAAAAGCTAGCGCTGATGCGCGATGACCTTCGCTCCCTACGGGGAAAGCCTGGGGCGGTAAAGTCCTTGGCTGAAATGGTCGTGGATCTAGTGCCACCAGGAACGATTCAACCGAGGGCGGCGAGATATCGGCCGATCCAGGTCCCATGGGCTGGTTCGCCAAAAAAGATGGATTGGTTAGAACAGGAGATCGGGCCCAAGGAGCGCAAACTGGAATGAGCTAATCATTGTTCATGCACAATCTGCTTATTGCTTTACTCAGCTAACCATGAAAGATTTCATGCTGATTCAATCACGGCCATTGGGGGAGCGACTGGATCGGGAGCGACTGATGATTTTTGCTTGGAATGCCGGAATCAGAGCGTATAGTTGTTCAGGTCTTATTGCCAGCCAATGGCAGATGTTCAACCCATGACAACGCTCCTGCGTCCCGAAGACAGAATCTTTGTGGCTGGTCATAGGGGGATGGCTGGTTCGTCCATCGTTCGCTGTCTCCAGAAGAGAGGCTACGGGAATATCTTCACAGTATCCCGCCAAGATGTCGATCTTGTTGATGCTGACGCTGTTTCTAAATGGTTTATTGTTAATCGCCCTGATGTCGTTGTACTTGCAGCCGCAAAAGTCGGTGGCATCCAGGCCAATAACACCTACCCGGCCGATTTTTTGCTTGAAAATCTAAAAATACAAAACAATGTCATTGAGTCCGCTTGGCGATCTGGCTCCCGTAGGTTATTGTTTTTAGGAAGTAGTTGTATTTACCCTAAGTTTGCGGAGCAGCCTATTCGCGAGGAGTCACTATTAACAGGTTCTCTAGAGCCTACCAATGAATGGTATGCTATAGCTAAAATAACTGGAATTCAGTTGTGTCGTGCATTGCGTATTCAGTATGGATTTGATGCTTTAAGTTTAATGCCTACAAATCTTTATGGACCGGGGGATAATTATCATTCTACAAACAGTCATGTTCTACCGGCTTTGATTAGGCGTTTTCAAGAGGCTCATAAGTTATCCGCCCCCACAGTGGAGTGCTGGGGAAGTGGGACGCCTCGCCGAGAGTTCTTACATGTGGACGATCTTGCCGATGCTGTCCTATTCTGTCTTGAGCATTGGCAGCCTGATCTCCATGAGATTCAGTTTATGAATGTGGGTACGGGCTCGGATGTGTCAATCAAGGAATTGGCTGAGAGCGTCGCTGCGGCGGTTGGTTTTACCGGATGCATCACATGGGACTCCAGCAAGCCAGATGGCACCCCACGCAAATTGCTTGATGTTTCACGGCTGGCTTCCCTCGGCTGGAAAGCTTCAATCACCTTGGACATCGGACTTAAGCAAACCGTGATGGATTACGTTGCTAGTCTTAATCGCGGTGAGGATTTACGCCTGTGAGAATCCTTGTTACTGGTGGAGCGGGTTACATCGGCAGCCATGCCGTTCTTGCCCTTACTCAAGCCGGCCACGAACCGGTTGTTTTGGACAACCTCGTCTATGGACATCGTGAGATTGTCGAGAAAGTCCTGAAGGTTCCTCTTGCGTGTGGTCAGCTCGGTGATACGCCCATGCTTGAAGCTCTGCTGCGTGGGAATCACCCTTGTGTTCAAGGCACAAGCATGGAAGGCAAGCCTATTGAGGCGGTGATTCACTTTGCAGCCTATGCTTACGTTGGTGAATCTGTCAGTGATCCTGCCAAATACTATCGAAATAATCTGGGTGATACTCTCACACTTCTTGAAGTCATTCTTGCCTTGGCGAAAGAACAAGGCAAATTGCCCATACCCATAGTTTTCTCTTCCACATGTGCAACCTACGGACCGCCGCAACAGATTCCCATGACTGAAGATCATCAACAGAATCCTATAAATCCCTATGGCCAAAGTAAGTTGATGGTAGAAAAACTGTTAATTGATTTTGCAAGTGCTTATAAATTGCCTAGCGTAATTTTCCGTTATTTTAATGCTGCTGGTGCGGATCCTTCGGCAGAAATCGGTGAAGATCATGATCCGGAAACACACCTAATCCCAAGAGTTCTTGATGCCATGAGTGGCCGAGAGCCTTACCTTCAAATCTTTGGAGATGATTACCCAACTCCCGATGGGACGTGTATAAGAGATTATATTCATGTTTCGGATTTGGCCGATGCTCATGTACTTGGCTTGGAAAGGATCTGGCGTTTACAAGAAAAGCAGGAGGTGATTTCCCAGCCACTTATCTATAATCTTGGTAATGGCACGGGTTATTCAGTGCAGCAAGTTATTGAAACAGCCAAGAAAGTCACTGGACGCGGATTACTCGCCCATGTGGCCAAGAGAAGGTCTGGTGATCCGGCCCAACTTGTCGCTAGTTCAGTTAAGGCTCATAATGAGCTTGGCTGGCGTCCCCGCTATCCTGACCTTGAGACGATTCTGGCTCACGCATGGGCTTGGCATCAGAAACGCCACCCCTGAGCTTTATTCTTCTGAGGTTTTAGGAGCCCAGGGTCGGGCGAGTGGTTCGCCGATAAAGAGTCCTTGTCCTGGCATTGCGACACTGCGCCAATAGGCCTCAATTAGGGTATCTCCTCTAAGGTAGTAGGTCAAAAATAAACCAGGATGCGGAAATTTGGCAGTATAATTACATGGCTCTACAACGGTTCCATAGCTTCCAGTTGCGCCAGCATCAAGCCATCTTAATGCGCTCATTTGACTAGTGTCTGTCAGATTGCCTCCAAAAGATGTAAGGTGATCGGCGATAGCACCGGGCAAAAAATGGTTTGTATTAATCTTTTCTACCCATTTTAATCCCGTAAAATAAACCATAATATCCTGGGCGTTGCTTAAAGTATCAGAGTGAACTATTTTAATCTTAAATTTATTGCCAACACTTTGTTTAGCTTCCTCGAATAGTGAGGCTCTACTGTTTCTGGCGGGATCACTGGTACTCATTAAATAGCCTGTTCCCCCCGGTGCACTGCTATCAGAAGATAAGCCCTTGCGAATTAAAGTCTTACCCAGATTAATGTTGCTGGCAGCCAGTAACATTGTTGGACGAAGCTTTAATTCTTCCCATGGTCTATAGACATCACCCCTTGCATAATAGGGATTCAAACGCGTTGTTTTACATGAGCGTTGGCAAAGGCCAGGTTCTATTCCGTAGGCGAAGGCGCTGGTGATCGATTGGCAGCCAACGCGATAGGGTTTCGTCCAAGCCAATGCAAACGCTTGAATATGCTTAGGGACTCGCTTGTTTACATCTCGCAAAATCCAACGGAATTGAGATACTGATAATTCACTGACACCGGTAGGTAAGGATATATGAATGACCTGACTGCTCGGAATTAATCTCTCTTTGACATAAAAGGCGCCAATCTCCACACTATAAGGATCCTGATCATTTATAATCACAGCCAAATTTTTGGAATCAATACCTTTTGCCGGCATTGATTCAGATAGCATGTGCTTGCGATTATGTCCTACGTCTGAATTGATGAATAGGCAGCCCGTCAACAGTAACCACATACTAGGCCTCATGGCATTTTTAAAGTGATTGAATATATGCATTATGGAGTTCCTTTGCTCAGGAAAATCATATCGATTATCCTTGCCGACACCAGCAGATGACTTAATTTATTCTAGTGGGCATCCAGCCCTGTGCCTCACCATTATGCTGGAATTTTTCAGGCTGCCTGAAGGCCTTCTCTCAAGCAGGCTGAAAACATTCGTGGTATAGTCAGTAGGAATCACGCTCGGGACGAACTTGAGGAGTTAATGCTTCAACTTGGATAGTGTTAAGATCGATTTCAAGTTATGAAGTTTAGTCACGATCCCAAATTCATTCTAAAGTTAAAAAATTTCCCTGGCATTTCTCTCTCACAAAATTTATTTAAGTCATGATGAGCGATACAACTATTCAAAGTTTGCGGCAAATTGGCTACACTAAATATTCCGACCAGCAACTGCTTGAATTATTTCTAAACCAAGGAGTTCAGGCACTCAGAGATATAAGCGGTGAATATGTTTTAATCTTGGAGGGTGATAACGAATGCGCGATTATCACTTCTCCTGTAGGAGCCATGCATTATTACTATTATTATGATGGCCAACGGTTTTACCACGGAACTAAGATTATTGATATTCTCAATCAAGCATCTTTGCCTTGGCAATGGAATTGGTCTTCCTTGGGTGATTTATGTCAACTTGAAAATCTTACAAATAATCAAACATTACATCCGTCAATCAGACGAGTCCCTCCAGGGACCAGCCTTTACTATAGAAATAGTCAACTCAATCTAGACGTCAAATATTATATAGATTCAATTCCCCCGCTTCGTCCGGATCCAAACGCTGCTGTAAAAGCGATGAATCTAGAAGTGTCGACTTGGTCGGGAAATAATCCCTATCTTTCCCTGTCTGGGGGGTTTGATTCCAGGGTCATTTTGGGATCAATGTTACAGCAGGGAATTCAGCCCCATTTGATTACAATGGGTAATGATCAGTGCTCTGATGTAAGAACGGCCAAAGCGATTGCATCCGAATATAGTTTAACCCATGACTTGGTTAGAATCACTATTAATGATTTTTTTGAGCATGCTGCCAGGATTTCATATATAACTAATGGTACTAAGACCGCTTGGCATTGGCATACTTACCTCTACCCTTTAAAGGCCCAGATTCCAGCTAACAGTAGCTTCTTTGTTGGCACATTAGGAGAATTTGCTCGTTCATATTATTTTGACAAAGGTCAACTAGGCCAAATTGCAGCGTTAAATCCTAATTTAGCCCTTCAAAGATTCTGGAATATGAAACTCAATCGTCATCCTACATTCCTGTCCAATGAGTTATCGTCACTCCATAGTCAATTCGCGGAACAACTATCCCCCCAAGGCATTGATTCCCGGGCGCATAGACTTACTAGTTATTGTAAACAGAAATTTTTGCCTGGTTTGACCCGTTATTATTTTGAACAACGGGTACCTAACTTTTATGCTAATGGCATTAAGATGTATATGGACTCTAGTAGATGGCGATCTCCCTTTCATAGTCGTCGTTGGATTGACCAAATCTGGAATCTGCCAGCAACATGGAAGTTAGGATCCAATTGGCATAGGTATGCGATTAGTATGAATATGTCAAAATTATTAGATTTTCCAGAAGAGAATGGTTTCGTTTCCAACAGAATGCTTAAGAAAGCTCCACCTTTTTATTGGACATCTGCAATGCGAAGAACCCCCTATATTAGCTATGACTTAAGTTCTGAATGGTACCGTGATCCTATTCTCCAGGATTTTATTTATTCCAACCGACAATCTATAGATGATTTAATTGATCCAGTCTTGGTTACATCTATTCTTAGCAGCCACAAATCAGGCAATGATAGGACTCGCACCCTAGCTTTTCTGTTAACTATGATTTATTGGAAGCAAAATCTTCAACGTCATAATTTATAGAATCTATCATGACATCAAATTATCAATGTTTATCAAGAGAGCCTCTCTATGGCTGGCCTTCTTCACTATCTCTACAAGAGCCACCGCTTCCCCAAAGCAAAGCTCATGGCGATCCCAAGCGTAGCTTGAAAATTTCAATAGTTATACCAACCTTGAATCAAGGTGATACGATTGAAGATACAATTTTTTCAATCATCAATCAAGATTACCCCTATTATGAAATTATCATTATGGATGGTGGAAGTAATGATACTACTCTTGATGTTATAAACCGTTATAGACCCTATTTAGCTCATGTCACTTCAGCACCTGACAAGGGTCAGTCACAAGCAATAAATAGGGGATTCCAGCGGGCAACTGGGGATATTTTTGCTTGGCTTAATTCTGATGATTTTTATCTCCCAGGAGCACTGTCAAAAGTAGCCGAAGCCTTCTCTGATCCAAGAGTTGAGTTTTTAGTTGGGGCTGGTGAGGTTGTTTCTATGGAGCAGAATTTTTTACGTTTCGTTCCCCAGCGGTTTTTAAATCTGGAGGCATTGCTGGACTGGAAAAATGATCGCTGGATTATGCAACAATCTTGTTTTTGGAGATCGGCATTGTGGAAAAGGGTGGGTGGGGTAGACGAAAGCTTGACACTCTTGATGGATTACGATCTTTGGTTTAAGTTTTCAACCACTTGTAATCCTGCTACATTGGATCAGAAATTGGGTGTTATGCGTTATTATCCAGAAGTAAAGACTGTTAAATTTCGAAGAAAAACCAACCAAGAATTAGCATATATATATGCTAAGCACGGCCTTTTTGACGAACTCAAGGTACTGGTTTCTTCTCTAGTAGAACGAAACTCAGAGTTAGAGGCGCAATTATGGACTTTTAATTCGAGTCTTCCTGTCCGTTTATTGAAGAAACTTCATCTTTTCCCAACGCCCACCAATAAATGATTAGTCATAATTCCATAATGTCAATTTTTGTTGATATAATTAGATGGAATAGACAGCTGTTCTTCTCCCATTGCCTCAGTTCTCTCACGGATACTACCAAAGGAGATAAAAATTTTTCCTTTATTTTTGACAATAATTTACTGGATAAATTAGCAACAATTGCACATTCTCTTGTCATTGAAATGATTGACAAGGCACTTACTCCACCAAAAGGAATTAGCATTTTGATGTATCATAATTTGGCTATTTATTCTTTGATTGCTATCTCTAAAGAAATACTATATGCTCGCTGGCTATTGTTTGTAATGATTAAAATCCATAGGTTATTTGTAGTGGTATCGATTGACGATATTTACTGTAGTCTAATTACCCAGTATTTTGATCTTAATATGCCTGATCTTAATATGCCTGACAGTTTGTTTGTATTTTTTAAAACAAAACTGATCAAAAAAGCTCGCAATGTTGCATTGTTTTCGAACAGAAACAGATTGTTACATCACTTTGAATTCGTTGTTAATGGACTTCATGAAACTCATATTATGCCAGCTACTTTGTCAGAACACGGATTTTGATAGTTTGCTATGAATGTCTTGATGTCTAAACTTGTTTGCAAACCCCTTTTTAAACCTTCTAACCCTCCAGCAGTTTGTTCAGATCAATTGATGTATTTGTGCTATGGTCTCGGTAACTCTTATAGCTTTGTTGAATTTATCACTTATTATCATAATTGCTACGATCCGAGATCTATCCAATCCCAGTCTACTCATGATACCGACGATGGCAGAAAAGATTTTTCAGCGGATTTTAACTATCTTTTTTGTTTTCGACTTTTATCTGATAATATACTGAACAAACAAGATCTTTCTATTCGGTTTAAAGTTCGTGGTCCTCCAGAAGCTTTTTTAACTCTTTAGGTCTGTTTCCTTCGCTTCCCATAAACTTATTTATTTCACTCTATGACTAAGTCAATTAAGCGCGCTGCCCACTTTCTTCTAATTCCTGAACTACTTTATTCTCCTCCCAATCGTGCTATTATTGAAGCGCTAATAGCAAGTGATTATGAGGTTCACATTTTTTCGCCTAACTTAACATCTGCGCCGACAGAATATGGGCCAAATGTTGTTACCCACGCTGCTAGTTATTCATTTCGTTGGGTTGCTAAAGCCATTCTTGATCCATTTTGGTGGAGTATTCGTTGCATCTCTGGAACTAGTGAAGATCCATTGGCTGTTGTGGGTCTGTTGGCATTTTTGCTTCAAAAGAAATCATTTGTATTGGCTGACGAGATTAAGTCAGGTAGCTATCGAGGTAATAGTTCGGAGCGATGGAAAAAACTCTGTCGTTGGGCTATGAAGAATGCGAAATTTAACATCGTCAATGATCAATCGCGCATCTCGCTGCTGCGTGAATATGTGCCATTACGATCCCAATCTCAAATTATTGTCTATCCAGGCTGTTTTCATAAGCCTCCTGTACCGTCTATAGATTATCGAAAACAACTTCGTCAACAATGGCAGATCCCTGAGAAGGCTTTGGTAGTAGCATCATCTGGCGGATTCAATTTGACCCTAGGTGCGGATTGGTTGATTAGTGCACTTCAAGACCGCCCTGAACTCTATGCAGTTATTCAGCCTTTGGGAGTAGATCCACTCGCTCTTTTTCTTTTAGAGAATATGCCTTCTATAGACCGTGTTTTCCTACAACGTGATCGGCTTAGCTGGAATGAGGCATGGAGGTCTGCTGTCGGGTTCGACATTGGCATGGCCATATATACTAACCAAGCGCCCCAATTCCAAAAAATGGGAATCAGCTCGAATCGATTATGTATGTTTATTGCTATGGGAGTTCCGATTATATGTAGTAAACAGGAAAGTTTTGCTTTTGTATCTAGATATGAGTGTGGTGTAGTTGTTTCGGATTACACAGAGTTTCTGGAGGCCATCTCATATATTGGATCTAACCTCAACCAGATGCGTGAGAACTGTAGACGTTGCTTTCATGACTATATCATGCCTAGCGATCGATTCCCAGCCTTAAGCAGAGCAATTGATTCCCTATAGCAACCATAAACGTTTCTAATTGCTTTTGTTTTTTTCTACCATGACCAAGCACAAGCCCAAGCCCAATTTTAATTTTTATTTGTATCGTTTTGGCCTGGCGAGAGTTCACGCGGCCAAAAGACTGATTCCAATCAAGCTGATGCCTCATAGGCTAAATTTAAGTGGAAAGTTTGTTATTGGCATTACAACCTATGTCGAACGTTACGATGATTTTTTTAAACCTCTTTACGAATCGCTTTCTTATCTTTTCCCGGATGTCCCAATCGTTGTAACAGTGAATGGTTTTCCGGATTCTCATAAGCAGCTTGATTACCTTGCGCGGCTTCAATCAGAATTATGTGATCACGCACCCGCGCATCATATTTTTGTCCTTCATGATCGCCCGTGTGGCTTGACAACTCTATGGAATGAAATGCTTCAGGCAGCTGAGAATAAACCTCTCTGGATCCTTAATGATGATCTACGTGTAGATTCTTGGATCAGGCGTTGGGCGGAAAAGTTTAATTGGAATAGCGTTAGTCTTACTCTTTTAAATCATACTTGGTCTCATTTTATCATTGCTTCTACAGTTGTTGATAAAGTTGGCATTTTTGAGCCTTCATTTCTGGGCATTGGTTTCGAGGATATGGATTACACGGCCCGCTTGGGTCTTGCGGGAGTTGCAATTAGCAACATCCCTTGCCCTTATCTTCATCACTGCAATCATCAACCCAAAAACACCTCGTTTGACGATGTTTCTGGTCGTACGTGGGGAAAATACACGACTGCAAATGAAGAATGTTTTTATCGTCTTTGGGCCAGATCTTCTGACGGCGAAGGAGTTTATATTAAGCAGATTCATGGTTTTGTTAAACCTGTTCAGCCCATTTCTCCTGTCTCTTTGTCCTCGTTAAAACCCCTTCAGATTCAACAGGGTTTGTCTTTTCCAGATCGCCAGTTTTCATGAAGATCCTGTTCTTTGCCCCCTCAGCCTACCTCCTCGGCGGAGTTCAAGACTGGCTGGCTGATCTGGTGCCAGGTATCAGGAGAGAGGGTCATGATGTCACTGTTGCTGTACCGGATGGAGTGTTTCACTGCTTTGAATCTTATAAAAAGGCATATCCAGAGTTGGCTTGTATTGGCCTGCGTAATCCAACTGGTAGCCAGGAAGGTAGAATTCAATGCATCGTTAATTGTATTGTTTTTATCCAGCCTGATTTGATTGTCGGTGTCAATATAGCTGCCCTTTATCCTGCGGTAGCTAGACTACGGCTACGTGGCGGTCTGGTTGGAAAATTGATTATTACGCTTCATGCTATTGAGGCTGATTATCTCGAAGATCTGCGTCAGTTTCGCGCTATTGTTGATGCAGTTGTGGTTACGAATAAGCTTACTAGTGCTTTAGTTGCGCAAGAGTCATTTATACCGAATGAAAGGATATTTTACGCACCTTACGGTGTCAAAATGCCAACATCCAAGTTGCTACTTCCCAAGTCTGGTGATCGTTTGCGACTTGCCTGGGTGGGGCGTTTTGAGCAAACTCAAAAACGTGTTCACGATCTTGCATCGATACTTAATCGCCTGGATCGCATTTCACTTCCATTCTGTTTATCTTTGGCGGGTGATGGCCCTGAAGCGACCAGCCTCCAGGAACAGCTTCAACCCTGGATTCGTTCGGGGCATTTACGCTGGCTGGGTCGCCTGGATAGGCATCAACTTCAGCACCAAGTCTATGATCAAAGTGACGTGCTGTTGATTACTTCTAGCTGGGAAACGGGCCCGATTGTGGCTTGGGAGGCTATGGCAGCTGGTCTAGTAGTTGTGAGTAGTCGTTATGTGGGTTCCGGCGCTGAAGGGGCCCTTAAAGATGGACAAACCGCCCTTTTGTTTCCTGTAGGTGACTGCGAAGCGGCAGCCTCGGCCATTGCCAAGCTTCTCGATTCCAACTTGCGAACATCTCTGACTAACTCAGCCCTCGAAATGGTCCGCCATCGGTATTCGGACACAGCTTCTCTGGCAGCCTGGCTAAAGGTTTTTAGTTTAAGTTTGGAACTTCCTCCCCTGCCTTTGGACTACCCCGAGTTTGTGCGATTTGCTGCTACTATCCCCAGTGGAAGGTTTGATATCTGGCTTGGTGTTACAAAGGCTGAGTACCTCCGCCGTATTCTTCGTCTCAATTTTCGCCATCTTTCAGCGGGGAGCGAATGGCCCCATTCCCTGCATGGAGCCGGTGACAATGGTCGTCTGCTTTCCATGGCCACTCAGCTTGAAACCCATGCGTGAACAACTAGGCGTCTGGTTAAAGGATCGTTGGCGGTACGAGAGGGCCCTGCGCAGTCCAACCCCTGAGTACCTAGCTCTGGCTAATCGTATGGAGCGCCTGGAAAGAGCTCCTGATGGCACAGGTTTCTACTGCCGTTGGCCCTATACCTCCAGGTTGCATGCCCCTAAATTCCAACCCAATCTTGGTCAGAGGCTTTTGCGTCGCTGCCTTGAGCACGCTCCGATTAGGTGCGCTCCAACCCGTCCAGCTTCCCCAGCTTCCCCATCTCCCCCGGAAATCAGCGTTTTGATCGGACATCGCGGCCGCGAGAGACTGCCTTTGCTGCTGGCGACCCTAGCCAGCCTGGCAGCCCAGCAGGATGTCCACCTTGAGTGTCTTGTGATTGAGCAGGCGGCTGTCTCCGAGATTGCCAACGATTTACCGGACTGGGTCCGCCATGTCATGGCTCCATTGGCTGAAGCTTCAGCACCATATAACCGATCCCAGACATTCAATGTGGGTGCCCGTAATGCTTTAGGCAAGACTTTGCTACTGCATGACAATGACATGTTGGTGCCAACTGGTTATTGTCGTCGTATTCTTGAGCGCCGTAGCAGGGGTTATGAAGTAATCAATCCTAAACGTTATATCTTTTATCTCACTGAGAGCCACAGTAAAAAAGTCCAAAACGGACTTGTAGGATATGATTCTTTTCCCCCTGATTATATTGTTCAGAACCTGGAGGCTGGTGGTAGTATGGCCATAAGCACCATGGGTTTTGAGGCTATTGGAGGAATGGACGAAGGTTTTGTTGGTTGGGGCGGAGAAGACAATGAGTTTTGGGATCGTTGCCTTACGCTTCCCACTTGGATTTGGGGTTATGAGCCAATTGTCCATCTTTGGCATCGAAGTCAACCGCTTAAGGATGACTTGGACAACCCCAACATTCTCCGATGTAGAGAAATCATGCAAAGCTCTGCTGGGGATCGAATAGCGGCTCTGAACTTATCAAGAGGGCCCTTATTGTGACTAGACAGATTGGCCATGACGGGCCGCTAGTGAGCACTGTGATACCCGTATACAACCGGGCCAACCTCTTGATGGATTCTGTTGATAGTGTTATTAACCAAACTTACAGACCCGTAGAAGTTATCATTGTAGATGATGGTTCTACTGACGAAACGCCCAATGTTATCGCTGATTTGTCTCGTCGTTGGCCCGATCTGGTTAAGGTGGTTCGTCAGGCCAATGCCGGTCCTGGACCGGCTCGACAACACGGACTTGAGCTGGCAAGGGGGGATTTCGTACAGTTTCTTGACAGCGATGATTTGCTGCTGCCCAAAAAGTTCAGTTACCAGGTGGCCGCTCTTGTCGCAAACCCAGAGGCTCAAATCTGCTACGGCCGCAGTTATGAGGAAAATTATTCCAACCTACCCCTACAGCGTGTAGGGCCCATGCGCCAAACCGGACGTTTCCATCGGCATTTATTCCCGTTGTTGCTGGTCGAACGTTGGTGGACCACGAGTAGCCCCCTCTACCGGCGCAGTCTTCTCGAACGCATTGGCCCTTGGCGGGCTTGGCTCAACGAGGAGGACTGGGAATATGACGCCCGTGCGGGCGCAACTGGTGCATGCCTTTGCTGGGTGAACGAAGACGTTTCTGTCAGGCGTATCCATTTGGCTTCAGAGCATCTCAGTACGGGGGGTACCGAGGACCCCCGCAAACTTCTTGATCGTGCAGCAGCTCGCCAATCTATTTTTCTATCAGCGATTGCTGCTGGAATGGACTCGCGCAAACCCGAAATGGCCCATTTCGCTCGTTCGACTTTTCTGTTAAGTCGCCAATGTGGGTTTGCTGGATTAGAAAGTGCCTCCAAGGACCTTTTTGCTTTGGCAAGGCGTGCATCGACGCCTGCCCGTCGAATTGGCCCCGATTATCTTATCTATGGCATTCTAGGAAATCTTTTGGGTTGGTCCAAAGCGGCACGACTCATCCTTTCCGGTTATAGATTGTTATCGTTACGGAGGGGCAGCTGATGCTTGAATCTCCCCTGGTTTCTGTGGTTATGGGTGTCCGCAACGGTGGACCTGAGCTTGCTGATACCCTGGAGTCCTTGACCACCCAGCAGGGAGTGGACCTTGAAATCATCGTCATCAATGACGGTTCCATCGATGGCACTGCCGAACTCCTTGCAGACTGGTCCACTCGAGATCCTCGCTTGGTGGTGCTGCAGCGATCTGGCCGGGGTTTGACCGCTTCTTTGATCGAAGGTTGTCAGCTGGCCCGGGGGACTTACCTGGCCCGCCAAGATTCTGGTGATCGGTCATTACCAGGTCGACTTGCTGCCCAGGTTGCCTGTCTTAAGGCTGATCCCGAAGCATCACTGTGCTCCACTTTTGTGCGTCTTTTGGTGCCCGAAGGTGCCACACTTACAGTCAACGCGCCCGACGAGGCCTCCCTGGCCGATGGTTTGACAGGTCCTGCTCATCACGGTGCAGTAATGATGCTCCGAAGTGCCTACGAGCAAGTAGGGGGCTATCGCCTTGCTTTTCATTATGCCCAAGACATTGATCTATGGACGAGGCTTGTCGAGTTCGGTCGCCATAGGGTTGTGCCTCACATTCTCTATGAAGCCACGGTGGCCCCTGGTTCGATAAGTGGTTCCCGCCGTAAGGAACAAGATCAGTTTCATTCCTATATCGTAAATCTCACCCATGCTCGTCGCCAGGGTTTATCTGAATCATCGTGGTTGGCTAAGGCTGAGACTCTTTCGGTTAATTGTAAGAATTCGCCTGCTAAAGGACGGCGCCAAGGGGCGGCGAATGGCGCTTATTTTATAGCTGCCTGCCTTGAGAAAGAACATCCCCAGTTAGCCGTCAAATATTTTAGGCAAGCTCTCGAATTGAACCCACTTCACATGAAGGCTCGTTTAAAGCTTTTCAGTTTGTGATGAATCTTACCGTCGCCATTCCAAGTTACGGCCGCGATCAGATCCTGGTGGAGACGATTGAGGCCCTTTTGGCCCTCGACCCACCAACGGTTGATTTCCTTTTGGTGGATCAGACCCTGAGGCACGATGCACCTACCGAAGCGGCGTTAAGGAACTGGCAGCGTCAGGGGCGGCTGCGGTGGTTAAGGCTCCAGAGACCCTCCATCACCATTGCTATGAATGTTGCCCTTGAACAGGCTATTGGAGAGCGTGTGTTGTTTCTTGATGATGACATCATTCCTGATCCCTTTCTCCTTAAGGCTCACTTTAACGCTGGTCAGCGCACTCCTAACGCTTTATTAGCTGGAAGAGTAATTCAGCCTTGGCATACGGATGGACCGGAGTCGGAAGATAAACAGCCCTTCACTTTCAATACACTTCAGCCACGTGAGTGCCTTGATTTTATAGGTTGCAATTTCTCTCTGCCACGAAAGTTGGCGTTGTCTTTGGGCGGTTTTGACGACAACTTCGTGCGTGTTGCATACCGTTATGAGGCTGAATTTGCATACCGTTGGCGTCAAGCAGGTTTTCCGGTTAGATATGAGCCCTCAGCCCTGATTCGTCATCTCAAGACAGAACGTGGTGGAACTCGCAGTTATGGCGAACATCTTTCAACGATTAAACCCGACCATGCTGTTGGTCGTTATTACTATCGGTTTCGCACACAATCTCTCGGCCCGGCCTTGGCAGGTTCTTTGGCTGATTTTGGGCGCTCAGTGCGGACTCGATACCATTTTTGTCATCCTTGGTGGATCCCTCTGACTCTTTTGGCCGAGATTCGTGGGCTTTTCTGGGCTCTAAAGCTTTTTTCCAGGGGCCCGGCCCTGCTGCCTTCAGAGCGTACCCGTCTTTTGATTGCCAGCAGCCATCCGATCCAGTATCACTCACCCTTGTTTCGGCAGCTCAGTGACGATCCCGTTATCGATGCCGATGTGCTTTATCTCACTTTGCCTTCGGCCGAAACCCAAGGGTTGGGTTTTGGTAAAGCCTTCACCTGGGATGTCCCTCTGCTGGACGGATATCGGTGGCATCAGGCATCCAGTGGTCGTGGTTTGGGCATCACCAGTGGTTATCGCGGCGTTTGGCTTCGTCATCCAGGCAGAGAACTGGGCTGGGGACCCTACGGTGACCGTCCTTCTGTATTGCTGTTGACAGGGTGGCATTTTTTAGGTCTGGTCCAATTATTCATTGCAGCTAAACTGAGTCGAATTCCAGTATTGTTAAGGATGGATTCCAATGACTTTCGTCCTCGACCCTGGATCCTTAACTTGATTTATCGCGTACTCTTCATGGGTGTTGATGGGGTGCTTACGGTAGGCTCCGCCAATGCTCGCTGGTGTCGCCTTAATGGCATTCCCTCCTCGCGGATGGTACCCTCTCCCCATTTTGTGGATAACAGTTATTTTTTGAATAGGGCCACTACATTTCGTCTTCAAACCAATGAATTACGCACTCGATGGCAGATCCCATTAGATGCTTTTTGTTTCCTCTTCGCCGGTAAGTTTCAGCCCAAGAAGCGACCGCAGGACCTTTTGGATGCTTTTGCCTTGGTTCAGGCCCAAGGTATTATCCTTGATCGTCCTTTGCATCTCCTTATGGTCGGCACTGGTGAGATGGAGGTTAGTTGTCGCAGCCAAGCCGCAGCTCTAAAACTGCCGATTTCCTTCGTGGGTTTTCTAAACCAATCCGAGATTCCCAGTGCTTATGCCGTTAGTGATTGCCTTGTGCTCCCTTCAGACCATGGTGAGAGCTGGGGGCTTGTTGTAAATGAGGCAATGGCCTGTGGGCTTCCGGCCATTGTCAGTGATCTTGTCGGTTGTGCCGAGGATCTGGTTCATCCCGGAGTCACGGGTGATGTAGTGCCTTGTGCAAATCCGAAAGCTCTTGCCCAAAGTCT
>CANGZM010000001.1 GCA_947458155.1 Synechococcaceae cyanobacterium | reverse complement strand
GCCCTGCCGGTGGGGGTGCGCAGCGGCCTGGTGGATCAGTACGGCTTCCAGCGCAGTGAGGACGGCGAGGCCCGCGCCCCGGAGCAGCTGGTGCTCTCCACTTCCACGTTCATGGACCTGCCCGAGGGGGCCGACTTCAACTGGAAGGAGATCCGCGCCCGCTCGCTCGCCGAGCACCGCGCCTACCTGACTCTGCTGGATGAAACCATGCGCCGTGATGCGCTGGTGCCAACCCAGAACCGGGGCGCCGGCCGCAGCGACACCGAGATTTCGCTCACCGCGGGCCAGGCCTACGCCCTTCTCCAATCCCTTGCCACCCAGAAGACGTCTGTCTTTGCGACGGTGCTGGAGCACTGGTGCTCACTCACCGGTGACAGCCTGGTGACAGGGGCCGGCCTGGCGCTCACCGTGACGCCGCTGACCCCGCCGCTGCGGCCCCAGCCAACGGTGGGCGAGTGGCTGACGCTGCATGAACGGGGAGTGATCAGCACCGCTGAGCTGCGCCACCAGCTTTCACTGGCGGCGGCTCCGGGTGTGGTGAACCCGATCAGCGGCTCGGCGTCTGAATCGTTTGCCGTGCCCACACCGGAACAAGGCTGATGAGCGTCCCATCTGTCAATCCCAATACCAATACCAATCCCAATCCCAATGCTTGGCGCCCAACGGATTTAGAAGCGATCCGTCGCGCCCTGCTGATCCCCGTCACCGCCCCTGCCCTGCGGGCCATCAATGACGCCATGGCCCAGCTGGAGCGCAGCTACCCCGAGGCCATCCCCGCCGCCAAGGCCTCGCTGGATGCCATTGCTGTCCTCGATGCGGGCCTGGCCGCTGGCGGTACGCCGGTGGAGCCCTATGTGATCAAGACCACCCGCAAGGCCGCCGCCGGGCCGATCCCGGCTGAGCTGCCCAAGAAGAAGATCGATGCAATCGAGTACGCCACCGAGTTGCTGCTGGAGGAGGTGTCAACGGAATACGCCGAACCCACCGCCAACAGCTATGAGCTCAGCTCCGGAGCCCAACGGCGCTCTCATGTGGCCAACCTGCTGCTGATTCTTCCTGGCCTGGCCGCCTGGTGCCCCCCGGCGCCGACGCCGTTCTCCGGCACCATGATTCGCTCCTGATGACGGCCACACCGGTTTCGCCGCTGCAGGAGATCGCCAATGTGCGCCTGATGCTTCAGCAGCAGGCCCATCCGGGCGCCAAGGTTCCGGTGACGCTCTGCCGGCAGGTGATCGACTGCTCGATCAAGCAAACCAAGCTGATCTCCAGCCGCGATAACGGCCCCGGCATCGACACCGGCGACATCCTTTGCGAGGGCTTCCTCACCCGCGCTGCCCTGCTGCCGCCAGCCAATGCCCAGTCCAATCCGTGGGATTGGCTGGCGGCCGATCAGGCCTGGCAGACCCCGGGCCTGCGGGCCACCTATCAGCCGCCTGTGGTGCCGCCAGCGACGGTGCCTCCAAGGCCATCCACGGTGCAGGTGCCCGCCGAGGGGGTGTGCTGGCTGGGGGATTTGGCCCTGCTGCAAACACCGGGCCTGCTGCCGATCAGTCCCCGCGCCGTATTTGCGGGCGCCAGCTTGCTGATGATCGGCCAGGCTTATGGCCCTGGTGGCATCGGGCTGCAGGTGCAGCCGGAGCTGGGGGAGGCGATCAGCTTTGCCCTCAAGCCCAACCGGGTGCTGGTATTGGAGGCCGGCGACAGCTTGAAATTGCTCGCCGAGCGCTATGGCACCACCGTCCAGACGTTGCGGGCGGTGAATCCGGATTTGGCCCAGCAGGGGCCAATCACCACAGCGGCCGGAGACACCCTCAACCTGCTGGCCGCCCGCCACGGCAGCACCGTGGATTTCTTGCGCAAGCAAAACCCGTCGCTGCTGCGATCCAATGGCCACACCACCACGGCTGGCGACACGCTCAAGGCCCTGGCCGTGCAGTACGACACCACGGTGGACTGGTTGCGGCTCTACAACCCTGATTTTGAGCGCTGGCCCCGCAGTGAGCCGCTCACGGTTGGTGTGCGCCTTGACGTGCCGGCGATCCGGCCTTCCGATCCGCTGGACCTGGGCCAGGTGCTGCAGGTACCGCTGATTCGCCCGGCCACCTTGCTGACTGCCGGCGGCTGGCTCTACCTGCCGCCCCTGCGGGGGATTACAGCGGCTGATGACCTGTGGGATCTGGACCTGCCGCTGGAGCCGCAAACTGTCGCGCCGTGACTGGTCAGGCCGGAAATGGTTGCTGGCAATAGATGGGGTGAGCGCAGCCCGGATGGGGCGCTCGCTTCAACCACAGCCGTGATGGGTGGACCAATGACCAAACGCCTTCTCCAGGACCAGCAGCAACAGATCGCTGAACGCCTGCAGCTCGTCAGCTACGCCCAGCCCCAGCAATGGCCCAATCAGGAGCCGCCTGCTCTGACAGATGAGCTGGAGGATGACGATCTCGATGAGGATGACGACCTCGACCCGGATGAGCACCTGGATGAGCCCGGCGAGGAAGCTCTGGCCTCTCGCCCCGAACCATCCGATGCGCTCAAAGCGGAGCGGCGCAAGACCAATCAGCTGGAGCGGGAGCTGCGCACGATCAAGCGCCAGCTGGCCCAGTTCTCCAAGATCAACCCCGACGAGTACGAGCGCCTTCAGGAGGCCGAGCGGCAGAAGGAGCAGCTGGAGCGCGAGATCGCCAGCCGTGAACTGCAGCTGGAGGCCGCCGCCGCCCGCAAAGTGAAGGCCGCTGCCAAGGAACGGGACGAGGCGCTCCAGGACGTGCAGAACCTGCGCAAGGAACGCCTGCTGGAGCGATTGTTCGTCGATGCCGATGGCCGCGCCGGTGGTGACAACCGCGGCTCCTTCTTTGAGATCTTCAAGCACCAGGTCGGCGGTGAGTTCCGCCTTACCAAGGACGGCGCTGGCCGTGACCTGCTGGAGCCAATCGACTCCAAGGGCAATGTGCTGCTGGGCGATCACGGCAATCTCGATGCCGCCGATCACATCGAATCGCTGCGCACCCATCCGGTGCTCAGCTTCCTGTTCAACCAGCGCGGTGGCCTCGGCCCCGCCACGGTGATCGCCGAGTTCGATGGCAATGGCCAGCCGACCAACCTGCAAAGCATGAGTGCCAGTGAGCTGTACCTGGCCAGCTACGCCAAGAAGCCAGCCGGCGCCAGGCGTTGATCAAGCCTTCTCCGTCATTGGTGGTGGGGCGGGCCATCCAAGCGCCTCACCGCCGCTGCCAGCACGATCGAAAGAGGGCCATGGCTGATTCACAGACAACCAAATCAAATCAGACATCAAAAAAGGGGGGATATACCCATAAAAACGAGAAACTCGCGGGGACTGGTTCGGAAATGTTGCAAAATCTGGAGTTTTACATCTCCGATCATCCCAGCGTCGGCTTGTCCTCTCCCCGCAGAAACAGCGCACACATGTGATCGGGGCGGAGTAATAAGAGTTTTTATGGCTGCTGAAGATAAAAGGCCGAAGCGAAACTTGAAGGGTTAGTGATGCTGGATCTGCATGACTTCCACCCCGCTTGCCTCCGAGAACTGAGCCTTTGTGTGGAAGTGGGTCTTCAAGCCCCAACTGAAGCCGCTCGCGGCCATTATCTGGACAGCGTTACGCCCCTTGCCTGGCTCCAAGTCTTGATCGACTTCCCCCAGCTCTTCAAGCTCCGCCTGGTGGTGGCCGCCATCGGTGAGAAGGATCGCCTGGGGTGGTGGAACAGCGAGGTGCTTAACGAGGCGGGTCGGTTTCTGTACGAGCAGAACTTCCCCCGTTCGGCGCCCTTCGCCCAGGCGCGAGCCGCCTTCAGGGTGGCGCAGCTGGTCTGCGATGAAGCTCTGGGCATTGAGCGTTCAGCCACAGGACCCCAGGTCTGCCATCTCTTCCGGCTGCTACCGGAAGTGGAAGATGCCTTCGAGAACGAGCGCGACCGATGGTTGGATCAGGCGCAGGCCTGGGAGGACACCTTTGAAGGGGCATTTGCCTTGGAATCTGATCGGTGGCCGCAGGCCCTCGGCGAAGTCGCTGGATTGGGCGGGGACCAGATCGCCTGGGGGGAGAGCCAGAAGCCCCAGACCGCAAAGGCCCTGCAGCTTGAGGATGCCCTTGTACTGGGCCCAGATGAGCTTCTGCGCCTGGCGGCTGGCTTTGCACATAGCCGAGCTGGCACCCTTGTGGTGCCTTACCTGCAGCTGTCGGCGTGATGGTCGCTTCCAGCGCAACCAGAAAAGGGACCATCGCCGGTGCGGCTCCAAGGAAGCAAGCAGCGAGCTTGAACGGTCTGCAGCCTGTTTCAAAGACCGGCGCACATCCAAAGTCGCTCGTGCATGGCGCCCCCCAACCAGTGAAGAGTGCGGGCGACAAGCCCAAGAGGGCCACGGCAACGGGAAAGGCTCAGCCCCTGCTGATTCCTTACTGCAGCTACGGTCTGATCAAGGGCACTTTAGTGGACGACACCCTCAGGGCTTTCCAGGACTGGGATCTGGCGAAGAGCAAACGCAGCAACCTGGCTCAGATCCGTACCTCCAACAGCATCGGGGCGGCATCCCAGGCTTGGTTGAAGCAGGTCTGCGCCACAATCAGCCGGCGGTTCGATCCAAGCGGGTGGGATCGGTCCCTGGTGTTGGCTGCCCAAAGCAAGACGGGTCAGCACTGCTGGCGCCCTCTATTGCTTTGGCACATGGCCAACAATGAAAGCCTGCTGGGTGATGGCTTGAGCTGGATGTGGAGCTGCCACGCCAACGCCCATGATACCCTACAAACCGCCCAGGCACTGGAGTGGCTGGAGCAGGCCCCGCAACGCAACCATGCCGAGGTGGCGGACTGGAGCCTGAGCACTCGAAAGCGGGTGGCAGGAGGCCTGCTCAAGGCTGCGGTGGACTTTGATCTCTTGCAGGGAAAGGTGCGGCGCCGCTACACGGCCTACTATCTGCCTGATGAGGCCCTCCTCTATGTGCTCTCTGATCTGCTGGCCAGCAACCGCACCACAGCTGGTGCCCTGGCCGATCGCCGTTGGCAGTGGTTCCGTCTTTCGGAAGAGCAGCTGGAGCATCGGCTGTTGGAGCTCCATCAACGCAAGATGATCAGCTACTTCAGAGCCGGCTCCGTCGTTGAACTCAAGTTGCCAGCCCCTAGCCCAGAGCAACTGGTTCGTGAGGCGTGGGGATAGCGATGGAGTGGAAGTTGTGCCTAGAGCAGCAGTTAGAGCCGGTGTTGGCGGCGGCAGACTCTCGGGTGGGCTTGAGCACCTCCACCGATCTGCCTTTTGGGATCTTCCTTTATCCTCCTAAGGATGAGTGGGAGCTCCGCGAGGCCATCAGCCATCTGACCGTACGCCTGGAGAACCTGGGCAAGACTGTGCAGCGGATTTCGATGGCCAAGCTGTTGGAGGAAGCCCTGGCCATGGCGAACTTCGGGGTGGAGGAGCTGGCTGAGGCGGAAGAGTTTTCGGGCATCGAGTTGGTGCAAGCCGACATCCAGGGGATCCTCGGGGGGAAGGTGAAGGGAAGTCGTCCCCTCGATGACCTCGTCGCCGAGAAGATTGACAACAGCAGGGATCACACCCGCCACATCGTGTTCCTGGAAAGGGTGGGGGCCCTGTTCGGTCTGCACCGACCGTCGGCACTGCTTGAAAACCTGCACCGCAAGGTGCTGCATCCTCTGGTTCTGTTCTATCCCGGCCAGCGCGATGGGCCCGCTGGCCTGCGGTTCATGGATGCCGCGGAAGCGGATCACAACTATCGGCCCAAGCTGTTTTCCTGACCCATGCGCCTGATTCGTGAACTGTTTGCTGGTGACATCGATCGAAAGATCGAAGAGGTGATCAAGGTCGACCAGACCGATGAGGAGATCGTTGCGCAGGAGATCAAGGAATACATCATCACCGAAGCGATTGAGCGCAGCCTGCATGACGTCCTGGAAGCCTATCGCGAAGCACCCAACAAACCCAATGAAGGTATTGCCGCCTGGGTCTCTGGCTTCTTCGGCTCAGGGAAATCGAGTTTTGCAAAATATCTAGGCCTGGCGATCAGCAATCGCTCGATTCAAGGAGTTGGCGCTGCAGATCGGTTGGCCCAGCAGACCAACAGCGCAAGGATCAAAGCGCTGCTCGAGACGATCAAGGTTCAGATCCCCACTGAGGCGATCATCTTTGATGTGTCGGCAGAGCGCTCGATCGGTGCCGACCAGTCGATCACGGAGATCTTCTATCGCCAGCTGCTGGAGCATCTGCACTATTCGAACAACCTGCAGGTGGCTGAACTGCAGATCGAACTTGAGGAGCAGGGACGCTTCGATGCCTTCCTCAGTGAGTATGAGCAGCTCAATTTCAAGGAATCCTGGGAAGAAGCCAAGACCCGCCAGACCCAGGCCCTGCCTCGTGCCAGCGCTGTGATGCACAAGCTGGAGCCCCAGACCTATCCCAATGAGAAGAGCTGGGCGGAAATCAGCCGTGGTCAGCAGGTTCCAGTCACCACGGCTGTGTTTGCCGATCGCGCGATCCAGCTGATGACGCGCCATCGTCCCGGCAAGCAGCTCTTGTTCGTGGTGGACGAGGTGGGCCAGTACGTGGCCCGCGATGTCCAGAAGATGCTCGACCTACAAGCCATCGTGCAGCAGCTGGGGGTGAAGGGCCGCGGCCGGGTGTGGGTGATGGTCACCTCCCAGGAACGCCTTCAGGACGTTTTTGGCGCTCTGGACGACAACCGCCCCGAGTTGGCCCGTTTGCAGGATCGTTTCCCCTACAAACCAACCCTTGAGCCGTCCGACATTGCTGAAGTGACGAGCAAGCGGGTTCTTGGCAAGAACGCCGAGGGTGAGCAGCGATTGAGCACCTTGTTCAACCAGGTGCAGGGGCGACTGTCGAGCAACACCAAGCTGGAATCAAAGCTGCCACAGCCGGCCCTCACGGCCAAGGGGTTTATCGATCTCTACCCGCTGTTGCCGTATCAGATCGAGCTGATCATCAGCATCGTGTCGGGTCTGCGGCTTTCAGGCGGAGCCAGCAAGCAATACGGCGGAGCCAACCGCACGATCATCAAACTCGCCCAGGAGTTGCTCACCAACCCCCAGTGCGGCCTGGCAGAAGCGGAGCCGGGCGCTCTGGTGACCCTGGATCGGGTCTACGACCTGCAGAGCAACTTCATCGACTCCCAATACCGCAGCAAGATCAGCCAGATCAGCCAGCTCCTCAGGAAGCCCGAGCACCAGCTCTCGCCCGTGGCGGTGGCCAAGGCGATCTGTCTGCTCCAGTTTGTGGACCATGTGCCCACCACCGAGGAATCTCTGGCAGTGGTGCTTCACCCCCATGTAGCGGCCGATTCCCTCAAGGCTGAGGTGATCGAGATCTGCCGGGATCTGGTGGGGCGGAACCTGATCCGCAAGGCTGATGGCCAGTACCGAATCCCCAAACCCGAGGAGGAGGACTGGGAGCAGGTCCGCAACCAGCAGGCCCCCAGCCAGCAGGACCGCAATGCCTTGCTGCAGAAGGCCCTCTCCCTGATCTGGAACCCCCAGCCCCAGGCTGCGCTGGGCCAGGGTCTGCGCAGCTTCAAGGCGGGGTTGCGCTTTCGCGGCGCTGAACTGGTGAAGGGGGACGTGCCGGTGGCGGTGGTGCTGGTGGATCCAAGCGAGAATGCCGAGAGCCGCACCGATGAGTTGCGGCAGAACAGCCAGCAGGAGCGCGACACCTTTTTCTGGGCGGTGCAGCCCAGCGAGGAGCTGCAGAGGGCTCTTGGGGAGTGGTTCCGCTCCGACAAGGTGATCGCCCTCAAGAGCCGCGACGCCAACAGCAAAGGGCAGGTGCAGTTGGTGAACGAGGAGAACCGCAAGCTCGATGGATTCCGCAAGGACACGGTGCAGGCACTGGAGCGGGCCTTGATGAGCGGCACGATCCTGCTCAACGGCGGCATCCAGCACCACACACCCACGGCAGCTTCCGCACCGGATGCTCTCAACGAGGTGCTGCGTGATGGCCTGGCCTCGATCTACGACCGCTTCGCTGATGCCCCGATCAGCCCGTCGGCTGAAGAGCTCAGCAAGCTGTTGATCGCCGACAACCTCCAGGGCCTCACCGGCGCGATCGAGACGCTGGAGCTGTGCAAGGAGCAGGAGGGGCAATGGGTAATCGATCCGAACCGTCCGGCCCTGCAGGAGGTGTTCAACCGCATCAAGAGCAAGGGACCGCTCACAGGGAAAGACCTGCGCGACCACTTCGGTGCGCCCCCTTTCGGCTGGACGGTGGATGGGGTGAAGTTCCTGGTGGGGGCGCTGCAGCGGGCCAACTTGCTCAAGGCCACCCACCAGGCCCAAAGCTTTGTAGGCAGCTCCGACCCGAAGGTGAAGACGTGGTTCGGCAACAACACGGCCTTCAACAGCACGGCGTTTCAGCTCCATGAGCCGATCCTCACCACCAAAGAAATCGTGGAGGCCAGCAAGCTGTTCAGCGGCTTTTCGGGCAAGGTGGTTCAGGGCGTGCAGGTGGGGCCCCTGGCGCGGGAGATTCGCGACCAAGCCCGTCAGCTGATTGCCGAGCTCAATGCCGTGGTGGTGTCGATGACGCCGCTGCAGTTGCCCGGCACAGAAGAGCTGGGCGCGGCGGTGGATCAGCTCTCTACTTGGCAGGACAGCGATGATGAAGAAGTGGTGAAATCGTTCCGGGGCAACGCCGAGGCGATGAAGGCAGAACGACAGCGGGCCAAGGGCATCAAGGCTGTGCTGGACAGCCGCCTGGTGGATCTAGAACGGGCCCTCAAGGCCCAGGGGCCATTGCTGTGGGGAGTGCTCGAGAAGGAGCCAGAGCTACCGGAAGCGCTGCAACAGGCGAGGGACTCCCTGGCAGATCGGCTGCAGTCCCTTTCTTTCTATGAGCATGTTCCCCAAATCGATCAGCTCACCAGCCAGTTGGAACTGGCCTACTCAGAGCGATGCACACAAGCCAAGGCCACGTTGGCGGAGGTAGTGGAGAAGCAACTGGAAGCGTTGACCCAGGCCCCGGGGTATGCCGATCTGGAGGAGCAGCAGCAGGAGCAACTCAAGGCGCCGCTGCTGCTGCGGCAAGAGGAGGCCCAGGCGCTGGATCTGGTGCGGCTGAAAGAGCAGCCAGCCGTAGTGGAGGGCCTGGCCCGGCAACAGGAGGCCCTCGCCCGCAGCTGGGCGTTTCCGGAAGTCACGGTAGCCACCGTGTTGGTACGGGAGATCTGCAAAGAACCGATCACCGAAGACCAGCTGCCGCAACTGCTGGAGCGCATCGAGCGGCGGTGCCAGGAGGAGCTGGGCAACGGCCGCAAGGTGCTGTTGCAGTGAGGCCCTAGGCGATGGAGAAGGAGCAACGCAACGCGATTCAGCGGGCCGTGAAGGATGCGCGGAATCTGCTGGAGGGGGATTTCGGCTCCCAGCTGCTGGAGGTGTTCGACATCGACGTGGCCAAAGCCCGTGTGGCTGATGGCCCCGGCAGCCATCTTGATGGGGAGCAGCGGTTCCTGCGCAGCAAGCTCACCGCCGCGATTGCCCATAAGCAGGCCGCCGGCAACGACTTGAAGGAAGCACTGCTGCTGTTCCGGCGGGAGATGGCCTTCACCACCCTGAACCGCTTCGTGGCCCTGAAGCTGATGGAAGCGCGCGCCCTGGTGCATGAGTGCGTGAGCCAGGGGCAGCAATCGAGTGGCTTCGAGGAGTTCACTGGCCTGGCGCCAGCCCTGCTGGCGGATCCAGAAGGCAGCTACCAGTTGTTTCTGCAGTGCCTGTTTGAGGACGTGAGCCGGGAGGTGAAGGTGCTCTTCGATCCTCGCGATCCGGCCAGCCTGCTGTGGCCGCGGCGGGCGGCGTTGTTGGAGCTGCTGGAGATTCTCAACCGGCCGGAGTTGGCCGAACTCTGGAGCGAAGACGAAACGATCGGCTGGGTGTATCAATACTTCAATGGCAACGATGTTAAGGAGATGCGCGATGCCGTGAAAGGTGGCGCACCTCGCAATAGCCGCGAGTTGGCGGTGCGCAACCAGTTCTTCACACCGCGCTATGTGGTGGAGTTCCTCACTGATAACACCCTCGGCCGCCTCTGGTATGAGATGCGGCGCGGTGGAACGTCCCTAAGGGACCGTTGCCGTTACCTGGTCCGCCGGCCCACGGAGATTTTTTTGCAGCCTGGCGAGGCTGCACCAGAGAGTGCCACCGGTCATGGGGAGAGTGATGGAGAAACCCTTTCGCAAGAAGAGCTGCTGCGCGAGCCCGTGCACATTCTCTATCGGCCACTCAAGGATCCGCGCGCGATCCTTTTGCTCGACCCGGCCTGCGGCTCGATGCACTTCGGGCTCTACGCCTTCGATCTCTTCACGGTGATCTACGAGGAAGCCTGGGACATTGCCCATGGCTCTGACGATTCGGCGAAGTCCACAGCCACGTTTGCGCCATTCGTTGCCTTTGCGGCCAGTTTTCCCGACAAAGTGGCATTCCTCCGTGAGGTGCCGCGCCTGATCGTGGAGCACAACATCCACGGCATCGACATCGACCCACGTGCCACCCAAATCGCGCGGTTGAGCCTCTGGCTGCGCACCCAGCGCGCCTGGCAGCAGATCGGTGTGGCGATCGCCGATCGGCCCAGCATCACTCGGGCGAATGTGGTGTGCGCCGAGCCGATGCCGGGTGAGAAGGAACTGTTGCGGGAGTTTGTAGCGCAGGAGTTCACCGCTGGCGAGCAACCCGCCTTTACGCATTTGCTGGAAACCATTTTCGACCAGATGACTCTTGCTGGCGAGGCGGGCTCCCTGCTGCGTATCGAGGAGGACATTCGCACCGCCATCGCCGACGCCAAGAGACTCTGGAAACAGGGGCCCAGCTACGAGCAAGCCTCGCTCTTTTCTAGGCCTGGCGGAACTACGGATCAGGGCGAATTGGGACTGGACCTTTCTGGGATTACGGATAAGCAGTTCTGGGAGCGGGCCGAGCAACGGATTTACGACGCGCTTGAAACGTATGCAGAACAGGCTGAAAATGGAGGCGGATTCAAGCGTCGCCTCTTTGCCGGCGACGCTGCACAGGGCTTTGCGTTCATTGACCTTTGCCGCAAGCACTACGACGCGGTCGTTATGAATCCACCGTTTGGAGAGTTCTCCAAGCAGTGGAAAGACGTAGTCGTCGACCAGGACGCTTATCCGAACATCTATAATGACATCCTAGCAGCATTTGTTGATCGATTCCTTGCGCGACTAGGCCAATCGGGTCGCATCGGAGCTATCACAGCACGCACATGTTTCTTCGCCGGTAGCTTCTCCGAATGGCGTCAGATAGTTATTTTGGATCGATCCGCCCTAAGAATCATTGCCGATCTCGGTCAAGGCGTCATGGATGGCGCGATGGTTGAGGCGGCTGCGTATGTGCTCGAACAGGCTCGACCATCGACGGCCGCAGTTATTTTTCGCTGCATCGCGGATCGTGACCGTGAAGAGTCCATCAAAGCCTGCGTTGACTCGCATCAGGCCGGCAGTCCAGAACAAAGAGTCTTTCTCGCCAAGCAAACCAGCTTTGGGCTGTTACCAGGCATACCATTTGCTTACTGGGTTCAACGATCTGCAATTAAGAAATTTTCAACTTTGGGATCCTTCAAGGACTTAGTTGGTGATGTCCGACAAGGTTTGGCCACTGCTGACAACCCGCGATTTGCAAGAGGCATCTGGGAAGTCCATCCATCAGAGTGGACTTCTGCAACAAATAGAGCATGGGTTCCATACATCCTTGCTGGTCCATCTCAACCGTGGTATTCACCTGTAACGCTATTAGTTCGGTGGGCTGATGACGCTGCTGAACTTTGGAACAATCTTAACCCCAAAGGATCTGTCCGCTCAAATATCTGGATGCTACGGGATGCAATCAAGATGCATTTCTTTCGCCCTGGTTTCAGCTGGACCCTCCGATCCGTTCGTTTTATTCCTTACATTGTTCCTGCGGGCTGCATTCCGTCGGCAAGTCGCTATATCGCAATTCCGCAAAATGGAATGGAGTCTGAGGCAATTGGTATCTGCTCATCGAGATTGGTTTCTGCTTTCTTGCGTTTTTATGGTGAGAAGTTCGCCTGGCCTAAGTTTCTTGTCGGGACTGTCAAGCGCCTTCCTTGGCCAAAGATTTCAGAGCAGGTGCGCCAGCACCTAAAGAAATGCATGGATGAGGAGGTTCTGAGGCGGCGAAGAGCTTATCAAAACCATGAGCCCTTCCACGAGTTCTTGCTGCCTATCAAAGTACTTGACTTCTGTGAGAATGGGGTTGCGTTAGGCTTCAATCCAGAATCTCTTTTAGATGAGGAGGGTGAGGGCTTAGTCGCCCAGAGCTTTGGCTTTGACGCAGACGAAGTTGTCAGCATTGAACGCGATTTGAGAGAAGCTCTGAAGTTGCAGAAGAACGTAGGGACGGCCGAAGGTGATGGCGAACAAGAAGATCCAGATTTCGTATTAGATTTCTCGCCCTTGGCTACGGAGAAGACGCATTTTTGCTATCTAATCGGCTTAGTCTTCGGCCGATGGGATGCCCGCTATGCCACGGGTGAGCGGTCAGTGCCGGAGTTGCCAGACCCGTTTGCGCCGCTGCCGGTCTGTCCACCCGGGATGCTCCAAGGAGACAACGGCCTTCCGCTGTCGCCAGAAGCCGGCCAAATACTGCGGGCTGAAGGTCTATATCCGCTCGATGTGGCCTGGGACGGCATTGTCGTGGACGACCCGGAGCACCCGCTCGACATCGAACGCCGCGTCCAGGCAGCCTTTTCTGTGATTTGGGGCGACCAAGCCGAGCAGTTGGTACAGGAGGCATGCTCATTGCTCGGAGTTCTTAACCTTCGGGAATGGTTCCACCGTCCCACCTGCTTCTTCGCCGATCACCTGAAGCGCTACTCCAAGAGCCGTCGCCAAGCCCCCATCTACTGGCTGCTCTCTGCCGGCAATGGCAGCTACTCGGTGTGGCTCTACTACCACCGCTTTACCGCAGACACGCTCTATCGGGTGCTGCAGGAGTACGTGGAACCACGCATCTCCCAGGCTGATCGAGATTGTTTCGAGTGGAAGCAGCAACTGGCATTGGGTGGAACCACCGATGCGGCCCAGCAGCTTCAATCCAGCCAGGCGCTGCTTGAAGATCTCAAGCAGCTCAAGGCCGAGCTCAGCTTGGTGGCTCCCCTCTGGAAGCCGGATCTCAACGATGGCGTGATCATCAACCACGCGATCCTCTGGCGGATCACCCCCTATGCCCCCTGGCAGAAGAAGGTGAAGGAATGCTGGGACAAGCTCGTTGCTGAGGAATACGACTGGGCCCACCTGGCCTTTCACCTCTGGCCAGAGCGGGTGATCCCCAAATGCGCCACCGACCGCAGCCTGGCCATTGCGCACGGCCTCGACGCCACCTTCTGGCGCGAAAACCAGCAGGGCAAATGGGAACCCGTCCCCCTCAGCGAGGAGCAGCTGGCCCAGGTGGTCGCGGCTCACACGAACCATGCCAGAAGCGACGCCCTGCAGCGATTTCTCGCTGCACCACCGCCACTGGCCGCAACCCGCGCCCGCGCTCCACGGGCCGCACAGTCCGCTTCAGCAGGCACCAGTCGGGCTCGCCGCACCACCCAAAGCCTGGATCCGGAGCTGATCCGTCAGGTGCGGCTGGTGCTCACCGCCGCACCGCCTGAAGGCATGGCCAAGGCGTCCATCGCTGAGCTACATGCCACTGAGGATGCCCAGCTCACCGCGGCGATCAAGCAGCTCAAGGTGAGCGGCCAGATCGAGCAGCTGGGCCAGAAGCGCGGCGCCCGCTATCGGCTCTCCCCCGCCGGCCTGGCTGCTGCCGAAGCTGAGGGGGACATGGACTGATGGCGGAGGCGCCCCAGATCCCGCCGGCCGAAACCCTCACGGTGGAGTTCAAGGGCGACCGCAAGGTGCAGCTCTCCGATCGCGACTTGGCGCTCGCAGCTGTCTGCTTAGCCAATGCCCACGGGGGTGATCTCTATCTGGGCGTGGAAGACAACGGCATTGTTACTGGCCTCCATCCCAGCCGCGATCGCACCCGGAACCTCGCTGCTGTGATCGGTGAGTTCACCACACCCCCCTTGGGGGTCACCGTCGAGCCGCTCACGCTGGAGGGTCAGCCGGTGCTGCAGATCCAGGTGCCGGCCATCCAAGGCACGGTGTTCACCCGCGATGGCCGGTGCCAGATTCGCGGCCTTGACCAGAAAGGCAAACCATTCTGCCGGCCCGCCAGCGCCGTGGATGTGCTGCGACGCGCCAACCAGCAGCTCGAAGTCGACTGGTCGGCCCAACCCGTGCCTGCCGCCAACCATGCCGATCTGGATCCAGCCGAGCGGCAGCGATTGCGGGCCATGGTTCGCACCTACCGCGGTGATGAAACCCTCCTGGAGCTGAGCGACGACGAGCTCGATGGGGCGCTTGCGCTGGTGGTGCCTGATTCCCAGGGAACCCTCCAACCCACCTTCGCCGGGCTGCTGCTGATCGGCCATTCCGCCGCCATTCGCCGCTGCATCCCCGGCCATGAATGCGCTTTTCAGGTGCTTCAAGGCACTGAGGTGCGCATCAACCGCTTTCTGCGCTCCCCGCTCCTGGCCCTGGTGGAAGAGGTGGACCAGCGCATCGATCCCTTCATCTCCGAACAGGAGCTGGAGGTGGGTCTGTTTCGTGTGCCGGTGCCGAATCTCAAGAAGCGGGCCTTCCGCGAAGCCTTCATCAATGCCCTCGCCCACCGCGACTACACCCGCCTAGCTGCCGTCCATGTGACCTGGCAGCTGGTCGAGCAGCTGGTGATCAGCAATCCCGGTGGATTCGTGCGGGGCGTCACCATCGACACCCTGCTCTCCAGCCCGCCCCGCTCCCGCAATCCTGTGCTCGCCGATGCCCTCAAGCGGATCGGTCTGGCCGAGCGCACCGGCCGGGGCATAGACCGCATCTACGAAGGCATGCTCGAAAGCGGCCGCGTAGCCCCCAACTACGGCCGCTCCAGCCTCGATGACGTGGTGGTGGAGCTCAGCACCCAGCCCGCCAACCTGCAGCTGGTGGCCCTCTGGTACGAGCACCAGCGCCGGGCCGGTGAACCACTGGGTTTGCTCAGCCTGTTGCTGCTCCACACACTGCATGAACAGCGTCGGCTCACCACCGCCCAGTTGGCCGCCCAGCTCCATCGCGATGAAGCCGTCGTCCGTCGCCATCTGGAGCAGCTGGTGGAGGCCGATCTGGTGGCGGCACAAAGCCAGGGCCGGGGCCGCAGTTACACCCTCTCCCAGCCGGTCTACCGGGCCTTCGATCAGGAGGCCGGCTATGCCCGTCAGGCCGTGCTCAGCTCAGAGGAGATCGACCAGCGGATTCTTGCCCTAGCCCGCGTAACCCGGCAGCTGCGTCGGCGAGATGTGCTTCAGGCGATCGGGCTGGAGAAAAACCAGGCCACCCATGCCCTCCAGCGGCTCAGCAGGCGGGGGGACTTGATCCCAGAAGGGCAGGGCAAGGGCCGGGTCTACCGGCCGGGGCCGAGCATATGAGCACTTTTCAAGCGTTCTCGTATTTTTACGAACATCCTCGTAACGTGCGCGTAACGGCCGCTTCCTGGTCCCCAGCCATGCGGATGCTGTTCCGCAGGCTCCCCTACTGATCTATGCCGGTTCCTGCTCCCAACAAGCTGTTTCAACTGCTGGCAAGCCCCCTGGCAAAAGAGCTGCGCAATAGGCGCGTGGTGCTGATGTTCGATCCAGCCGAGGAGCTCCGGCCTTTCCTCGATGAGGTGGCCACCGAGGTGCCGGAGCCGGGCGGCGTCGGCTCCATCGAGCTGGGCGACATGGCCGTGTACTGGGCCCTGGCGGGGCCGAGCCTGTTCCAGCTGCGGCTGGCACTGGAGCCGTTCGTGGCCTCTGAGCGCCCTGAGCCGTTGCTGGTCTACCTGCCAAAGCACGAGCAAGGCTCAGCGAAAGTGGTGCTGATGGAGTTGATCCACGCTGGTGCCGTCTTCAAGCCCCAGCTGGCTAACCGTTCACGCCGCGCTCTGCAGGCCGTTATGGAGCCGGCCAAGGTGCGGGAGTTCCTCGCTCGCCCTGGCCTCACCTACCGCGAGATCGCCCAAGCCCTGGAGCAGTCCGCCGGTGGAGGCTTCAGCCAACTCAAGGGGCTGTTTCAACAACCCCGTGGGGCGCTCCCGGAGAACAGCGATGTCGTGCGGCTCTGGCTGGTCTCCGATCAATGCGATGCCGCCATCGCCACCAAGGGGCTGGAGGCGGAGCTGGCCGAACTACTCAAGAGCCGCTGGGGCCTCGCCCTGCCTCCCGCTGATTCCCTGGCTCAATGGCGCCATCGCTGCCAGCGCAGCCTGCTCTTGCATGAGTTCCTCACCGATTGGCGCGGCGACGAGTTGTTGGCATTCAAGGCCCAGCCCTTGCCGCTGGGGAAAGAACCGATCGCCCAGTCCCTGGAGGACGTCCGCGGCCTGCGCCGTGACCATCCTGGCCCTTACGCCGCCATCGCCGCCGCCATCGAGGCTGAGCTGCAGGTGCAAGATCGCATCGCCAGGGAAAGGCCCGGGGTGCTCGGCGCCATCGACACATTCCCCTGTGAGGAACGCTTCCTGTTGCGCAGCGTCGATCAGTTTCTGGCTGATCGGCAGTACGCCAAGGCTCAACAGCTGATCCTCGAACGCCAGCAGAGTTTCTGGCTGAGGGGCGCCCAGGCCGATGAGCGCCAGATCAAGCGCCGTGCCCAGTGGGCCGTGGCGGAATGGGCCGCTCGCCTCGGGATTGCCTTGGAGAACGCCGCGGCCCATCCGCTCTCCGCGCAAACCGGGGCTCAGGAGTTGGCGCAGGATTACGTGGACAGGGGCCAAGAGGTTGATCGCTTGCAGCGCAAGCTTGAGCAGCAGGTGGGCGAGCTGGCCCCAGACGACTGCGAGATTCCCCAAGGACTGGCGCAGCTGCGCCAGCTCTACGACAAGCAGTTGGAGGAGCAAACCACTCGCTTCACTGCCGCGCTGGCGGCGGCTGGCTGGTCGGTGCCGGAGCTCTTGCCCCAACAACAGATCTGGGCGGAACGGGTGCAGAAGGGTCGTGGCCGTGTAGCGGTGTTCTGGGTCGATGCGCTTCGTTTTGAGATGGGAGTGACCCTCGAACGCAGGTTTCTGGCCCTGCAAAACGAAGGCATCAGCGACCTGCGCCTTGAGCCAGCCCAGGCAGCCCTTCCCACCATCACAGAGGTCGGAATGGCAGCCCTGCTGCCAGGGGCCGAACGCTCGTTTGCCGTAGTGGCCAAGGGTGGCAAACCTGTATCGATCGTAGATGAGGTCCCCGTGGGCTGGTCCGACAAGGCCAAGCGGCTGGCCCACCTGCAACAGCGGGTGCCCAAGGTCACGGTGCTCTCCCTCTTCGAGGCGATGAAGGCCAAGCCCGCCACCCTGGCTGAAAAGCTCGCTCATTCCTCTCCCGTAGTGATCACCAGCCAGGGGATTGATTTTGCTGGTGAGAAAGACGGAGAGAACCTGGCCAATGTCCGTGGTGACATGCAGCGGGAGCTCGACACAATTCAGGCGGTGGTGCGTAAGCTGGCCGGCCTTTCCTTGACTCATCCGATCGAGCGCATCGTGATCACCGCCGACCATGGCTATCTCCATGGTGAGCCCAAGCCCATGGAGATGAGGATCACAAGCCCGGCAGGCAAGGAGTTCGATCTCCACCGCCGTTGCTGGGTCGGCCATCCCGCAACAACGCCCGATCCTTGTGTGGCGATCCCGCCGGAAGCGTTGGGATACGGCGCCGATGGGCTCACCACCGTGGTACCCCGCTCCACAGGCGTGCTCAAAGCGGGCGGCAGCCTCTGCTTCCACCATGGGGGCGCCAGCCTGCAGGAGCTGTTGATTCCCGTGCTGAGCTTCCGCTGCGCTCCCGTCGCTTCCAACCCCAAGGGGCTGGACGACCTGGTCTGGCAGGTTCCTGAAAAGATCACCAATCGCATTCTGATGGTGAAGGTGGAGCTTGCCTCTGGCCTTCTCAATCAGGGTGCGTCCAAGGACGTTTTGCTGGGTGCCTATGACGTCAACACCGGTGGCCTCGTCGCCACCCCGATCCAGGCCCTGCAGGCCGAGTTCGACCGGGACACCAACCGCATCACCTTGACGGCTGGCGTCCGGGCCTCCGTTGGGCTGATGCTCCCCGCCGAGGTCAGTGCCAGGAAGCTCCGCTTGGAGCTGCGCGATGCCAACACCGATGTGGTGCTGCTCGAGACCAAGGCCATCGCCGTCGATCTGATCGCCTGAACATCCCACCCCTATGACCACCCCCCCCCGCGACAGTCTCGACGACAAGGTCAACCAGATTTTTGCGGGCAAGTGCGTCCGCAAGGACTTGGTGCGCTCGGTCAAGGTGGGCGCCAACGTTCCGGTTTTTGTTCTTGAGTACCTACTCGGCAAGTATTGCGCCTCCTCCGACTCCACCGCCATTGAGCTGGGCCTGGCGGTGGTGCGTGACACCCTCGCCAACAACTACATCCGCCCTGACGAGGCCACCAAGGCCCAGAGCAAGGTGAAGCAGAAAGGGCGCTACACCTTCATCGACAAGGTGAAGGTACGCCTCACCGGCTCCACTTACGTGGCCGAGTGCGTCAACTTCGGCAGCAGCAACCTTCGCATCTCCGATGAGGACGTCCATGCTTTCGAGCGGCTGCTTACCGGCGGGGTATGGGCCCAGGTGGAAGTGGAGTGGGACGAAACCGACAGCAAGGCACCTTTCTCGATCAGCCAGCTCAACCCGATCCAGCTGGCCACCTTCAACCTGGAGGAGTACCGGAAGCTGCGCACCCAGTTCAGCACCGACGAGTGGATCGATCTGCTGATCCGCTCGATCGGCTATGAGCCCTCAGAGATGAGCCAGCGGCTCAAGCTGTTGTTTCTGCTGCGTCTGATTCCGCTCTGCGAGCGCAACTACAACTTGGTGGAGCTGGGCCCTCGCGGCACCGGCAAGAGCTTTGCCGTGCAGGAGCTCTCCCCCTATGCAGCTTTGCTCACTGGGCCCACCACCGTGGCCAACCTCTTTGGGCACATGAACGGCAAGGTGAAGGGAATGGTGTCGATCTGGGATGTGGTGGGCTTTGACGAGGTGGCTGACCTACAGAAAATGCCCAAGGAGGTCATCACCACCATGAAGACCTACTGCGAATCCGGGCAATTTCAGCGTGGTGCCGAGAGCTTCGCCGGTGATGCCAGCATCGCCATGTTTGGCAACACCCAACAGCCCATCGACGTGATGGTGCAGACAGGCCATCTGTTTGCACCAATGCCCGATGTGATCCGTGATGACATGGCCTTCATCGATCGCCTGCATTGCTACTTGCCGGGCTGGGAAATCCCCAAGATGCGTAATGAGTTCTTCACCGACCACTATGGCTTCGTGATCGACTATCTCGCTGAGGCGCTGCGGGATCTGCGCAAACTCAACTACACCGAGCTGTGCGACACCTACTTCGGCATGGGTACCCATCTCAATGCTCGTGATCGAAAGGCTGTTCGGCGCACGGTGTCGGGCCTGGTCAAGATCATCCATCCTCACGGAGCACCTTCCAAGGAAGACCTGGAGGAGATCCTCAAGCTGGCGATCGAGGGCAGGCGTCGCGTCAAGGAACAACTCAAGAAGATGGGTTCTTTCGAGTACAGCCAGACCTCCTTCAGCTATTCCGACAATGAGACGGGTGAGGAGCACTTCGTGGGCGTGCCTGAGCAGGGAGGCCAGGATCTGATTGCGGCAGAGCCCATGGCCCCCGGCTCGGTTTATGCCACCTCCGTCACCGGCGATGGCACTGTGGGGCTCTACCGACTGGAGGTGTCGATCGCCTCAGGGAACGGCAAGCTCAAGCCGGCTGGTGGCATCAGTGGGGCGATAAAGGAGTCGATTACACGGGCCTTTGCTTACCTTCAGGCCAACAAGCACGCCTTCTCTATCGGCCATGAAGCCGAGAGCTACGACTACAACGTGGAGGCTATCGACCTGCTCGGTAATAAGGTTGGTGCCGAGGTGGGGGTTGCTTTCTTCATCGCGGCATTCTCCGCCATTCGTCGAGCCCCGGCCCGCGCCGGCATGCTGGTGATCGGCGACATGAGCATCCAGGGCAACATCAAGGCCGCTCGCTCCTTGGTGGAGCCGCTTCAAGTCGCGATGGACAACGGCGCCCGTTGTGCCCTGATCCCTGCTGAGAACAAGCGGAGTTTTCTGGAAGTGAACACAGATGTGATCGACAAGATTGATCCAATTTTTTACAACGATGTAAAGACGGCTACCTTCAAGGCGCTGGATATGAATTGAGTTTTCCAGCCATCATCGATTTACCCTTGGTTATGGAAAACCAGAATCTCTGACGATCTGCTCCGCCACAATACGGCAATTATCTCCGCAACTTTGATCAGCTTCAGAGGTGATTGACTGAACCGGCAGCGCCAGCAACCCTGTCCTGGGCTGTTGATGTGATTAACCGGCAAAGGCCAGCAGCCAGAGCGATTCCTTGAGCTGCTCGATCCAGTCGCTTAGATAGGCCACATTGCTCTTAATTTATCTAACGAATACTAGCCAACAACCAAGCAGAATCGCATTCTAATTCCCCGACCAGCGCCTCACGCGAGTACCCGAAGGCACCACCAGGAAGCCGCATGAGCCGCGATTCATGGCAGTTGAGTGGATCTGCCCATGGGCCCAGTTGGCGCAGAACGCAGCGGGTGAGTAGAAGCTGTCGCGATCCGGCAGTTGGATCTGATCGATACCGGGCATGTAGCAAGCCCGAGACCCGCCAAAGTTGACACGCACCAGCCAGGCACCCAGCACGGCTGCTGCAGCCTCTACAAATATGATAAATAAATCCACGATCTACTCTGTAACTCTGGGGCGTCCATCAGACAGCCCAAACGCGCCTCCCTCCAAAGCAGCTCAGACCTCACTGGCCAGATCACCGCTGCTCCACCCACCGCTGCGCCGCACCTCTGACGGCCGCGACGGGGTTGCTTTGCTCACCTTCCGATCGAAGCTGCCCCGCGAGGGGGGCCATGGCGACGGAGAAGGCAACACCCGGCGCACCGACCACTTGCTGGGGCCAGACGCCGGTGCGGGGTTTGGCGTGAACCCGGGCGACCTGGGCCGGGGCCTTCATCAACCTGGCGCGAATCATGGTGGCGGGCATGGATCTGCTGCATCCGTTCAGCTCCCATTGCCAGGCCACAGCCGCCGCTGGCAACCGGTGCAGAGGCCGGTGCTGAGCGACCGGCCCTTGATGGCCTCAAGCCGCTGCCAGTGGCTCGTTTGCCCTGGCGGCCTGGACCCGCTCAATCTTTGTTGCCTGGGCGGCCTCCAGCACCGCATCAATTTCTTGGATGCGGGCTAGGAATTCCCCCATGGCCGGGATCAGCTCTTCTTCCAGCAGGGCGATTTCCTCTTCTCCATAGGGGTGATCAATCCAGAGGCGGCGGATTGGCTTGCCCCGGTGGGTGCTCAATAGCCGGCTGAGCGCCTGGTGGCTGGAATGGACGAGGGCGATGGGATCCCCTTGGGAGAGTGAATCGAGCCAAATAGACATGGAACCTGGCGCAGTGGTGGGACGCCAGCAGCACCGCCGGATCAGGCAAGGGTCGGCCGCTAGGCCGACTTGCGCAGCCCTTGCCCCGGCGGATGATGCGCGACCCCACCGCCAGCCCCTTTGAGGCTGAGATGGCGCTGATGCGATCGCTGTCGGCTGGTAATAGCTGGAGACGTTGCTGGGTACTCCCGGAGCAAGCATGGGCCTCTCCCTGATCGAGGCTGCCAAACACGAGACGCGGGTGGAGCGCCTGGCGGTGATCAAGACCTTCAGCGAGGGTCAACTGATCAGCCGCCTGCCCTTCCGCAACCTGCTTGGTGGTGCTCTTAAGTTCGCCGTCGAGAAGAAAATGCCCCGCGTCGGCTTCCGCGCCGTCAACGAGGGCTACCGGCGTGATTACGGCGCCGTCGAAAACGACACCGAGTTCGTCCACCTCTTTGGTGGTGATCTCGATGTGGACCGCTCGATTGTGGACCTCAACGGCCCCGAGGCCAGGGCCAGCCAGACCGAGCAGAAGGTGCGCTCCATGCGCCTCACCCTGGAGGCGGCGGTGATCAACGGTGATGCCGCCTTTGATCCCCGCGCCTTCAACGGCCTCAGCAAGCGGCTCACCCCCGGTGGCCCCCAGACCGTCGACAACATTTCAGGCAGCGTCAAGCTCTCCCGGCTGGAGGCCCTGGTGGACTCCGTCAATGCCTACGGCAGCGAGAAGGTGCTGCTGACCAGCAAGGCGGGCCGGCGCCAGATCAGTGCCGCCTGCCGCGCCGTTGTCGGCAGTGACCTCTATCAGGTGATGGACGGCCGCCACTGGTTTGAGGACACCGAGATCCTCTGCCTGGAAGAAGACGCCAATGGCAACGAGGTGCTCGGTTTCGGCGAGGCGGGTGGCACCACCTCGATCTACTGCTGCGCCTTTGGCGATGAGCAGATGACCGGCCTGCAGGGACCATTTGAGGGCCGCTACGGCATCTCAGTGAGGGACTTCGGGGAAGTGCAGGACGCCCCGGTGTTTCGCACCCGCGTCGATTGGTACGTGGGCTTTGCTGTCTGCGATCAGAAGGCGATCGGGCGGCTTTACAACATCGGCCGCGCCGTGACCTGAGGCCAACAAGGCCATACCCCCCCGATCTGTTTCTCCTGAGGACACGACCATGACCGCTACCGGCAACAAGCTGATTGATGCCGCCACCACGCTGGTGGGCTGGATCAACAACAGCGCCTTCGATCCGTTCGAGCGCACACGCGCCAGTGCTGAGATTGTGCGCTTGAGCGTGCCGCTCGATAGCACTGAGCACTTCACCCTGCTCTTCTCCCACCCCGGAGCCGCTGCTGCGGTGACAGCGGTGCTGCAAGTGGCGCCCTTGCTCAAGGACGGCACCACCGGCACCTGGGTGACGGCCGCCACCGTGGCGATCCCCGCCGCTGGCGGCCAGGTGGAAGCAACGATCAGCGGTGATTCCCTGGTGCCCGCCGCCGGTGATCTGGCCAATGTGGTCGATCCCTGCTTCTTCTTTGCCCGGGCAACCCTGACGCCATCGACGCCAACTGGCGCCCACGTCAGCCTCAGCCGCGCCTGAGCCGATGAGCAACTCCACTGAGGGCCAACTGGAACGGCCCACCGAACCCGGCTCCCCCTGGGCGCCACCCCATCCCCTGACCCACGACCCTGAGCCGACGCTGCCGATGCCAAACACCGCTGCCGACTCCCTGCTAAACCTGGCGGCCCCCGAGGGGATGGTCCGCCTCAGCAAGGGTGAGCAGACCGAGTTCTGCTTCCCCTGCCATATCGATGGCTGGGTGGCCCTGGGCTGGCAGGCCCATCCCCCCACCCCTGCGCCCGCCGATGATGATGGCCTCTTGCTGCCTCCGTCTGCCCCTGGCACGGCGGTGATTGAGCAGAACCACAACGACCAGCCCCTGGTGGAACCCGGCCAGCCGGTGCCTGATGAGCCGCAGCCTGGTGAGCAACTGCCTGATTACGGCGCGATGACCAAGGCCCAGATCATCGCCGAGGTGGAGCGCCGCTACGGCCTGGCGCTGGATGGGGGCATGACCAAAGCGGAACTGGTGGCCGAGGCCGACCGGATGGCTGTAGAGCGGCTGACCGCAGAGCGGCTAACCGCCGGTGGCTTGCCTGCCGAGGCGGAACCTGACTCCCAGGACGATCACCCGGCCTTGCCTTTGGATCTGCTGGGCTGATCCACCAGCATCGCCATGCCATACCCGCTGCCCACTGGCATCGATAACACCAACGGGCGGCTGCGGATCATCCCGCCGCTGGGCTGCCCCGGCAGCGAGGAATGGGTACTCGCCCATGAAGCACCGCGCTGGCTGGAGTTAAGCTATCGGCTGGGGCCAGTGCCGGCCCTGCCGCTGGAGTTGTTCTGGATGCCGGCACCAAGCCGCTGGAATGATCCACTCGGTTCAGCGCCGATCGAGCTGGCGGTGAACCCGCTGGGGCTGCCGGCCCAGGGCTTTCAGGTGGATTGGGGCGATGGCACAAGCGAAACCGTGCCCTGGACGCCCTACCGGCCCGATGTGCCCAAGGTGCGGCACGTCTATGGGCAGCGGCTGGACCTGATCGTGACGGTGACGATGGGGGTGAACATCGCCACGTTGCCGGTGGCGCTGCTGGGTTGTCCCCTGCCGCCCAACATGATCCAAAGTTCCCCGTCTGGCGGCGCCAATGGCGCTGGTGGCGGCAGCCTGGCGGGTGTGGAGCCGTTGGTCCCCAGCGACGGCCTCGATGGGCTGGCCTACAACGGCAGCCGCGCCGAGCTCTGGCGGCTGCGCCTCCACCCCCAGGGCGGCCTGGCGCTGCTGCCCTCGCCGGTTGATGGCAAGCCGGCGCTGGTGGTGATGAACGGCTCCGGCGCTGCCAGCCGCGGCACCCGCTGGTATGCGGGCGATGGGCCACCACCGAGCGAGGGGCTCAACCCACCACCGGCGCCGGGCGATCTGTATTTGAACCGGACCAATGGCCAGGTGTTCGAACTGATCGTCTGAGGCCAGGGCCAGAGCCAGGCCCGCGTTGGTGGGCTGCAGCAATCAATGGCAATAGAAGGCGTGAACTGCTGGTGGAGTGGATGACGTCTTGGGGCGCCCTCGGGCTGTCACTGAAGGGACCCCAGGGTTTGCCTGGACCCACCGGGCCGAGTGTCTGGGGTGGCATTACCGGCACCTTGAGCGCCCAAGCCGATCTGCAGCAGGCGCTCAACCTCAAGCTCAACACCACCAGGTTGACCGTCGGGCCAACGGCGCCGACCAATCCCCAGCTCCATGACCTCTGGGTGGACACCAACTGATGGCGATCACAAGCCGCGACCAGCTGATTGCAGCACTGACGCTCTCGCGCAATGCCCTGATCGACAAGGCCAGCCTCAGCAACACCGTGGCCGGCCGCTTCCATTCACTCTGGTGCGCAACCGGTGTGCCCGGCCAGGGCGCCATCCCCACCACAGCGGCGGTCTGCACCAGGGCCACCACCGGAGCATTGCCGCTCACCAACCAAACCGCGCCAGTAGCCACCTATCTGGCCTGGCTGGAGGTGGCGACGGCCAACAGCGCCACCAACCTCAGCGTCCATGACCGGCTTTGCCACCAGGGCGGCCTTTCCGGCACTGTTGCTTCTCCCACGGCACAAACCACCAACCTGCCGCTCAATCTCACCGGCGTTTCCACCGATCGGATCGGCCCAACGGATCTCTCCGAGCTCACCTGGTGGCTGGAGTGGTACACCGACACCGGCGCCACGGGCGTCAACGCGACAGTGAACGTGACCTATGCCGATAACACCACCGGCGATGTGGTGATCGCCCTGGCGGCCACAAGCCGCGCCTCTGGCCTCTATCCGATCCTGCCCGCCACCGGCAAAACAGGCATCAAGGCGGTGAACAGTGTTCTGCTGAGCGCCAGCACCGGCACCGCCGGGTCCTTTGGAGTGACCTGCAGTCGCTTTTTGACCGGCACCACCACGCTGGTGGCCAACAAGAGCGAAATCCGCGACTGGGCCGGTTTGGGTTTGCCGGTGGTGCCCAATGACGCCTGCTTGGCGCTGCTGATGTTCTGCTCAACCACCAGCACCGGCGCGGTGCGGGGCCTGCTCAAGCTGGCGGTGGGTTGAGCCATGCGCAGACGCCAGGACCCAATCCAGCCGTTCGACGGCGGTATGGACAACTGGGACCAGGGACTTGCTGGGCTGATCATCAGCGACGAGTTCTACGGCCTGAGGGCGACAAGCCCTGGCGCCGTGATGACCTACCTCGGCATCGATCGCGGCTTTCAACCGATCAGCGTCAAGGTCTGGACCGGCAGCAGCTGGATCCCCAAACCGCTTCGCTTCTGGAGCGGTAGTGCCTGGGTGCTGGCTTGAGGGGCAGGGTCCGAGGGCCCAGACCAATAGCAGAACAGCACAGTTAGGAGGGGCTGACGACAACTACGCCGTACTTGCACCCTTGAAGCGCGTTGCTCATAACGTCAGCCGGGAAAGCCCAGGCGAGCCGCACACCCGCCGGGGCTTAGCCAGAGCCCCCGAGCCTCAGAGCACCGAGACGGTGCCGAGGCGCCGGGCCTGCAGCTTGCGCGCCCACTGATGGGCCAGCTCAGCAGGGATGAAACGGGGCTTTTTAACCGGCCTGCCACGGCGGCCATAGAAGACGGTGATGCGCTCTGCAGCGCCCGCCTTGCTGCCAGTGGGATAGACATGCACCACCAGCTGGCGGATTTCGCAGCAGGGGAAAGAGGAGGCCATAACAAAAGAGGCGAGGAACACCCGCGTCAGGCCTCGGCTGTAGCGACCCACCGGGGCGAGACAGCCGGGGCAGCGGTGCAGCCCTCCCCCTCGCCGACCGTGATGGCTCCGGCCCCAGCCAGTAGCGCATCATGCCCGCTGCCCAGCAAAGCGTCTGGCGTCCCGCGACCAAAAAAAGAAGGCTCCCAGCCCCCCCCCTCTGGGGCCCCGCCTGGGGGCTGAACTCAGAAGGGGATGAGTGCCTCCAACGCCGGTACAACCGGTGCCTGCGGCCGGGCTGCCTGCTGCTCAAACAGCACCTGGGCCGCCAGCTCAGAAAGCCGGGGATAGCGCTCGCTGCAGAACGCCAGCCCCTCCAGCAACGGCCAGGAATAACGCTGCAGGCGGGCTTTGCGGGACAGAGAAGCCATGGGAAGGCTTTGCGTAGGACCTCTCTGCCGGCGGGGGGCGGGTCAAGGGCCCGTCCTCCACAGAAGTGCGGAGCGAAGCGCAGCCGAACACCCCAGCGGCGGGCTCGTATCACCCTTGAGGCGCCCCCCGACCATGAAAAGGGCCGGAGCGGAGCCTGTTCAGTAGCTGTTGGCCCCGTCGCGGCCGCATTGCTGGCGGCCCGGAATCATCAATGGCAATAGCTCGTGACAACGACCTGCTGGGTAGATGACCTCCTGGGCGAACACCGGCTCGATCCGCGGTCCGCAAGGTGTGCCTGGACCGACTGGCCCCAGCGGCCCTGCGGGCCCAGCGGGCAGCCAGGGAAATGCGGGTCCCCAGGGTTCGCCTGGTCCGGCCGGTAGCCAGGGGCCGGCAGGTGCCACCGGCCCAGCCGGCAGTGCGGGAGCAGCGGGCCCCCAGGGTCCTGCTGGCCCTCAGGGCACCGCCGGCACCGGTATCAACCTCAAGGGCAGTGTGGCCAACTTCGCCGCCCTGCCGACTGCGAACCGGCAGCAAGGCGATGCCTACCTGGTTCAAAACGAGAACAACAGCCTCTACAGCTGGAACGCATCGACCAGCACCTGGATCAATGCGGGTCCGATCTCAGGCCCCGCTGGCCCGGCTGGACCGACCGGCGGAGTGGGACCCGCTGGCCCCACCGGACCCCCTGGACCTGCCGGCAGCACTGGTGTTGCTGGACCGCAGGGCATCCAGGGGCCAGTCGGCGCCACCGGCGGTGCTGGAGTCCAGGGTGTCCGGGGCACGGGCTGGTTCGTGGGCAGCGGCCCGCCGCCGGTCTCGATCCCCGGCCAGCTCACGGGGGATCTGTACCTCGATCAGAGCAACGGAGACGTCTACAAACTGAATGTCGCGGCCAGCGGCACGCCAGTCGCCAGCCTGCCGGCGATTGGGGCGGCCTATGAGGGCGGCTACTACGGCGGGCTGATCTCCCAGAGCATGAATGGGGTGGCCACCCACGCCCTGATCATTGCGCCCAAGTCCACGGGCCAGAGCAGCCGGGCTTGCAAAACCAGCAACACCGCGACCACGGGGGCATCAAGCACCTTCGATGGCTGGGCGAACAGCAACGCCGCCAACGACGCCGCCCACCCGGCCACCCAGTGGGCAAGGGGACTCACCATCGCCACCTTCTCGGATTGGTACATCCCGGCGCTGTTTGAGCTGGAGATTCTTTACCGGCGCTTCAAGCCGGATAGCAGCGAGGGCAACGGCACCAGTCATGGCGCCAACCCCTATGCGGTGCCGGCCGCTGCCAACTACACCCTTTCGGTGCCTGCCCAAACCGCCTTCCCCTTGTTTGTTGATGGGGCGGCCCAGGCCTTCTTTGCCGGCGGCATGGGCACCTCCACCCAGGACTCGGCCACCACCCACCAGGTGCAGGACTGGTTCTATGGCAACTGGGATCCGCTGGGCAAGACGATCGCCCAGACGGTGCGGGCGATCCGCAAGATCCAGGTGATCCCCTGATGACGGCCACTCCCCGCTGGGTGCCCCGCATCGACACGCCCCGTCGGGCCCTGGAGCAGCAGAGCAGTGGGCCCCTGAATGGCCCCTCGGTGGTGGACCTGAGCTTTGCGGCCCTTGGTGTCGATGGCCTTTTTCTGGAGGTGAGCTGCACGGCGGCGGCCTGGGTGACCTTTTACGACTCCATGGCGGCGCGTACGGCCGATGCAGCCAGGCCGATCGGGGAGGATCCACCGCCCTCTGCCGGTGTGCTGCTCGATCTGCGCTTCTCAGCTGCAACGCCGACCCTCAAGCTGGCGCCGGGCAGCAGCTACAGCAACGGCGAGAGCCCCCTGCAGCAGCGGCTCTGGGCACGGTTGCGCACCGAGCTGGCTGGCGCCCACACCGCCAACTTGGCGGTGCTGGCCCTGGTGCTCAACGATTCGGTGGCCGGCTGATGGCAGCGACAATCAACGATCTCAGCCGCCGGGGGGACCAGGGTTTTGCGCTGCCTGACCTGTTTGCTGAGGTCCATGCACTGCTGACGGCCTGGATCAATGCCGCCAATGGTCAGAACCCAAGCCAACTGCTGAGTGTGCTCACCGGCCCTGCCGGGGCGCCGGGTTTCTGCGGCTGGACGATCCGCGCGAGGCTGGCGGCGCTCAGCGGCGGCCAACCGGTGGAGCTGATCAACCAGTGGGTGGCAAATCTGACCACTGGCGCTGTGACCACCCATGCCGCCCTGGCGGCGGGATTCACGCCGGGCCCTGCCCTGGGCGGCCACGGCAGCCTCAGCAGCGGGGTAGGCAGCACCAGCTCTTTGATCACCCTGCCGCCTCAACCGCTGCCGCTGGGGGCGGTGGTGGCCTCCAGCCTGGCGGCAGGCCAGGAGTTCTTCTGCTTTGCCTTTTCCCAGCACACTTTCTCCAACCGCCAGGCGGTGGCCTTGCTGATCGCCAAGGATGTGGTTTCAGGCCAATGGCACCTGTCGCTCACCGATATGGCCGGCGTGATTGCCACCGTGGCCTGGAACCTGGCGCGGCCCCAGTTGCTGCTTTCCACTGCCTTTCGCGTTGACTTCTACTCATCAGCGCTGCCACTGATGCTGGTGCGCCCGGCCCAGTGGCTGCCGATCACCCCAACGACCATGTACACCACACCGCTGCCGCCGGTGCAGTGGTGGGATCCGGTGGTGCTGCCCGCTGACCTGGCGATCTACAACCGCACCTTCTCCAGCTTTGGCTACTTCAAAGCGGCCGATGGCAGCGAGTGGCTGCAGCTCGGCCCCTCTCGGTTGGTGGTGCGTCTCAAGGACCCGACCAACTGAACCCCCATGCCACTGACCTGCTCCGCCCTGCAATGGCCGCTCTGGAACTGGACCAGCAAGCAGGCGACTGCACCGGGCATGAAGCTGGCGGAGGCCTTCAATGCCTTCTCGGCGGAGGTGAACGCCACACCGGCCAATGCCCTGGTGCCGCTGTCGGTGATCAAGGATCACAGCGCCGCGACGGGTGCCATCACCTACGGCTATGTCTGGCGGCTGGGCCATCCGCAGACGCCGGTGCTTTTGAGCTTCTCCAATAGCTCCAAGGTGCAGGGCTACAACTCCAGCAGTGGCTCTGCCCGCCTGCAACTGGGCCTTGAGAGCACCTACAGCAACGACAGCAGCAATGGCGGCTACGGCAGCTTCTCCTCGTCCTTGTTCAGCGTCAATGCCGGCATGTCGCACTACGCTCCGGATGGCACACCGGCCTGGGATCTGGCCGGCTTTTTGCTGATTCAGGCTGATACGACACCAGGCCGTGAATTCTTCTGCTACACCATTGCACCGACCGGCACTGATATCAACACCCAGAATCACACCCTATTACTATACCGCTCCCCGGCGGCAAGTGGCTGGAGTGTGATTTTCAACCGCTCCAACTCCTACGCCGGCATGTTCTATTCACTGAACAGCTACACCTGGAGCAACAACGCAATGGTGGCGGCCTCGATCATCCCGCTGCCGCCGACGGGCAACGAACAGCAGCTGATTCGCGGCTGTGGCCTTTACGTGGGCGCCTCAGGGACGGGTGCCTTTAGCCACGGCACGATGCAACCCCGCATCGCGCTGCCGGACTGCTTCTGGCTGGGCAGCAACCAGCACACCGACCCCCGCCGCCTGGGCCGGGTAACCAATCCCGGCGGACCCGGCACCTTCTACCAACTTGCGGCGGCCTACAGCGGCGCCACCGACATCTGGTACCTGCACCCACCCGATACGCAGCCCCGTCCGGGCTGGGACACGGTCGCTTCCCTGCCCTGGACCACGATCTCGGACCGCCTCAGCTTCTGCCCCCTGCTCACGCCAGGCCCGGTCGCGATGGGACCAGCCACCGGCCCGGACTTTCTGACTGATTGGTCAACCGCGGCGCTCGGTGCCCCAGGCGTCCGCCAGCACCCCCTCTACGCCAAGCAGCTCCAGGGGGGTGGGGCAACTGGAGGCGCCAGCACCAGACCGAGCACGGGAGTGCTGTGGCCAAGAGGGACGCTTTGAGCACTCTTTCCTGAGAGGGCGGCGACACTCCCGCCGCCAGGGAAGCCGGGGTTCTTCATATCTGACGCTCTGGAGGTCTTGATCAGGCTTCCAATGAACGAAACGTCAGTTCTGGCAAGATTTCGGAATTTTGCGCCAATCCCCCCGGTCAATAGCCGGAAACGCTGACGCAGGTGTGTCAGGGGATCGGCCAGGAAGGCGGGTTGCCCCTGGACTGCTCGATTCTCGGCTCTCTACGGTGCCAAAGTGGTAATTCTGGCCTTGACACTATTACGACTGCTGAAAATTCAGCGGTCGGACGCTTTGGCCAGAGTCAGATCGGGTAGGACTTCGGGAAGGGGGGCAGACGGGTTCTGTCACTGCCGTTACTCGGTGCCATCACTGACGTACATGCACCACCCAAAGCAACCGGGCCAGCCTGCAAAGGGAGTGAAACTACCTTTACTGGGCAGCACGTGGCACTAACAGTAATTGCCTAAAGATCGTACCTACAGTAACAGGAATCTGTCGCGCTCAACGTCCATCAGGCGCCTCTGGGAGGTGTTGGAGCCTTTACTGAGTGCTCTTTGTGAGTTTCTAACCACCCCCTGGTGGGGCGCCTTGTGGGAGCCCATCTTCCTCCTCTGGGACAAGAGCTTCGAGTGACCGCTGGCACGGCTTAGCCCCCCTATTGACCAAGTACTGGATGCGATCTGGCTGGGTTTGCCAGGCGAAAGACTGAAAGACCTGCTCTCAGTGTTTGGGTTTGACAAGACCGCTGGCAAGTGGCCCCATGAAACGACTAAGGGGTAATGGCCATTCTATAAACCATCTACGGAGGCGAATATGGGTATCGCCTCCATACAGCTCTCTCGCTTGCGGCAACGGACACAAAATCTCAAGGCGCAAGAACAGAAGCTGCAACGCAAGACAGAGATACTACAGAGCCTTTTATCCGATATCAAATCTAGTGAATCAAAGACATCGAGTAAAGAGAAAATACCTCAGAAAACTTATTTATATTATTAAATCAAGAAAAATAAGATATTTTGGGCACCTCGAAAAATAAGCGCTTTCCAGTGCTTCTGCGGACATGAAAAAAGCCGCCAATCGGGCGGCATAGCAAGAAGTTCTTTTATCGACCATTGACGATATCACTTGAACCATGGCACCTTCTCAACAAGGGTGATGCAACCACTGCAATATGACCAGAGCGCTGCAGAAAACGCAGGAAGTTAAAGGTTAAGTTCTTTAGGCCCCACCAAGCCTCGTTCCGTTCAATTCCGATCTTTCTTGTCAGCTTTCCACCCATGGACATTGTCATGCAGCCAAAGACATGCTCCACACAAGCTCTGATTGCCGACTTGATCCGATTTAGTTTCTTGGCCTCGTCGCTAAGCGGATGATTGCGAGCGCCTTTTTCGTGGATCAGGCTTTCGAATTTACCGAGGCTGAGAAGTTCCTCAAAGCATTCACCTGAATACGCTGAGTCTGCCCAGACATATTCATGTTCATTCTCTGGATCCAGCAGGCGAGGAAGCATCTGGCTGTCGTGAATATTGGCTGGTGTAACAGCATACCGGCGGATGAACCCATGATCGACATCGATGCAAATGCTGTTTTTGTAGCCGTAGTAATTGATGTCATTCTTTTTAGTCCAGCGAGCGTCTAAATCCTTCTGCTGCAAGCGATCTAGATTTTCATCCCAACCCTCGGGCAGCCTGCCGGCTTTGATTTCTTTGTTCTCCTCACGAGTATTGCGTTGCTTGGGAACCGGGACAAGAGTTGCGTCGATGATCTGGCCGCCGCGGGCCTGGAGGCCTTGGGAGCGGAGATATGTCTCGAACATCTCGAAGAGCTCTTCAATCACTCCCGCTTTACGCAGTCGCTCCCTGAAGAAAGCGACTGTAGTTGCATCCGGAATGCTGTTCATCACACCAAGACCAACAAACTCCTCGAAGGAACGCCTATCATTCACCTGGAATTCAAGCTCTTCATCGCTAATATTAAAAAGCTGCTGGAGTACAAGCATCTTGAAAAGGATCAGCGGATCAATCCTCTTGCGCCCTGCGTTGCTCTTCCGCTCGAGTACGTAGCCTTGATCAAGGAGAGGACGAAATGATTCCCATGGAATTGACTCAGACAGTCGCTTTAGAACGGGCTTCTTCTCTTGGAGTTTTGAAACTCTTTGTTGCTCATCCCAGAAACCTCGTTGGCCCACTGTCGCAATCAGATCTGATTGAGTAATTATAGCCATGATTCCGCCGGAATCAAGTCCACTTAGCAATTTTCGAGGTGCCCTTTTTTTAAATCACTAACATATACAAGATTTTCAGCAAGAAGCAATAAAACTTTAAAATCGTAACACGGATCAAAACAACCACGTCATATCCTCGGCAGCCGAATAGCGCCGCAAATGAGATAGCAATGGGTCGATAGAGAATGGGTGATGTTCAATGAGAACTGATCCTAGGTCGAATCACCCCAAGTAACCTTGCCAACCCTCGTACCGGTTACGGCAAGTACCTGGATCTGGGCAGAATCATCAACCGACGTTTCACTAGGTCAAGGGAGAGCAGGGCAGTGAGCAGAAGGCCCAGGGCGACAGGGTCATACATCGGCAGGTTGGTTGCTCCCCCTTCCTCTATGGTTCTCATGGGCGGAATGTAGCCTCGGCGGGAAGCATCTGCTACTTGCCTTGCTCTGCCAACTACTTGCCCAATTCTGCTCTCAAGCAGCCGGTACACGCTGCGACGAACCTTTCGAGCATCTTCTGGTCGCACAACCTCATTGCCGTATTCGGCTCTAGTAGCAGCCACCGAGAACAGAGGGTTACTTGATGAAAAAAATCCACCAAAATTCACCATCGCTTCGGCTAACGACCCAATGCCAACTCAAAATAGTAGTAACTAAAAAGTGGGTGATTCCGTGTTCAGAGGCTGTGCTACGGCAGGATCCTGAGGAGTGCTGAGCAATTCATCAATGCTGACGTACGAGCGAGTATTAGTTTCATGGAGAGGAGCATTCAACCTATGCAGCTTTTGCAACGGGCCTAAGATTGAGATAGCTTTTTGCCAAGGCTTGAGGCTAAAAAGCACACGATCGCAACCCAAGCTTTTTATGAAGGCGGTGCAAATCACAGACCGGCCGTTGTTGCGGCCTTCGATGAAGCCATTGACGCGTTCCTGCCGATTAAGTGTGTCAAGTCGTGCGGATACCTCTTTGCACGTTCTTTCAATGTTCCAGTCGGCAGAATCGATCAGAATACTTGTCCAGCGAAACACTGGGATTTGCTCGCCGTCCGCCTTGATAGCCAAAGTGGTAGGAACACCGCTGAGGTTCAAACAAACGTACTTCCTGACTTTGGTTCGTGATGGCGAGCTGGAGCTCAACATCTCGGCAACCAAAAACCCTGCTGCCATCCAGGCAACCAAGCTACGCATACTAATCATCCTGGAATAAGTGTGCATGAATCTCAATCAAATGCAATTATGATACCAGTAAATTCCGCAGGTCTGCTTTTTCACGTCAATTTGGCGATTCACCACAGTGGTTATGGTCCGTAATGCACATACTTGGTACTGCCTGAACCCACATCAGTTGGTAGAGCATCTGACTAGATTGAGTTGTGGGAGAAAGCAGAGACATTGGATCGATCCGGTCCAGTGATGGGCCGCGTGGGTGAGGGAGGCACTGCTCTGACATATACTTTCCAAATGATCGCCGATCTGAGCATCAGGATTCTGTGGCAGCGATTTTAACTGGCGGTCATGTCGGGACATGACGAAGGAAATAAATCCGGGCGTTTAGCCAGTACAAATAATATTTACAGCCTCGGGTCGTCCCGTTGTAGGAGTGTAAGAACATTCGTAAAGACTTGCTGAGAATCGGCCTAAGTTTGAGCCAAAAGAGCGACGACTAGCGATAGAACCTGTTGCCGGTCGTCCGTAAATGGAACATACTTGATTAAATTCTACCGTATTCACTGTCGTAGTAAGCAGCATCCGGAGCCGGCAAGAGAGCGACTGCAGCCTGGTACACCAGGAGTATATATTTAGTACTTACGCTCTCTGACTTCCCGAGCATACCCATGACTCTCCCCTTCGCTAATATCTGATCCTAGGATAGCGATGTGGTTGTCCCATTGTCCCTGCTATGTCTTCCAGATTGCTGGGGCCAACTTGGCTACTGTTCCAATTGTCTGCCTGTTTGGGGTTATTCGTACTCACGGCCGTGAAGGCAAGCCCCCACACTTTTATCGCTGCTCGAGTGTTCAAGGTGAGCACTGCAGCAGATATCGGCAGCGCTTTTGTGCTTGGCCCGGCGGAGAACGGCGTCTGCGTTCTGCTTACAGCACTTCATGTAATTCGCGAAAACGCCACAAATGAACCGTTGTTGTTCCAATCCCCTTTTGGGACTCGCCTCAGCCTCAATACCAACGCATTCCTCCGCGACGTGACTCTGGATCTGGCCTTTGTTCCCTTGGCCTCATGCAAGGACAGCTTGGCGTTACCACTGGCTCGAGCGACATCAATAGTAGTATCGAGAAAGGTGGAGGTAATAGGTTATCCCGTGGATCTGGATTTGATAAATGGGGGTAAAGTGGTTCCCCACAGCGCTCGTGGACGGATAACCCAAGAAAATGCCAAGAGCGGCTACGATCTTTATTATGACGCCCCCACTAAGCCTGGCTACAGCGGCGGGCCTGTCATCAGTGACAGCGGCAATGAGATCCTCGCCATCCATGGACTTAGCGACACTGCCGGCGACATCCAGGTTCCCTCCGATCGAGAGCGTCTCAGGGTGGGGGGGGGGGGCGTGTCTAGTGCCCTGATTTACAGTTTTTTGAAGAGCCATGGCTACGTCTTGCCCCGTAGCCAAAAGGCTCCTTGTCTGGTGGGGGTTTGCTAACTCAACAAACTCAATCTTTTTACCAATCATCCTTTATAATCACATAGGAGAATAGTTACGATGCATCATGCAGCTATATACAGATCTACCCCGCTCTGGCTTCTATTGACTATCTTTTTATCCTCTTCAATATTAAAGCCTACTTCAGCTGCCACTATTGATGATGTTCCTTGTATCAGGCAAGGTTCGCGGCCGTTTTGCATTTTTGCGAAAACAATTGTAGACCAATGCTCGACACTACCCTCTAATTCGGTATTCGCCCAGTGCAATATCTTTAACTTGACAATTGGCCAATTGACCACCAAGCTAGATGACATGGGAAATTCCTATATTTCTGTTCTATTTAAATACTCGGAACAAAATAATTGCTTAACTGGCACAAATACCTCATTTACGTTGCTTGGTAAATGCGACACCTTCGTAGCTTATATTCAAATTATACGACATCTTGAATCTGGCAAGTGCTATGCCCTAGTCAATTCTGCCTTGCTAGGAATGCAACGGGAAGAAGAAGTGTTTCGTAATAATCCTAATAGAGTTGTTCGAAAAATTGAAATACCAGGAATCTACCGACGCATCACTTTCACGCCAACAATCTCCAATCCTCTGCTTGGTATCGCGAGCTCTCTATTGGTGCAATCCAGCAATTTTAAACGCTCTTATCTCCGCAGTGGACCAAGCATCAGTGCCCTGAGTCTGCTGGAGCTGGAGAACAACCTTACGATTAAACGGGCAAACCTAAATCCCAATGCGGCCAAGATTCGGTTAACACGAGGCATAAGTACTAATTCCGACTTTCTCGACTTTCTTCTCAGTAAGCGCGAACAAAAGATGTTATTTCATGTTCTTTGGGGCTGTCAATAATACTTTCTACTTTTTGATTAGGTTGAAAGCGCCGCTGGTGCTTTGGGTACAATCAAAGCTAAGGCTGGTTTTGTCCTCTGGTCTCCCCGATTAGCTCGGCTTCGGAATGGCGGAGATTGCTACCTATACATGTAATAATTATATCTAGAATAACGAGCTAATATTCCTAAAACTGTAGATCTTCCGTCACCCCTATCCCATCATAGCTGGAGTATACCGTGTACATCAAGCGGCGGACCCCACGGCCGGTATTGCCAGAGGTGGGCAGGCACGTTTTCGTAATTTGAGCACTACAAATACCATTAAAACCATGTCCCAGTCACCTCATTCCTCACCCGTGCTGGCCTCGCAGATAGATGGCAGCAGTACCGAAGGACCGATCCTCGAACTGCCCCGCGACGGCCTGAAGCAGGTGATCATGTTTAATTTCGCAGCCGTTCTGGAGGCTGACCGACATGAGCGAAGAAAGGAGTGGCTCGGCTACCGCAACGGTTATCGGCCCCCGAACCCTCATTACACAGATGAGCCACATCTATTTGCTGATGCCCTAAATGCGGACCGGCAGCTTCATAATCTAGAAACTCGTGCCTCCTCGACAGGTAGACCAAGCCCCCCAAAACCATGATCTTGGAAGCGTAAATTGACATCGTTTCCAACTGCAAGCTCGAAACCCTGGTGGGCATCTGGGTTCCAAGAGCGGCATCTCCAGGTCGCAGCAAAGTCGTATCTCTCAGGAGATCGAACATCAAGTGAAAATATACTTAAACCACTCAATGAAGTCAACTGGCTACGTCTTCGTCTACTTATATCCCACCTAACACAAGGGTCGACTGGGCAAGGCCAAGCAGTTCTTCTCCAGGGCCGCCGCCGTCGCCATGGGCGTTAATGTCGACGGGCGCCGTGACTTGCTGGGCAACTCTTGCGGAGGAAGCTTTGTCTACAAGGGGGCCGACAGCTAGAGTGAGGTCTTCTGGGTTGAGGTTATAGCTTCTTTCAGGGTTACTGGCTTCAGTGACATCAAGCTGGTGGTGAACGATGCCCTGCTAGATCTCTCCTAGGCCATCCGCCGTCAGCTGCTTGGTTGTGAATGCCAGCGCTGCCGCTTCCACTTCGCTGGCAATCTGGTAAAGCATGTCCCAAGGGCCCACCAGGTGATGATCTCTGCATCCCTGCGCTCGGTGAACGCCTGGGAGAACGCCGGCTAGAATATTAGCCGATCGAAGTATTTTGCCATATCGCTGGCTGATCGCTACCCCAACGACGAAACCATCACCCGCTTGGTGGGGGCGGTCCTGCTGTAGCAGGACGAGCACTGGCACGGAAGGACCGCCGCATGTTCTTCGATGCAAGCATGGCCTGAATTCCGAGACTGGACGAACCCTGCCCTGCTGGCCGCCAACGCCTGAAGAGTGCAGCACGTAGGCATCCAGCTGCATAGAGTTCTCTATCTCACAACACACGCTCGGACGTACGAAAGACTTTACAAGTCAATTGACCCGTTTTATCTTGGAACAGCATCTCAGGTATGACAGCCCGTCATTCCCCCTTGTTCACCCCCTGAACCTGCCACTCGGGTCTAGGGTTTTTCACCACGAAAAGGTACGCAGCCTATGATCACTTTCAAGCTTTGGCATCGGTTGCAGAGGCAATATATAGACCAAATATCGCTTCCAAATGATTGTTTCTTTCTATTCGCAGGTTTTGCCACTCTTCTATTGTTAGTTGCACCTGCCCACTCTCGACAAAACGAAGTCTTGTCTGACGAAGATATCTTGAATCCAAGTAAGTTGATTTTCAATCGTATTGTTCCTCTTGTCGACAGTTTTGATCGTGCACATCGTGGAACTGTCTTTGTGACAAAACGTTCGATCTTTGGCCACCCGATACAGGGAGTATGTGGCGAAATCTGCACATCTCACCCATATGGAACTGAGGAGATTGATGCTTCGTATCTTTACGTCTTTCAAAAAAAAGGTGAGTGTGTGATCGGTGTACGAGGAATCGGCTGGGGTGAGAAAGTGACGCGTTATGTAGATGGCAAAGCTGTTGAAATCGGAAGAATTCGCCATCAATCGATTGGAGCTAATATTACGGAGATAGTTGTCAATGGCGTCCGTATAGGTCCGCCCACCAATCTGGCGAATCTTGGCCCGCCCAATGGAACCAACTATAAATATTTTCCGCGTAAGCAAAAGAACATTGCCAGATCAGTTTGGACATTTGTGAACCATGCAGTCTGTGGCCTCCACAGTACTATTGATAATCCAAAAAACACCTCAACGGGCAACTGTGAAATATATTCCTCTACTAACGAAGGTTATATTACGGATATCCACTATTTCCCAGCTAGCCAATTAATCAAGGATTCTCGGCAGGGCACGGAGCTATTGGTGGAACTGCCGAATTGGCAACCAAGCCGCCATCTGATCAGCGGCAAGGACTTGGAGCAGTTACGGAAATTAACAGACACTTGTGATTTGGATTGACGAGTATCAAAATCAATGACTTCAAGGAACCTCAAATAATCATAACTCTGCAGAGGTTCTTCGGACATAAAAACCTATTGTAGTGAGGCGCCAGAACAGGAAAAACTTATATCAAGTATTGACAAGAATGTCTGTAGCATGAAGGCTTTCGATTGGGTATTTGACAGCAACATTTATATGACAAGAGCGCTGTTGATAATGAAGGTAATTGAAAGTCAACTTCTTTAGGCCACCCCAAGCCACGTTCTTTTCTAGACCAATCATTCTTGTCAGCTATCCACTAATAGCCATGCTTATGCACCCAAAGACATGCTCTACACATGTTCAGATAATCATCTTGTCACGATTCAGTGTCTTAGCTGCTTCGCTAAGTGGATGATTGAGTGTACCTTTTTTCGATCAAGCTTGCAAATCTACCGATACTAAGAAGATCCTCAAAGAATTCACCTAACTATGCTGTGTCAGTCCAGACGTAGTTATGATGATTTTCTGAATCTAGCAAACATGAAATTATCAGGGTGACGTGGATTTTGTCAAAAATGACAGCATAACGTCGGATAAATCGATGGTCAACATCGATATAAATGCTGTTTATGGAGCCATAGTAATTGATGCCATTCTTTTTGTCCAGCGAGCATCTAAATTTCATTGTCGCAAGCGATCTAGGTTTTCATCCCAGCCATCCGGCAGCCCACCGGCTTTAGTTCCTTTGTTCTCTTGCCGGGTATTGCGTTGCTTGAGAACAGAGACGAGAGTCGCATTGAGGATATGACCACAACGGGTCTGGTGACCCTCTGGGTGCGCAGATGTGCCTCAAACATCTCGAAAAACTTTTAAATCACTCTCGCTTTGCGCAATTTCTCTCTGAAGAATACAACTGTGGTGTCATCTGGTATGCTATTTATCCCATCCAGCACAACAAACCCCTTAAAGTGTGCCTCTCATTCACCAGGATATTCAAGGTCTTCATAGCTGATTTTAAATAGCTGCTGGTGTGCAAGCATTTTGAAAAGGATCAGCGGAACAATCCTCTTGTGCCCTGCGTTGCTTTTCCACTACTGTACTTAGTCTTGATTAATAAGTGGTCAAAATAACTCTCATGGTATCTACTCGGATATGCGCTTGAGAATGGGTTTCTTGTCTTGGAGTTCTGCAATTCTTTGTTTTTATCCAAGTTACCACGTTGGCCTACTGTCACAATCAAATCTTATAGAACAGAGATTGAGCCCAATCTGCGGCAGAAGTGGTGGTGGATAGCATCCTTTAGCATACGGTTGCCATCGCTGCAGATCTGCCATCTCTAAACCTGGTGAGCTAGATCAATCGCCCACTCTTTTCAGGCAGAGATAACTTGGCTAAACTTGACAGTACCGGAAATTTCTTCTGTCATCACCAGGTTTTATTCACCGGGCACCTTTTGTTGCTTTTCACCCCGTCAGGGCAAATTGTCTCTCTAAAAAAGGCCCCTTTGAGTTTAGCTCCTCTGAGGTTCGCACCCATAAGATTGGCTCCGCTTAGATTAGCCCCGCTCACTTCTAAGAAGATTTCGCTGAAGTCAGCCCCGCTGAGGTCAGCCTCCAATAAGTTGGCTTTGCTGAGATTGGCCCCGTTGAAGTAGGCCCCGCTGAGGTCGGCCTTAAAGAGATTGGCCCCCATGAGGTTGGCGCCGCTGAGAATGGCCCCTCTGAGGTTTGCCTCGCTGAGATTGGCCCCTTTGAGGTCAGCCTCGCTTAGATTAGCCCCTCTGAGGTCGGCCCTGCTCAGGTTGACCCCGCTGAGGTTTGAGCCAGCGAGACTAAACAAATTCCCAGAGTTAGTAACACCAGAATCAATTAGATATCGCATAATAATTGTGCGCTTGCTAGGCGCATCTTCTGATTTTAGCCTCGACAATGTTGCGATGGTTAATCCTCTCGCAACACCAATCACCTCTGAACTTCTAGAAGCATTCTTCAAGCCTTTTTCCAGCAGAAGAGGGTTCATTTCTTTAATAAACTCAGTAACCACATCGCTCTCTTTTTGATCAAGGGCAATCTTTTCTTGACGGCTTGAGCTAATGATGCTGTAAGCCATGGAAAGCCCAAGGATTAAAATAGGGATCGACAATTTCAGGAGCAGATCAGCCCAATCCCAACCGCTTCTTTCTTTATCTCCACTGAAGTGAATCACCCATGGGCGCCATGGTTTCTGCCGCAAGGCACGCTCTGCCTGCAGCCAATTCTGCTCTGCTGAAAGATATGGCCTTTGCTTACTTAGCCGCTCCGCAAGGGACCTGATCTGCTCTTTTCGGTCTGGGGGCGGATTGGTCTCTCCAGGAGACCATGGTCCCCACAAATTCCAACGCCAGGGCGGATCGCGGCGCATTACTTGTAACCTGATGCCGTCAGTTCAGGGAACTGTAGGGCGAAGTACTGTGAAAAAGTGGGTTTTCATAACATAGAGTCAGTGGCTTCAGTCGGTGCTCTCAATGACAAGCGCACACCACCTCAGGCAACCTGTCCAGCCGGAGTATGGGATACTGTTGTCCGGGCGAAACGACCGAAGCATCATAGGACTTCTCGAGGGGCAGGGCCTAATAAGTCAGTCAGTAGGGGGGCGGGGTCAGGTCTGGACAGGGTGAAGGACCCCTGATTGTGTCCAGGGGCGCATAGGATATGGGTACAAGGTCTTGGGTCACCACCCGCAATTGATTCCCAGTGGAGTCCAGATCAGCCCCGGCTGGCTGAACACGCCTTTGAACTACATCAGCCAAGAGTATTGCGGCTCGTGTCGCATCGCTCAGGTCGGCGGGACCTACCCACCACCACTCAGCAACAACACCCCCCATGCCTCTGCCAGTCCTCAGCATGCCCAAACAAGGGGGTCACTCTTTCCATCGGTCATTTGTTGATGTACTCCAAGCCTCCGCTCTGAATTCCCAATTAACACCAGGCCATGCCCTTGAGCAGCAGGAGGACATGGGTTGCCCGCTTGGCTGGGAGCAGCAACAGCTCTGGATCCAGCCATCCGCAGGTTATTTGTCCTCAGGAAACAGCAAGGTGGTTACGGGTTCACCACCCTCGCTGCTCAGATTTTCGGTGCTCAACCAGATGGTGCCGTGCTCCGGGGCCGAGCGTCCGGCTGGCTGGACGCAGGGGCCTGGTGCTGGCTGAGAAAGGCTTTGATCCAGTCGTGATGGCGTTTGTGCAGGATGCGATCAGAGATCGAGATGGCCTCTGCCGGCACCTGGAAACGCTTGCGGAAGGCCTTGGTGAAACCGGCCAGTAGCGGGGCGGGCAGGGATCGGATGGTGCCGTGCAGCTGGCGGATGGTGGCCGGATCCAGCGCGGCCAGACCCGGATCGCCTTGAGCCACTGCCTGTGCCACTGCCTGAGGCGCTGATGGAGCAATGGCCGCAGTGCCCTGGAGCGGCGGCTGATCCTTGGGCGTCTGGCCAGTGCTGACCGCAGCCGGTCGCAGCGTCCTGGCACCGGGGCTGGTTACTTCTCGCTGCTGCTTGTCGTAGAGCGCCAGGCCAAACGGGTTCCCGAAGGTCATCAGCGCCCGCTTCATGGCATCGGTTTCGGCCTCCTTGAGGGCGGATTCATGGGCCTGGCCCAGGTCCACATCGATGCCGTGGCCAGCGCCGCACCCTTCGCGGATCAAGGGCGCTGTGCCCGCAACCGCCACCGTGACCCGCACCCGGGCGATGTAGGTGACACCCCAGCCGTCGCGTTGTGGTGGATCGGAGGGCTTGCTCGGCTCACGGCCGATGCGGCGTTCGGCCTGGGAGACACACTGCAGCGCCACCGTCTGGCGCTGCCAGCCATCGAAGCCAAAGATGCGGTTGGCCTCGGCGATCGCCACCCAGCCCTCGATGTAGCTAACCTTGCTTCGGCCCTGTTCGCGCTGCTTGACGTTGGCGCGATTAAGCGGCGCCGCAAGGGCCGCGATCTGCTTGGCCGAAAAACCAGCACCCGGCTGCATGGATGAAGGTGGAGGAGAGGGGTCGGCCTCAGCGCTGTGGATCAGCTCCAGGCGGGTGGCAGGTCTGTGGTTTGTGCGAGACACCGGGATTGGGCCTGTGGTGCCGGATCCGTTGGCGGAGGGTGTGGCGACGGTCATGGCAATGCTTGGTGATTGATGTGGGCAGTGGGTAATGGGCTCCGGCTGCACCACCGGAACCCGATCGCAAGGGGGCCTCTGGCCCCTTAGTGGATGCGCCAGGAGCGGCGGGAGATCAGCCGGACACCGGTGATCTCTTTGCCGGCCTTGAGGGCCTCCTTGATAGCGGCCTTGTCCGGCTGGCTGGAGGTCTTGACCGTCAGCCACTGGGGATCGAGGGTCTCCTCGTCGTCGATTTCGACGGCCTGGGATTTGCGGGAGGTGAGCTCGTGGTTCGGGAAGCTGAACCGGGTGGCCTGCGGCTTGAGGAGAGTGAGGACCAGGACGAGGGATTCCTCCAGGGCATCGGCCCGATCCGCATCGCAGCGGGCGAGATCCGTGAGCCGCTTGGCCTGCTGCTGGCGATAGGCGGCCTGGCCGCGCAGGTGCTCGATCACCCAGCAGGTGGCGTCAGCCTTGGCCGCCAGGGCAGTCTTATTGCCCTCCTCAGCGAGCAGGGCCGCCTCCAGCTCAGCGAGGACCTGGGAGCGGCTGACGTCGTCATCGGTTTGGAGCTGCTCGGCCAGTTGGCCGATCGCGGTGGTGAGTTCCTGGGCCTCGATACCCAGCTGGAAGAGGGAGCCGGAGCGCTGTAGGCTGCAGATCGGGCCGGCGGCAGCTGGCGCAGCCCCTGCTGGGGCCGTGTTGGCGGGAGCGACGGGGATGGGGGTGAGAACGGGCATGGCAGTGCAAGGCAAATGGGATCAGCGGGCGCCCATGGGAACCGGATGCTTCAGGCGCAGAAGGATTTGCAAGGCGCACCTATCGCTGGGACGGCAGTGGGCACACCCAGAGACCGGCGGATGGGCTGACTTCGACTACGGCAATCGGCACCGGGCTTCTGGAGGCCAGGCGGCGGGCTTCTCTCACCAGGGAGGCGGTGCCGGACCCACCGGGGAAGGCCACCACCAGCACCGAGGTGGAGACACCAGGGGATGTGTGGGCCTCGGCCTTGGCGACAGCCAGCGCCAGGAGCTGCCGATTGCGGATCGGCCCGGCGGCCCGACCATGGCGCCGCCATTCAGCAGGCAGGACGAGCGCCGACCAGCCCAATTGATGGGCGGCGCGGGCGATGGCGGCATCAGCGCCGCGGGCACCGCCATGGAGCAGCAGATGGACCAGCCGACCGCCACTGCGGGCGAGCAGCTCAGCGGCAACCCGCTGATGGGGCCAGGCCAGATCACGGCCGCCGCCGGCTGCGATCACAAGCGAACGACCGGCGCCGACGAGCGGCCCGGATGAAGTACAAACAGCCATGGAATCAGTTGCCGTAGGTGACAACTGATCGGGGCATCAAGCCGCTGCTGAGGGTGCGGCTATGACGGCGAGATCAGGGGATGAAATTGCCGCAGGCGATGGGCTTGGGGCCTTTGGCGCAGCCCTTATTCTAGCAGTACAAAAGCACTTTTGACTCAGCAGACCGACTGCAGCAACAGGGACTTTACGAATTTTGGATCAAGCTCTCAACCCAAGATGGAGTGATAGCCAGCCGGCCATCTTTACGGCGAGCCAGAGTGCCAGGCTTGATGGACAACCGCGCAGCCGCGCGAGGCAATCTCTGGCTATTGACACACCTAATCCGACACCTGCCGGCCTAATGAGCAGCGCCACCGCAGCCGCGGGAAAGCCACCCTGCCCGCCCCCCCAATCACCGGCCCGGAGCGGAGGCCGGCGGCGGCTGGCCGTTGCACGCCACGGCGCAGCCGTGGCACGCTGAAGGACGGCCGTCGTCGACCGGAGCACCTCGTCAGCGCAGCCAGGCTCTGCAGCGTCACGCCGCCGGCTAAATGGGATGCCTTGCTCTGCGACAGCGCCAAGCTGGTCCTTTGCCTGGCGGAACTGCTGGTTCGGGATGCGTCGCAAATGTACCCTTGCCGCAAAGACGCCTCCGAGAGCCAGCGTCGGGCCATTGACATGGGGTCACTGCCGCCTTTAACTTCGTCTCATACCCCCTCTGCCTCTCTGTAGGCAGGGTGCAGAGCCGCAGGAGTTACCTTCTGCGGCTTTTGCGTATCTTCCCCTGCACGACGCCTTGCCAAAAGCCAACGTCTACGTCGACGGTTTCAACCTGTACGCAGGGACTCTCTACAAGACCAAGGGGTGCAAATGGTTGAACATAAGGCTCTTGGCTGAGCAGTTATTTCCCGACTTAGAAATACAGACGATCAAGTATTTTACCGCTGAGATCTCGGCTGACCCATCCGACCCAGGAGCGTCTGGTAGACAACGAGCTTATTGGAGAGCCCTCCGGACGGATCCTGATGTGGTCATCATCAAAGGAAAATTCTTCAGCAATAACAAGAGGAAGCCACTAGCGAATCCTTTGCCGAGAGGAAACTGCACAGAGCCTGACTGCCCCAAAGACAGCGAGCACGCAATCGTCCGGATAATCGAAGAGAAGATGTCGGATGTCAATTTGGCCACACACTTACTCAAGGACGGATTTCTTGATCTTTATGATGTTGCAATCGTTATCACTAACGATACAGATCTCTGCGAGCCGATCCGCGTCGTTCGAGACACTATCGGGAAAGAGACCAGAATAGTTCGCCCAGTGAGCCGGCCTGGGCGAGTTCCCAGCTATGGCCTTCAGGAAGTGGCCACGAAGCTTAAAGACATCACCAAGTCAAGACTTGCGATTGTCAGTCGCTGCCAATATCCGAACAACATGACGGATTCAAAAGGTGCGTTCTACAAACCACATTCTTGGTGAGGTCAATACTGCTCGGCGGGGTGGGCCGAGGTCCGCCAGCAGAACTGGGTAGTGGATCTGCACGCAAGCAGGCGTCACCAGATCGATGCGGCCAGGTTGGTCTTCACAGGAGCGCTTCCAGATAAGGCGCCATCACCCGCTGCATCCGCTGGGCCCGGGCCTGTTGCCACAGCCCATCGACATTCAGCCGCCGCTGGCTGATCGCGTCCTTAAGGGCTTCCAGCACGGGCTCCATGCCCAGCCGGCGGCGATGGCGGAAGCAGTCGACCAGGGTTTTCTCCACCCCGTAGACCTTGAGGCGGATCGGACCGGAGCGCAGCGTTTCCACCTGCAGGCGGTGCAGCGCCGGCTGCACGTGGATCACCTCCAGCAGGGGGAACTGCAGGGCGGGCCGGTGGATACCACGAGGCAGGCTGATCCAGACGCGGCGGGGCTGCTGCGTCCCGAGGCCGTGCAGCCGCAGAGCCGTGAGCAGGCAGAACACCGCCTGGGGCACCCGCTTGGCGACGATCTCCAGATCGACGTGCTCGCGCACGGCCGCTGATGGCAGGCCGTAGAGCCCCCGCTCCAGACGCTCCAGCAGACCGTGCTCGCACAGACGGGCCAGGGTCGAGCGATCGGCACCGGCGGCCGCGGCCTCCCCGGTCCGGAGCAGGCCCTTGCTGCGCGCCAGCTTCAGGGCCGTCTCTCGCCTGTCGAGTACTGGAATCATGGCGCGATTATGCGACAAAACCTACCCATTTGTAGCCAGCTGTGCCGTTCCCGTCACAGTTCCACCCCTTGCCGTGGCTTGCCCACCCCTCGGCCACCCCTTGGGCCACCCCTTGGGGGGAAAGAAACAACTCTCTCTTCTCTTGCTACAACTGGTTTCTGGATCTTCCCCCCACCCCAGGGGTGGACTCCAGGGTGTACTGCTTCAATTTTTCGCGACGCCTCCGCCGATGGCCCAACACGGTGGTCATCGTCCACCCCTCCACCCCTAGAACTCAAAACTCAGTGCTGACTGGCGTTCCGGAGGTTTTAAGGGGTGGCACGGCAGGGGTGGATCCCCCTTAGGGGTGGAGCTTTCTGCCTCAGCTGGCCGGCAGCAGTTGCCTAGTGGCGGTGTACTTCCAGCCCTGCTGGCCCCTGTATTCCGATGGCTCTAGGACGCCATAGCCCCGCTCCTGCAGCACCTCCAGGGCATACTGGACTTTGGCGGAATCAGGGCGCTGCTTGCCGCTGAGGGCACGGCGCAGCGTGCTCAACGCCAGCGGCGTGCGCTTCTCCCAGGCCACCCGCTGCAGTTTCAGCATCAAAGCCCCCAACTCACTGTTGCCGGCCGAGGTCAGGCGCACGCCGACGGTTTGATCCAGCAGCAAGCGGTTGAAACGAATCGCCCGCGTCATCGCGTCCACCCCCACATCCTCGTTGCTCAGAGAGATCGGACCCTCTACCCGTTCCGCGATGCTCCACAGCAGGTGGAATAGGGCCGCCAGCCGGCCGATCCGTCCGGCGGCCTTGTTGGCCAAGGAGCGTTCAGCTGCGGAGATGCTGGCCCGCTTGCGCTGATACATCGCTGCCCGCTCAGCCTGAAACAGACCAAAGGCCTCTGGGGTGAGCCGCAGGTGCAGCCTCTCGATCCGGGCCAGGACGCTGTAACAACGCACGAGCAATTGCTTGAGGTCTTGAGCCCGCTGGATCTCCTCCTCCGTCCAGCAGGAGGGGAAATGTTGCTGGACACTGTGTTGCTCAATCACGATGAAGCGGGCCGACAGGCCCGACTGGTCGGCGTCCCCGGTGATCTCCCGGTAGACGTCGGGCTGGCAGCCGGCCACCATCGCCAGGCGGCAGCTCTTGTAGTGCCGCTCCCGGGTCTGATCCACCTTGGCGCCCCTGGCACCGGTGCCGTCATAGCGGGACAGCAACCAGCCCCCCAGCGAGGCATCTTTGCCGGCTCTGGCCGGATCCGCCATCTGCCGCAGGGCCGCTGCGGCCTCATCCAGCCAGATGCAGACCGAGCGGTTGGCCCACTTGTCGTGGATCTCCAGGTGCACCTCCATCCCCTGCACGGTGATGTCTTCCGTCACCAGGGTCTGGGGGAGCCGCGGCCTGGGACCTGGCGGCGGACCGCCTTCGTTATCGGCCTCCTTTTTCACGACCTCCCACGCCTCCACCTGGCGCCTGTGGGCTTGCTCCACCACCGCATCAACGCTCTGCTGCCAGGGCTTGACCAGCAGCCTGTGCAGCAGAGGGGTCTTGAGCTCACCACTGGGCATCAGCAACAGAACCCAGAGCGTCAGGGGCTGACTGAAGTCCTCGGCCGGATCCAGTTCGATCCAGCTGCGTAGGGGCAGGGCCGCTGAAAACCCGGCCAGGAGAACGGCCAGCAGGGTGCTGTGCTGGAACTCAGCGCTGTGGCGAATCCCCTCCAGCGCCTCCACCAACGCCGGTGGCATCAGGGAACGAACATCCAGGTCGCCCGTGGCGCCGAGCTGCTCCAGCTGATCAAGGGAATCATCGGCATCGATGGCCGCTTCCTGCTCCTGGATCAGCTCTTGGTAGAGCCCCTGCACATCCCGCAGGCTGCGGTTGTAGTCACTACCGATGTGCTCCTGCCGAAAGGACAGCTCTGAGCCACTGAGCCCTGCTTGCGCCAGCTCCTCCAGGGCTTGCTGCAACGTCGGCTTTCCCTGCTTTGCCGCCGCTGGGAGCACACCGGTGGATTCAGAGAAACTGCCGCCGCTGCCAGAACTGCTGACCAACCGCCAATAACGGCGCAGGGCGGCATCGTCGTCCTGATGACGGCAATCACCCTGATCGATCGTGGCCAGCACCCGCTCCCACTTGTCCTCGATGGCCAGGGCCGTCACGGCCTGCTGGATCAACCCGGCAGGACTGCCGCCATAGTGCAGCCCCTCCTGATCGAGCAGGTTGACCCAGCTATACACCTCCCTCACGAATCCCGTGAGCTGGGCGCTCCGGTCCACTTCCGCTCCCTCGCTGCTCCGGTAGGGACTGCCGCCATTCAGCACCTCCTTGGCCTTGCTGCCGATCAACTCCGCCAGTGCCGGTGCCGTCGTCGATGAAGCCTGCTGCTGCTGCTGGCTTAAGGATCGCTTCTGCCTCTGCCGCGGCTCCGTGGACGCCCTGGTCGCCTTGGCCTGGGGATAGATGCCCACGGCCCCGAGGCTTCTGACCTCGATCAAGCTGTAGGCGTAATCGGGATTGACTAGCTCGTAGCCGCCGGATCCGTTGCGAGTCGGGGCACAGACACACACCCGGGTGCCCGCCAGGACCTCACCGCAGTGCTCACCGCCGGCAATGGTCGTGAAATTGCAGTGCAGTTTCCCCGCTGCGGTGCGCCAGCTATCCATCCCGTCAGCTGGCTTGACATAGATGTGGACCCCACCGCCGGGCGTGCGCTCAATGCGTGTCTTGGTGAGCTCCGGGCAAAGATCCAGTAGGCGCATCCAGTCCTGATCCAAAGCCTCCTGGCTTGGGTAGTTCTTGCGATCAAAATCAATAACCACCACATCCTTGGAAGGGATGATGGCCAGCCCGATCGGCTGTCCAAGTCGCTCGGCGACCGCAAGCCGTTTCAACACTTCAGCTTGATCAGCCGGTTTGCTCTGGCTTGTCAATCTCGGCTCACCATCGACCAGCCAAAAACTCGGATTCTTGCCGACAAATGCAGGTAGAGGCTTCCCGTTCTTGTCACGCTGAACCTCTCTCTGGCCGGTTCGGTTGTTCAGCTTGGTTACTGGGTAAGACGCGGCGGGGAGCGCCACTGGAATCACCGTCTGCAGGTTGAGCCCCAGCCGGGACAGATGACCGGCTGCTTGCCTCAGTGCGTTGTAATCGCAGGGGGTCATGGGCAACCCCCCCGGCAGTAAACAGCCAGGAATACGCCTTTCTGTTGTGGAACAGTGCAGCAGAAAGCAGCTGCAGCAATCGCCGGAGATGCCATAATCAGGTGACAACGAACCCAAGGCCGCGGCGAACTTCGCTGCGGCCTTTTCATTTGAACCCCTTTGCGCCCTATCCGGATGCCCAATAACCGTGCAAACCGTGCAACTCCGGGAATGTGCACGGTTTGCACGGTTTAGTAGCTCCTATTCGCTGATCTCAGGGGTTCAAATGGTGTTGTGCGATTCCAACTTCAATGAGCACATCTCCGACAGCTACGGACGACATCAGACAGCAGCTCAATCTCATCTGTGCCCAACTGAATGTGATCCAGGCGCGTCTCGATCTCAAACCCAGGCTCAGCAGCAGCCCCTGGCTGCCCCTTGCCGAGGCCGCCAGGGCCCTGCACTTCCCCAGCGCCCGTGCCCTGCGCATGGCTATCGACCGTGGGCGTATCCCATCCCAGTTCGTTAGCGCCACAACCGGCGATACCGGCAAGCGCAGGACCCTGTACGTGGATGTGGAGGGCTTCGCCTCACATCTGCGCAACAAGTGACGCCATCGAGGCGCTGTCAAACCAGCGCTGGTAGAGGGTGGTGTGCACCATCAGGGAATGCCCGAGGCTCTTGGCCGCCAGGGAGGGGCTGATCTGCGGGTTGTGAATCGCCCGCACCGCCCAGGCATGGCGCAGGTCATAGGCCTTAAAGGGTGTCCCGAACCGCCGCAGCGCCACACCCAGCTGTGCTCCCACCGTGCGGTGGTCACGATCGAGGTTGATGCGGGGCAGGCGCTTGTTTTCCAGCGACCAGCGTTCGATCCAGATTTTCGGAAGTGGCAGTCCCTGGCGGGCACCCGTCTTGCCGCCCTCGACCGCCACAAGGCCATTGGCTTGCACCTGGGCCTTCATCAGTGCTTCATGGGGCCTCGTGCCATAGGTGGCGCACACACCGGCAACCCACTGCCAATCAGCCGGCAGCGCATCAATCACCTCAACAATCACCGAATCGCTGGGCAACTCCCGCGGGGCTGCATCCTTCTGTGGGGTGTAGCCCTTGCCCAGTTCTTTGAGGGTCTGTACAGCATCAGGCCCCAGTCCAATCGCACGGGCCACAGCAACTGTGGCGATTGAAGCCCGCCGCCGGTTGCGGCTCCCCACCGCCTTGCTTTCAACCACAGCCTTCAGGACTTTCAGGTCGATCTGCTCCAAGGACAGAAGTGGCTTTAAGGGAGAGGCGTAGTCGGTGGCCCAGGAGACCGAGGCACTCACCCCACGGCGCCGTTGCTGGGTCCACCATTGTTCGGTGCGGCGGATCGCCTCCACACCGCTAATGCCATCTCCAGCAGCCGCACCACCTTTGACCCCAACACTCAGCTTTGGCTCATCAAACCACCGCTCAAAGGGGAAAGGATCCAGCCCCATGCGCTGGAGCTCGATATCGCGGCCGAGCTCTTCGGCGAGCTTGCGGGCCTGCTCCAATCCACCGGGATAGGTGATCGGGGTGCTGATGCGTTGCTGCTTCCAGGAACCATCGGGCAGCGGCATCGTGCCCCTTAGCCGCAGGCGCTTGCCGGAGGGGGCGACCTCAATCGCTACCGCGCAGCCCAGGTCCCTGAGGGCCCGGTTGACACGGGTCAAATACGGATCCTTGGAGGGCATGGCGACCGTGCCTAAAACCGTGCCTAGTTTGGCCCTTTTTGGGCTTTTTCGTGCCTAGACCTTGCCTAGTCCCGGCCGCTGCCTAGTTGACCAGGGCATTCAAGAATCAAGTTGCCGCAAGCCTTTTCAGCAATGGGGGCAGGGAGACTTGAACTCCCACAGTCTTGCGACCTGCGGATTTTAAGTCCGCTGCGTCTACCGATTCCGCCATGCCCCCGACTTACCGCAATGGCGCCGTTCCAGTCCGGTATGG